>CABUBU010000028.1 GCA_902489795.1 uncultured Azospirillum sp.
AAACTCCCGGACAACTCCGGGAGTTTTTTTGTTGCATGCCTGACAGAAAGCCTGAGGAGAAAGGGACGGGAAACCTCACTAAGAAGGACGGAGAAACCCCGAGGAGAAAAGGACGGAACATCCACGCAAGGGAAAACGGGAAATCCTCACAAAGGAAAACGGAAAAACGTAAGAGGTAATTCCGCAAAGGAAAGTTTCGTTGCCGGAAAGTCCCATAGCGTTTCGTTGCGGAAAAATTCCGTGAGGCGGCAAGAAAACATTAAAAAACTCCCTGGAAAATTCCGGGAAAATTTTTATATTCGGACAACCAATCTCGGATCAAATTCGTTTAATCAGGCAAATGATCCGGTTGGCTTCCCGAAAACCGTTTTGCAAGTGAAACGACAAACTTTCCGAATTGTGAATTTCACAATCAGAAGCAAATTCGGCGCATCCTTTTTCCTTGGCCCATTCCTGACATTTTTGCAGCAAACGGCCGGCAACGCCCTGCCCGCGAAAAGCCGGTTCCACCCATATGCCTTCCAGATAGCCGACGGGAGAACTCTTGGCGCCTTCCACATAATCCCGCCGCAGCTGACATTGGGCAAAATCGACGGCCCGTTTGTCGTCGAAAGCCAAAAACACGGCTCCGTTTTCGGTTGCCGACAGCAGCCGTTCATACAATATCCGCAAATCTTCCTCATTGTCATACGGCCACAGCCGGTGCGCCAAAGCCGCGACCAAACCGCCGTCGCCGGCTTTGGCTTCGACAATCATCGTCATCATCCGAGAAAACGTCCGGCAATCGCCACTTCAGAAGCCGGCAGAGAAGTCGTAACAATGTTGATATTATACAGTTCGACTTTTTCAAACCTTTCATAGAAAAATTCAGTCAACAGTTTGATCAGGCCTTCCTTGTCGTTAAAACCGATCGAATCCATGTAGGCCAGCACGCCTTTGTTTTCCGCGCTGCCGCCGAAGGCCATCGTCTTTTCCTGCGCCAGGCTGACGACCACGTAACCGATCGGCTTGCCGAGTTTGGCTGCAATCAGTTCGGACGCACGCTCGACAAACTGCGCGGCGTTTTTGTCCTTCAGTTCGGCATTGGAATAAACTTTCAGAAACGGCATAATATTCTCCTTATAATTCTTGTAATTGATGCAGATAGGCAAAATCCTTTATCCAGGCGGAAGCGTCTTTCGGCATTCCCATTCCGGTTTCCATCGTAATCATGGCGTCTGCCGCCACATATTTTTGCAAAAACGTCTTCAGCGGAAAACTGCCTTCGCCGTAATGCATATGACAGTCCTCGGTTCCGTTGATATCGCCGTCACACAGATGATAAACCGTCGGGCTTAATTTATAAAACCCCGACAACTGTTTTTCAAGATCCAGCCCGAGCGAATTGGCGGCGCAGACGGCATGGGAAAAGTCAAAGCAGAAGCCGCAGCCGGCATAATCCATTACATATTTTATCTGTTCCGGCGTGGTTCCGTGCATGACGCCTTCAACGCCTTCGGCTTCATAAGGCAGGTTTTCGATCACGATCCGCGGATCGTTGAACAAACGAAACTGCCGCGCCGTTTCTTCCAGATTGACCCGCTCCCCGCCGCCGCCGGCATGAACGACGATAACTTTCGCATCAAACAAATCGGCGGCCCGCCGCGCGGCTTCGAGGATCTTTGCGTTACTTTCAAAACGTTCCCGATAACCGGTATCAAAGTTCATGGTATTGTGCGGCGCATGAACGGTCACTTCCAGCCCGGCGAATTTATCGCGGAAAACGTCCCAGTCTTCCGCCGGCGTCGTCGGCACCACCATCAGCTCGATAAACATTTCCTTATGGTTGGCACGGACAAACGCCGCCGCCTCGTCGACAAACGCCGGATTGTTTTGCAGATTGGTGGAAAACAGCTTGAAGCCGTATTTGCGCATTTTGCCTTTCCTTTATAAATTCAGATTGTCAAGATACCAGTCAACGGTTTTGACAATGCCGCCGGCAAAGTTTTCGTCGGCTTTCCACCCCAGTTCGGAAGAAAGTTTATCGGCATTGATGGCATAGCGGCGGTCATGTCCCGGACGGTCTTTAACAAACACCACCTGTTCCTTATAAGACTTTCCGTCTGCCCGCGGCCGGCGTTCGTCCAAAATCGAGCAGATGGCATCGACGATTTCCAGATTGTTCTTTTCGTTGTGACCGCCGACATTATAGGTTTCTCCGCTTCTGCCGCGGTGAAAGATCAGGTCGATCGCCTTGCAGTGATCCAGCACGTAAAGCCAGTCGCGAACGTTCTTGCCGTCGCCGTAAATCGGGATTTCTTTCCCCGCCAGTGCATTGGAAACAATCTTCGGGATCAACTTTTCCGGATGCTGTTTCGGACCATAGTTGTTGGAACAGTTGGACACGGTTACGTTTAAGCCGAAAGTGCGGTGATAGGCACGCGCCAGCATGTCTGACCCGGCCTTGGAAGCAGAATACGGCGAACTCGGATCATAGGGCGTAGTTTCGCTGAAAAATCCGGTTTCCCCCAGAGCACCGTAAACTTCGTCGGTCGAAATATGGTGGAAGCGGCAGTCCTCATACCCGGGTTTTACCTTGTGCGGCCCTTCCATCCAATGGTTACGGGCGGCATCAAGCAAAGTAAAAGTGCCTACCAGATTGGTTTCGATAAAAGCCCGCGGTCCGCTGATCGAATTGTCGACATGGCTTTCGGCGGCAAAATGCACCACCCCGCGAATGTCATACTCCTTAAACAGACGGGCTACCAGTTCCGCATCGCAGATATCGCCCCTGATAAACCTGTAATTTGGCGCTCCTTCGCATTCCTTGAGGTTGGCAAGGTTGCCGGCATAGGTCAGCCTGTCAAGGTTAATAATCATATAATCGGGATGTTTTTCCACCCAGTAAGGCACAAAATTCGAGCCGATAAAACCGGCGCCGCCGGTAACGAGAACGGTTTTCATAAGTTGTTTTCCTCCAAATTGTCAATACATTCCCTCAAAGCATCGCGCCAGTGGCGGATGCGGATGCCGAAATCTTTTTTGATCTTTGCCTTGTTTAAGACCGAATACGGCGGCCTGGCCGCTTTTGACGGATATTCCCAGCTCTCGATCGGCCGGATGTCGCAGGAAAGGCCGGACATTTCAATAATTGCCCTGGCAAAATCATACCACGAGCAGACGCCTTCGTTGGAAAAATGATAAACGCTTTTCATTCCCGGTCTGATCTGCGGCAGAATGTGTACGATCGCCGCCGCCAGGTCGCCGGCATAGGTCGGGGTGCCGACCTGGTCGAAAATCACCTTCAGCATGCCGCGTTCCTTGCCCAGACGGCGCATGGTCTTGACAAAGTTGCTGCCGTATTCGGAATAAAGCCAGGAAGTGCGGATGATAACAGCCGTATCCGCCCGCGACATCACGATTTTTTCCCCTTCAAACTTGGTACAGCCGTAAACCGACTTCGGCCGTGCGGGATCGGTTTCGATATAGGGAACATAGTTTTTGCCGTCAAACACGTAATCGGTCGAAATATGAATAAGCGGCACGCCGCTGACCGCCAGGTTGGCCGGCCCCTCGATGTTGATTCTGGCCGCCGTTTCAGCATCGTCTTCCGCCTTATCCACCGCCGTATAAGCCGCACAGTTGATCACTGCCTGATAACGTTCGGGGTTGACCACCAGCCGCACCGCCTCCGGGTTGGTAATGTCAAGCAGATTGCGGTCGGTATAATCGGCCTTGTCGCCGAGCAGCTTTTTCAGTTCGCTGCCGAGCTGGCCGTTGCTTCCGGTTACTAAATACATGTAATCTCCTTTAACAGCGGATTGTGCCGGTCCTTTTCCGAAAGAACCGCCTTGTCGGTGTCTATTTTCCAGTCAATGCCCAGAGCCGGGTCATTGTAAAGCAGCCCGCCTTCGGCCTTTTTGCAGTATACGTTGTCGCATTTGTAGGCAAACACGGCAGAGGGGGTGAGCACCGAAAAGCCGTGACCGAACCCGCGCGGAATCATCAGTTGTTTTTTGTTTTCCGCCGACAGTTCGATCGCCACGTGCCGGCCGAAAGTCGAAGATCCGGGACGCAGATCGACTGCCACGTCCAGCACCGTTCCTTCCAGAACCCGCACCAGTTTGGCCTGAGCAAATTCGCCCTTTTGAAAGTGAATGCCGCGGATGGTGCCGAAACAGGATTTCGACTGGTTGTCCTGAATAAAATCATAGTCAATTCCCTGCTCTTTCAGCTTCACTTTGTTCCAGCTTTCGAAAAAATAGCCGCGGGCATCTTCAAAGACCTGAGGTTCAATGATAAAAACCCCGTCGATTGCCGTTTTAGAAACCTTCATGATAGTCCTCGTAAACACGTTTGAGATAAGCTTTGTAATCCACGCCGTCTTTCAGCCCGTCGATCAGCGCCAGCAGTTCTTCGGAAGAAATGAAACCTTGGCGGTAGGCAATTTCCTCGATACAGGCGATTTTCAAATCCTGCCGTTTCTCGATAATGCCGATAAAATTCGACGCTTCCAAAAGCGACTGCGGCGTTCCCGCGTCCAGCCAGGCGTTGCCGCGCTTCATCGGCAGCACGTTTAAGCGCCCCTCTTCCAGATAAAGCCGGTTCAAATCGGTAATCTCCAGCTCTCCGCGGGCAGATGGCTTGAGGTTCCGGGCTTTTTCCACCACATCGGATTTGTAGAAGTAAAGACCGACCACCGCATAGTTTGATTTCGGCTGTTTGGGCTTTTCCTCAATCGATACCGCTTTGAAATTCTTGTCAAACTCGACCACGCCGAAACGCTGCGGATCCGACACATGATAACCGAACACGGTGCCGCCGGGGTTGTTGGCTATTTCCCGTTCAAACAGGCGTTGCTGCTCGCCCATATAAAAAATATTGTCGCCCAAAATCAGGCAGACGTCGTCACTGCCGATAAAGTCCGCGCCGATGGTAAAGGCCTGGGCAATGCCCTTCGGCTCTTCCTGCACCTTGTAAGAAAGCTTCAGCCCCAGCCGGGAACCGTCGCCGAAAAGTTTTTCTATGTTCGGCGTATCCTGCGGGGTCGAAATAATCAGAATTTCGCGGATGCCGAACAGCATCAGGGTGGAAAGCGGATAATAAATCATCGGCTTGTCATAGACCGGCAACAGCTGTTTGCTGATAACGTTGGTCAGAGGATACAGGCGGGAACCGCTCCCGCCGGCCAGAATAATGCCTTTCATTTTTAAATTCCTCAAAGTTAGTCCTGCTTATGTCTGACATATTACTCCCTGACATTGACAAATCAAGAAAATTGCCGCTTCTGTTCACAACTGTCTTAACAATCGGCAGAAGAAAAAGCGCTTGTATTTACGGGATCGGCGGTTATACTTGACGCATTATACGGATAAACTTTTCACCCGACGGAGAAAAAAATGAACGACCTCATCAGCGTCATCGTTCCGGCCTACAATGCGGAAACCTTCATTGAGCGCTGCCTGAACAGCCTCATTAAACAGACATACAAAAACCTCGAAATCATCTGCATCAACGACGCTTCGACTGACAACACGGCACAAACCGTCAAAAAAATCAATGACCCGAGGATTCTCCTGGTCAATAACGAACAAAACCTTGGCATCAGCCTCACCCGCAACCGCGGCATGGAAATTGCCCGCGGCAAATATATCGGCTTTATCGATTCAGACGATTTCGTCGATCCCGATTTTTACGAAAAGCTCCACCGCGCGGCAGTTGCAAACGATGCCGAAGTCGTCACCGCAGCCACTTCCGTCGAATGGCCGGACAAAACCAAAATCTGGGCCGGCCGCCCCGGCATCTGCACCGACTTCGCCGACAAACTGAAGGCGGTCAAAAACGGCAGCTGCTGGAACAAGCTCTATCAAACGGATTTTCTGCGCGAGCACAAACTGGAGTTCCCGGCCGGGCTGATTGCCGAAGACAATTTCTTCATCATCCGCTGCCTGCATTGCTGCGCCAGACTCGCCGTCATCGACGACACCCGTTATCATTACATCATGATGCCTTCTTCCCTCACCCACGATCCGCGAAAAGCGGAAAAGCGGAAAAACGACAGTCTGACCATCAGCCGCATGATTGTCGAATTCATTGAACAAAACGCGCCGAAAAACAAAAAGGCAGCGGTTGCCTTCATTATCAAAAACGTGGTTGCGGCGCAATATTTTGCCGACAACGACTACTACAGGCAGTTCAAAACCTTCGCCGGCTTTTCCGGAATGTTGTTTAAAGCCCGCTTCAAGGCTCTGCGCCGCAAATGGACGAGAAAAATCAAATAAGCGCCGGTCAAAGGCCGAAATAAAAAAATGACGATTAAAATCAACGCTGCCGGTGGAAATTTTCCGTCGGCGCGCTTATTTAAACAGAACCTTCAATCATCAAACGGAGCTGTCAATGCAAAAAAATCGCGTTTTAACGGCGGAACAATACAATATTTTGCGGCATCGGGCCACCGAACCCGCCTTTTCCGGCAAATATTACCAGTTTAACGAAGAAGGCACCTACGTCTGCGCCGGCTGCGGCAACCCTTTGTTCACTTCCGAACAGAAATTCGACTGCGGCTGCGGATGGCCGAGTTTTGACGCCGCCATTCCCGGCAGCGTCAGAATGGTTCCCGACTACAGCTACGGCATGAGCCGCACCGAAGTCTGCTGCGCCAACTGCCATTCGCATCTAGGACATGTGTTTGACGACGGCCCCACCCTCACTGGCAGCCGTTTCTGCATCAACTCGCTGGCGCTCGAATTTCATCCCCGCCGCAAGAACTAAATTTTGAGAAAACGGCGGATTTCCTTCTTCAAAGTACGGGCCATCAACGGTCCGACATGTCCTTTTTCCGGCACAATTACCAGTTTTGACGCCGGCAGCGCCTTATGCAGGCGCCAAGCACCGATCAACGGACAGACCATATCCAGACGGTTGTGAACGATCAGCGCCGGCAGTTCCCTGATGCGCTCGACATTGTTCATAATCTGGTCGTCTTTGAGCATAAACCCCGCTGCCGCATAATTGATAAAAATCCTCGCCGAATTGACATCGTCCTGAGTTACTTCCTTTTTCTCAAAAACGGGCACCAGCTGCCCCAGCACCCGCTCGTAATTGCCGTAAAGGGAAGCAGCCTTAACCTGATCGGAGAGATTGCGGGAATTGACCATCTCGGCGTAAAACTCCGGCAGATGCCCATTTTCCGGCATGTTGCGGCGCAGTTTGTCCATCACGTCGGGATAAAACCAGCCGCTGACGTCATCCATCCAGCCGGCGGAGATTTCGTCGGCAAGAAAAATTTTTGAAAGCAGCAGCGCCTTCACCCGCTCGGGATATTTTTCGGCAAACAGAAGCGCCAGCGTCGCCCCCCAGGAACCGCCGAGCAAAATAACCTTTTCCTTTATATCCAGAAAATCAAGCAGACGGGCAGCGTCGTGCAAAAGGTCGGCGGTGGTGTTGTGCGTGGTTTCTCCCGACGGCTGCGAACGACCGCACCCGCGCTGATCAAAAAAGATGATACGGAACCTGCGGCGGTCAAAAGCCTCTGCATGATGAAGGCGGGAAGCGCCGCCCGGCCCGCCGTGAAAAACCAGCACCGGCTGACCGTCTTTGCTGCCGGCTTCCATAAAAAACACCTGATGTCCGTCTTCCTCAGGCAAATATCCCTGATTAAAAACCTTGGGAGCAAACCAATTAAACATGAGCATTTACCTTTTCTTTATTTTTATGTTTCATATTAATATAATCAAATTAATAATAAAGTAAAAAGGATATTTACCCATGAGACTGATTATTTCTCCCGATTACGAGCAATGTTCGCAGTGGGTCGCCGATTACGTCGCCTATAAAATCAAGGCCGCGCGCCCGACGAAAAGCAAACCTTTCGTCATGGCCATTCCTGCCGGCAGTTCGCCGCTCGGCATGTTTGAACGCCTGATCGGTATGTTCCGCAAAGGCAAACTCTCGTTTCAAAACGTCGTCATTTTCAACATGGACGAATATGTCGGTTTAAGTCCCGAAGACGAGCAAAGTTACCACCATTTCCTGTGGAAAAACTTTTTTGACCATATCGACGTCAAAAAAAGCAACGTTCATCTTTTGAACGGACAAACGACGGATTTTGCCAAAGAATGCACGTCTTATGAAAAACTGATCCGCAGTTACGGAGGAATAGACCTCCTGATCGGCGGAGTCGGCGAAGACGGCCACATCGCCTTTAATGAACCTGGCTCTTCCCTTGCTTCCCGCACCCGGGTAAAAACCCTGAACAAAAATACCGTCAAAGCTAACGCACGCTTTTTTGACGACAATACCGATCTGGTGCCGAGAAACGTCCTGACCATCGGCATCGCCACCATTATGGACGCCAAAGAAGTAATGATCATCGCCAGCGGCGACAAAAAGGCAAAAGCCCTGCATTGCGCAATTGAAGGCAGCGTCAACCATATGTGCCCGGTAAGCATTCTGCAAATGCATCCCCACGCTTTAATCGTCTGCGATGAAGAAGCCACTTCTGAACTGAAAGCGGAAACTGTGCGTTACTTCAAGGAAAACGAAGAAGTCAAAATGCCGCAGAAGCGCAGATAACCCCTGCCGTTTAATAAAACTTCCGCCGGTTGTTACAAGCGCCGCCGGTTGTTTGGATCTTCAAATGCCGGACTTCAGGTTCTGCAATCCTCACAGTCGGACAGAAACGTTTGCGTCCGCCTGTTTGTGCCGACGTCCGAATCATAAACTTCCGTGAGCTATGCAAGTGATATTAAACGTTCCGAACGACATTTACCCACCCCAAAGGTTGCGCGAACCTGACGGTTAGGCCAGAATGCCGGCATCTACCTGCTAATGACATCCCTTGGTAAATTCCAGGTTCCATTAAGGACATGAAGCTGACGGTTTTACCGCAATCAAAGGCACGGAACGGTGCCTAACGATACTAAAGCATTCACCCCCCATTAAAATGAGGGTAGTCTGTAAAACGTCAATATAAAAAAGCCTTTTCTTAAAAACTTTTAAGAAAAGGCTTTTTTGTTCAGTGCCGCATATTCACATGTTTATCCGGCGGTTTTTGGCTTCTCTGGAACGAAATCCCCATTTGGTTTCATACTCTCTGATCAATTCCTTGTTGCCGCTCTTAAGCAAAGCCACCTCGCCCCGTTCTGACAAAGGAAATTTTTCATACAGTTTGCGGGTTGCGGAAACAAGCTTGCTGTTTATTAAAGCTTCCTCGGCATCCACCCACAAAACATGGCACAGATCAAGATACCCCAAAATCAGCGCTTCTATTTTCAAACGCACCATCAACAATTCGTTAAAACTATCGAAATTCCCTTTTTGCGCCGCCAGCAAAATCAAACGCACATCCTTTGATGCAATCAACAGAGTCAAACCGTCGCGCGTCAGCTGTTTTGTACGCAGATAAAGTTCCCGTTCTTCGTACGATCCGAATTTCAGCACGCCGATATCCTCTTGCACACGTTCCGGCGTTTCCCAGAAATATTCCATAACCATAAAAATTTAAGTAAATAATAAAATTATGACAAAAAAAGGTATATCCGACGGCAGCAACTGTCAAGAAAATATTACTGCATGGCAATGCTCAGCCCGCACATGAGGATAAAACCGGCAAAAAACGCCAGCGCCGACTTTTTGCTCTGTTTGGCGTCGTAAGTTTCGGGCAAAACCTCGTTGACAATGACAAACAGCATCGCCCCGCCGGCAAAAGCCATTCCGAGAGGCACCATCAGCGTCCCGAAATCAGCGATCAAAAGCCCGAAAACCGCCCCCAGCGGTTGCATCATTCCGCTCAAAGTCGCGGCCAGAACGGCCTTCAGACGGGAATAGCCGACCGCGATCAATGCAATCGCCACCGTCAGGCCTTCGGGGATATTTTGCAGGGCAATGCCGATGGTCAGACTTTCCGGATTGCTCAAATTTTCGCCGCCGTAAGCCACGCCGATCGCCAGCCCTTCCGGCATCTTGTGAATGCTGACAGCAATCACGAACAGCCAGGCGGCGCCGATATTCATCATGCCGCCGTGGCGCCCGGAAATTTCATGTTCGTGCGGCAGCAAAGCATTCAACATTCCGATCAAACTCATGCCGGCAAACACCGCCGCCGCAAACCACAATGCGGTTTCTCCGCTGCCGGACAGCAGCGGCTTAAGCCCGCTCAGCGCCGGATTCATCAGCGAAAAGAACGCCGCCGCCAGCATTACCCCGGCCGCCGTGTTCAACATCAGATTGATGTCGTCTTTCGAATAAACCGCCTTGAAAAAAGCAAGAAAACCGCCGGCTCCGGTCACCAGACCGGCCAAAATCGAAGCCATCAGCCCCTCCGCCATAAAACCCGTCATATATCCTCCCCTACGAGTTCAAAAAGCTTGCGCCAGTATAATCGCAAAAACGCCGTTTCGGCAACCGGAATTTTTAGCTTTGCGGCAACGGAGAAAAACCGAACCTTTCCCGGACAAAATCCCCTGTCTCGCGGCGCATTTTCCCGTTCAGGCCGCTGTCGTCATGAAAACGCTGCAAAACGTCAAACATCATGTCAATCAGGTTAAGCCGGAGACAAAAAGCCGCCGAACAGCCATAGTTAAGATCATAAATCCAGCTGACGTACCCCAGCATTTCGTCCGCCCGGGTGCGTATCTTCCGCCGGTCGACCGGCTGATGCCGCCAAAAGTCTTCCAGCACGCCGGCAGATATCCGCCGCCTTTTGTCGCTCGCCTCTTCCGGATAAGGCACAAACAGGGGCACCAGCATCTTTTGATCATACATCATCAGGTTAAAATTGGCAATTTTATCAGCATCACGGATCAGAAAAAGGATTTTTTCCACTTCCTCCTTCAAAACCGGATCGGCAATCGCGCAATATTCCTCATCCTTGTAAAAATCGCCGATCAAATGCCCGTGATGCTTAATCGGCAACGTTATTCGCACATCGCTGTAAAGCGGAATTTTCCTCAGTTTTTCCCCTCCCGCAACGCTGTGGTCAAACGGACCTTTGGCGCCGAGAAAACGTTCCCGGATTTCGTCAAAACGGGCAATGTCGTGCAGCAGCACCGCCGTTTTCGCCAGATCGACGAACTCTTCTCCCCGGCCGGCAAACCACGGTTCGTGCCGGATGATGAAATTTCCCGCGCCCAAAACCTGCAGACTGTGGCGGTACTTTTCGTCGGCATAAGCCGCATAATGGGGAGAAACCGCCGCAATTTCCCGGCTCCCGCGATATTCGTCAAGCAAAAGCTTTCGTGCCCCGTCAAGCATTTTTCCCTCCTGTATTCATTATCAAACTGCGCCGGTTACTTTTCCGTAAACAAAACGAAAAAAACACTTGCCAAAAGAACAAATTTAGAACATTGTAGTTTTCGGCGGATAACTGCAAAGCGCCGTTTGCAATCGACGGCAAATTATCGGATAGTGGAAACTAATTAAGACAACAAACAGGAAAGTACAAGCAAAATGGAAAAAGACAAAGCATTGGACGCTGCCCTGACCCAGATTGAAAGAACCTTCGGCAAAGGCTCGATCATGCGGCTCGGACAAAACACCAACATCGACATCGAAGCCATTTCCACCGGTTCGCTCGGAACCGACATTGCGTTGGGAATCGGCGGTCTGCCCAAAGGCCGGATTATTGAAATCTACGGCCCCGAAAGTTCGGGCAAAACCACTTTTGCCTTAAGCGTGGTGGCTCAGGCGCAGAAAAAAGGCGGCATCTGCGCGTTTGTCGACGCCGAACATGCCCTAGATCCCTCCTATGCCAAAAAAATCGGCGTAGACATTGAAAATCTGCTTGTTTCACAGCCGGATTCCGGCGAACAGGCGCTGGAAATAGCCGACACGCTGGTGCGCTCCGGCGCCATTGACGTACTGGTCGTCGATTCGGTCGCCGCTCTCGTCCCCAAGGCCGAACTGGAAGGTGAAATGGGCGATTCCCACATGGGTCTGCAGGCCCGCCTGATGAGTCAGGCGCTGCGCAAACTGACCTCCACCGTTTCCCGTTCCAACACGCTGATCATCTTCATCAACCAGATCCGCATGAAAATCGGCGTCATGTTCGGCAGCCCGGAAACCACCACCGGCGGCAACGCGCTGAAATTCTATGCCTCGGTGCGTCTCGACATTCGCCGCATCGGCTCAATCAAAGACAAAGACGAAGTGATCGGCAGCCAGACCAGAGTCAAAATCGTCAAAAACAAAGTGGCTCCTCCGTTTAAGACCGTCGACTTCGACATCATGTACGGGGAAGGCATCTCCAAAACCGGCGAGCTGATCGACCTCGGCGTCAAGGCCGGACTGGTCGAAAAATCCGGCGCATGGTTCTCCTATAAGGGCGAAAAACTCGGCCAGGGGCGGGAAAACGCCAAGATATTCCTGCGCGACCATCCGGAAATTGCCAACGAGATCGAAAACAAAATCCGCGCGGACGCCGGCCACCTGACAGTAGAAATGATGGGCGACGACGAAAACGAAGCCGTCGGCGAAGATTAAAACATCTTTCCGATAAAATACGTTTTTGTACCGCACAAAGAAGCTCCCGATGAAAATCGGGGGCTTCTGCACATACAGCTAAGAAAACTCTTCTTACCGGCAACACCTGAATGGCACATCAATTTTCATCCAAGTGTAGACTGCTTGACTCTCTATAAATGGGCTAAGTCCATCGTCAACCGACTTGTCTTCGCATCTTCTTTTAATTGGTTCCGTATATATTCAGCTATCTTTTGAATATTCTTTCCTGTGGTATCGACATAGTGCCCACGACATCAAAATTCTCTGCCTTTGTATTTATATCTGGCATTTTTCCACCGTTCATATATCGAAGGACTGCTCTTGCCTTTGAGATAGCCCATGATACTGTTTACTGAATATTTGGGCGGTATCTCCGGTAACCTATGAATATGATCCGGACAAACTTCTGCTTCTATAATTCCTATTCCTTTCCACCGGCATAATTCTCTAAGTATAGCCCCTGTCTCCAGACGGCACCCTCCGTAAAATGCCTTCCTGCGATATTTGGGAGCGAAGACAATATGGTATTTACAATTCCAACTTGTGTGTGATATCATATTTGTGTCCATTTAATAAAACTCCTTTGTTTTCATTCCTCGTAATTGTCAGGAATTACATTCTGACAAAGGAGTTTTATTGCTGTATAGCTATAAGCTCTCCGATCCCCCGGACTATCCGGGAATTTTCACGATACAAGAAACCTCTGGTTTTTACCGGGGCATATTTTAACCCCAAAAATCTCTACCGCCCCGCAAAGGAAAAACCACACCGGCAAGAACTCATAACCGCAGAAATTTCGGCGAAAACAGTGAACAGGCATCCCCACCCGCCGAATATAAAAAAAGCTGTCGCAAGCGGCTTTTATCCATCGTTTTGAAAGTGATCTTACTAAGGGAACATACTCCGCAACGGCAAAAAAGTCGCGGATAACACGCCTTCCGCTTTTTTTGCAGGCAAACACGCTGCATTCACTTTTTCCGGCAAACACCTCACACCCGTTTTTTCGGTGGGCAGCGCTGACCGCCCTCCCCACCGAAAACACATACCAGACGCCGTACGCCAGCCTGCCGCAACCGCTTTTTATCCGCCGTATCCCGGCAGCGTTTCCTTGTTGTCGTCATAAAGTTTCAGGGCTTCCCTGACCGTTTGTCTGGCATCCTCCGGACCGAGAAACGTTTCAATAATCACTTCTTTGTTTTCAAGGATTTTATAATCCTCGAAAAAGCGTTTCAGCGTTTTCAGACAATGCGGCGGCAGTTCGTCAATCGACGTATAATGATTGTATTCCGGATCGTCTACATGAACGGCAATAATTTTGTCGTCCGGCTCGCCCTGATCAATCATTTTCATCACCCCGATCGGCCTTGCCCGTACGATCGTCAGCGGCAGAACCGACTCCTGTCCCAGTACCAGAATGTCCAGAGGATCATTATCGCCGCAATAGCTGCGGGGAATAAAACCGTAATTGGCGGGATAATGCACCGCACTGTACAAAATTCGGTCCACCTTCAGCAGACCGCTCAGTTTTTCCAGCTCATATTTAACGTTAGAACCTTTCGGAACTTCAATGATGGCATTAATAATCTCCGGTCGCTCTTTTCCGGCGCTAACGCCGTGCCATGGATGCAGCATGTTTTAAAAATCCTTTCTTAAAAATAACTTTTAAAGTCAATGCCGATGACAATATAATAAAAAAAATCCCTTTTCAAGAGCCCGGGCATCATTCTGCACGGCAAACTTCTTCCAGCCGGCCGCTCTCAATGCAGAAATACCAGCCGCAGAGCCGAAGTTTTCCGGCCGCAAGCTTCTCGGTAACGAAAGGAAAGGTTTGCAGGTTGCGGATTGAAATTGCCACCGCTTTCTTTTCGCAGTCGCCGTAAACGTCCGCACCGTTTCCCCGCTCCATTGCCGCTTCGTCGGCAATGCTCAGCCAGGAGTCGATAAAATTGTGCTCATGTCCGTGATCGTCCACCAGCGTTTTTATCCCGCCGCAATGGCTGTGCCCGAGGACAACGATGTTTTCCACCTCAAGATGACGCACCGCATACTCAATTGCCGCCGAAGTACCGTGGCAATGCACAAAATCGCACTCAAACGGCGGCACCAGACTGGCTACATTGCGGATGACAAACAGCTCGCCCGGCTCGCTTTTGAAAACAATCGATGGATCCACCCTCGAATCGCTGCAGGCTATGACCAGCGTTTTCGGCGCCTGCCCTTCGGCGGAAAGCTTGCGGTAAAGCTCCGGCGAATGAACGAAATATTCGTCATAAAATTGCCGATAACGATCTAAAAGCTTGTTGATTTCAGTCATTTTTCAGGCTTCTCCAGCATCAGGCTCATTTTTTGCTCCTGCGGAACAAAACCCGATTTCCGATAAAATTCAACCGCGCCTCGGTTATCGTTAAATACGCCGAGCTTAATTTCCCTAAGCTGTCGTTCCCGGCAAAAGGAAACCAGTCCGTCCATCAGCCGGCCGGCAATTCCCCGTCGGCGAAAGGCTTCTCCCACGACCAAAGTGTCGACATGGCAGACATCCGGATTTTCCAGCCAGGGAGAATGTTTGACCACCGCCGTCAGCAGGCCGGCCAACCGTCCCTCTTCCTCCGCCGCGAAAGCAACCTTGTTTTCATCGGCAATAAAGCTTTTCAGATTCTCCTCTTCCAGAGCATAGTCAAGCGGCAAAAAATAGCCTCCGAGCAACCGCCGGTGATGCTCTCTTATCTCATTACACAACTCAAGCGCCGCCGGCAGGTCGGCAACCGTCAGCCTTCTGATTTCCGTCATCGTCCACCCCGTCCGAAAACATTTGTCCCCAAAGCGCCGCCCTCCGGCAGCACCTTGTCCCAAAACACTTTCATCGTCCGGTAATAGTCCGGATTCTGCTTAAAATAAGCGTTGATTTTGGCACAGGTCTCGGGCGGAAAAAGCTTTTTGCCGGGCATGGCCGCAACTGCCGGCAACGCGTTGCCGAGAACGCTTATCGGATGGCGGAGACGGGCACGGTAACCGGTGCCGGATTTTCCTTCTTTGTCTATCGGCGGGAACTTTTCCGCCGCCGCGGCCGCCAGCCGCAGGAAAAAGCGGCTGCCTGCCTCGCTGCCTCTGGCGCTCACGCAATCTTTCAGCATCTGTTGAAAATCATCGCCGCCGCCGCGGTCATAAACTTTTTGCAAATTCTCAACCATCATCGCCACCGCCTCGTTTTCCGCCGTTTCCGCCGAAGGAACTTCAAAATCCGGCCGCCATTTTTCGTAACGTGCTTCCCGCCAGAGAGTCTGGTCAAGCGGCTGCGGCCGGCGAAAATCAAAAAAGGCGTTCATCGCCTGCCGGCGCGCATCTTTTCTCAGCCGCCATTCTTCCGTCGGTGGCACGTCCCGGTCCATGGTACTGACAACCGTTGCGTCATAACCCGCTTCAAACAGCAATTTCATAGCATTCAAATCGCAGGCCGCCTCTTCGTTCGACGACAGTGCCCGTACCCGACCATTCCCGTGCTGCCAGGAAAGATGCGACAACTCGTGTCCGAGGATAAAAGCCAGCTCGTCTTCGCTCTCGATCGCAGCCAGTTTTTCCCGGTTGAACATAACGATAAAATCTCTGCCCGAAAGATCGGCCGGATCCGAACGGTATTCGCTGCTGCTGATCCGCGCCGGACTGTTGTCCGGGCGATCCTGCAGATAAAAGCCGATCCGGTATTTTTTCAGCGGATTCTCCTCATCCGGCAGAGAAGCCGTCAGCTTTTCCGCCAAATTGCACATAAAACCGTCAAAAGCGGCAGCACCCCGGTCGTCCAAAGACACCAAGTGATTAAAATCCGCCAGATCGATATCAGGCAGACAAACTCCGTTTTCGTTTTTTTTCATTATCGCTCTCCGTTTGTAAATCTCGGGCAAAAGTATAACATTCGGAGACGCGGCATGTCAAAACCAAAATCTCAGATAACCGGATTATAGGCCCATTGCAGCAAAGCCTGGCGCTGTCTGGTTCGACAGGCTACATCCAATGGCATGCAGTTTTTTTCCACCTGCGCCAGATGTCGACGAAACGAACGCCAGCGTTTGATTTGTATTTCGTCCGTTTCGGGCAGACGGCGGCCGTAATAATAACGGCAATACCATTGAAACCAGCCACGGACGTCCGGCCCGACAATCCAGCCGCGGCGCCGCCATTCGCTTAAGGAAAGACGCGATTTGACACCGAAATAGTTATAAAGGGGATTGCTTTTTTCCGGCGACAGAATCGCATGTTCAAACCATTCTTCGGGAAACTCTTCCCAGCAGTCGGTCATATATTTGCCCTCAAACACGCCCATGGCAAGCATCTGGATCGGCGTCAGTTCCGGTTTGAAATCGGGATGAAAGTTCTTGCCTTCCGGCTCCGTCAGCATATAGCGGTAATTCTTCTGCATTTTGTCGTTGACGACCACCTCCGTCGGTTCCCGCTTTTCAATCACCGCCATCCGGCAAAATCGGCAATGTTCCGGCATTTCAAAAGAACGTCCGCCGCTCACCGTTTCCTGCGCCATTTCCTTTCTCCTGTTTGTCCAAGCCGTTTTTCTAAAAAAACACGTTCACGAGATATATAATCCCCTCCGTTGCGTTTTTAACGCTTATATAATTAATTGTTTATCCGTCATTTATCAAAAAATTATACAAATGATGCAATTTTTTGCTTGATTATTTATTTTAATGCGTGTATAAGTCTTCCCGTAAACAAGATGGGCGCTTAGCTCAGCTGGAAGAGCATCTCGTTTACACCGAGAGGGTCGGGAGTTCGAACCTCTCAGCGCCCACCATAAAAAAAACCGCCGAAAGGCGGCTTTTTTTATGAATGAAGCTCAGGTGAAAACTCCCGGAAAAGGGAGTCTGCTCTCATTACATTCTTTACGGAAAAATCCCGAGTTTACCCGAGGCGGAACGTTTTAACGTCGGAATACCGCATACTCTATGCCCTTTGACCATGGTCAAAACGTCAGCTTGACAGCGTTTTAGAAAAATAAAGCTTGCCAAAGATCATTTATATCTTTTGCCGCATCTCTCAGCGTCCGCCGCTTTCTCTCGCCGGCACGTTGCCGGCGAAAACGTGCCCCGTCGTTTGAACGGCGGCACTTGTCCGTCCGCATTCGATTCCTTGTTCCCCGGCTTCAATATACCCGCCGCGGACATATACCCGATGATAATCGCGGATCATGTCGGCAAACAGTCCGTAGCTGTCAAGAACATAACCGAAATTATGGTTTTTCAGCTTGCCGTCCTTAATGTCGTTGTTAAAACCGTAAAAACAATGCTCGCCGCTTTTGTCCTTGCCGGCGTAAATCATCAAATGATTATGGCTGCCCTCAAGCGACGGATTACGTTCCGCTTCCGGATCCATGGTCAGACAAATCAGCGCCCCCGGTTTAACGGCGTTGCGGTCAATAATCTCCTGTACGTCGCGGCATCCATTGTCCCCCGAGCGGCGGATATGTCCGGCATATTTTCCGCCTTCCGTTTCCATGAGATGTTTAAACAAAGAGGCCGGATGGGCAAGCTTTTCGGGATCGGTATTGAAGACAGCGTCCAATTCGCCGCCGCGGGCGCTTCTGCGCAGGCACTCCATAACCGAAGCCGTACAGTACCCTTTGTTCAGCGCCGGATCAAAATACGGATTGAAACGGGAATTAATCTTCATAACCGCCAATTGATTGTACAAATGCGCTTTGACCACGTTTTCAAAAAGGCTTTCCCTTGCCTCTTCCGGCGACAATTCGCACCCGGAAAACTTTTTTTCCTGTTCCCGGTGCCGCTCGATCTTTTCGTCAAGTTTCGCCATTTTTTCCGCCGCCGACAAACCGGCGCAGTCCTTTTGTTTTTCCATTTCCGCCAGAACAATCCTCAGCTTTTGCTCCTCGCTTAATGTCGCATAATGACGGTCAGCCTGTTTTTTCTCTTTCTCCCAGCGATCCCAGAAAGCTTCCACTTCGCCGATAAAAGCCCGCACCTGCCTGCCGGCCGGCGTGTTCGGCAGTTCCGACAACCGCCGCTCCAAATCGTTTTTTTGGTATATTTGCTGAAACTTCTCCAACGCACTGCCCCGTCTTTGCAAAAACGCGCTATTTTTACTTTTCAGTTCCCGGCTGAAGGCCGTTACCTTATACCCGGCGTTCAAAGCCATTTCCGCACCGAGAATATCGGCCGTATACTCCTGACTTTCAGGCAAATTTAAACGAAAATCCGCCGGCCGCCCGACGCCGTCGACATAATGTCCCAGTTCGTGGGCAATCAGCATCGGTAATAACCTCCGGTCGCCGAAAGCCCCTTCATTCAGGCTTACTACACATCTTCTGCCGTTTTCGTCATTGATCATCCGGCATTCCCCGTCTTTATCTGCACTGCCGACAACGGCAAAAGAAACCGGACAGCACTCGTTTAATTCTTTCAGACGGCGGTTGATTTTTCCGTCGGCGGCACACAAACGCGCAAATATTTCTTCCGCGACTTCGATTTTGTCAGCATGCGCTTCGGCCGGCAGCAGCTTGCCCGAACGCCACAATTCTTTAACGTTCAGGCTGCGGTTAAGCGGTTCGTCTTCCCTTTGCAGACTGCGGTAAAACGCCGCCCCGTCCCCGGCTTCGATCATATCCGCCAGCGAGGCAAGATGAGCATGAAGATCAAAATCCGTTTTTTCAGCCGGCGCACCGGGCAGCGGCTTTGATATAAATTCCAATAAAGACATCAGCTTTCGCCGCGTTTCCGGCTCATCTCGCCCGGCATAAAGGAAATCGAGCGTTCGGGCTATCTCCGCCTTTTGTTCGGGACGCGCGTTTTCATAACCGGCAATTTTCAATTCCCCGGCCAGAGCCGTAACTTTTTCCATATTTTCAGCATAATCAAGATGTTCCATCAGCAACCCCGTTTTTCCACATTCAACTTAAGTCTAACATAATCCTCATTTTTTGTCCATATACAATAAATGTCCGCCGCATACAAACACTGCCACTTTTCTCCGCTTTCTTCCGGGTAAGAAAAGCCCCTTTTCAGACGTGACCGCAGGTTCTCAGGATACGAAAAAGGACGGCCGCTCAGCCGTCCTTTGTCATTCAAAACTGAAAAAGCCGATTAGTTTACAGAATCCTGCAGAGCCTTGCCCGGTTTGAATTTGGCAACCTTGCGGGCAGGAATTTTAATCGTTTCGCCGGTACGGGGGTTGCGGCCGGTCGTAGCGGCACGTTCGCTGACGCCGAAAGTACCAAAACCGACCAGACGAACTTCTTTGCCTTCCTTTAAAGCTTTGGCAACAGAATTGATGAAAGCGTCAAGAGCTTTGGTAGAATCTGTTTTTGTCAGACCGGTTGCAGCGGCAATGCTGGCAATAAGTTCATTTTTATTCATGAGGAACTCCCTATAAATGTAAGTTGTATTAAAACAAAGCGGTGCAGAACCGCTACATCAAAATTTAAGAACCTTTTTGCCTTCAAGTCAAACAAAAACAAAGCTTTTCCGCACAAAATAACGATTTTTTTTCTTCAACTCGGCAAATAAAACAGTTATCAACAGGATTTTTAAAACTTTTTATCATAAAATAGTAAATTTTCCGCAGATTTCTGCGACTCTTAAGACTCGCTTCAGCCGACATTTTCTCCATCCTTCCTTTACGTTTTCCCGTTCTTCTCTTCCGTCGGAATAATTTTTCCCGGCAATAAAACTCCCCTTGTGAGCTTTTCCTTCCTTTTCCCGTAAGGTTTCGCGTCCTTTCCCTTCTCTGGCTTTCCCGTCTTTCCTTTACGTTTTTCCCCATTTCCCTGTCAGGCTTTCTGTCAGGCATGCAACAAAAAAACTCCCGGAGTTGTCCGGGAGTTTTTCTTGGGAGATGCGCTTTCGTTTT
>CABUBU010000029.1 GCA_902489795.1 uncultured Azospirillum sp.
GACTAAAGTCGACGGATTTACAGTCCGTTGCATTTGACCGCTCTGCCACCCCTCCATAGAAATTCCGACTGAGGGAAAGGAACTGACTTCCTTTTGCAAATTTCATTCTTGCAAATAATAGCATTTTGCCGCGATTGTCAACATCTTTTTTATTTTTGCCTGTGGATTTTTGTTTCCGCGGCCTTCAGGGCCTCCGGCGTGCCGACATGGAAAAACTCGGCATAGTTGAGGACAAAGCCAAGCCTGCCGCGGCTTTGCGCCAAATCGAATAGGTCGCGAAGAGAAAATTTTTCGCGCGTTTCGCCGGCAAAAATTTTGCGGCTGACGATCGAAATACCGCCGAACATGTAGGGATAACCGGTGGTTTTGGCGGCGTTACGTTCGATTTTTCCGCCGGTGCCGACGCGGTAGTCGCCGACGCCTTTGTCGCCGCAGACGTCTTTTAAGTCTTGCAGCAGCAGCAAAATGTCGTACTTTTTTTCGTCCCAGGCGTCTGCCATCCGCCACAAAACCGGTTTGTAGCCGCGGTCGACGAAAAAGACGTCGCTGTTGCAGACGAAAAAGGCGGGGTCTTTCAAAAGCGGCAGCGCTTTTCTGACGCCGCCGCCGGTTTCCAGCGCTTCGGCTTCTTCGGAAAAGGCGAGGTTGAAATCCGGACGGGAGGCGGTCAGGTGTTCGCGGATCATGTCCCCTCTGTAACAAAGGTTGACGACCGCGTTTTTGATGCCAGCTTCCGCCAGGCGGTCGAAGTTGTAGTCAATCAGCGCTTTGCCGCCGACTTTGACCAACGGTTTGGGCAGACTGTCGGTAAGGCTGCCCATCCGCACGCCGCGGCCGGCAGCCAGCACCATTGCCTGTGTAAAAGGTTTGCGCGCCGGCGCCCGTCGCAGTTCCCGCGGCAGGTATGCGTCAAGCCAGTTTTTGACTTCCGCCAGTTTGGGATATTCGAGGATTTGGTCCAGCATTTTCCACATCTGGGGAATATAGTTCAGGTAGCGGGTTTTGCCGTTGACCATCGAAAGGGTGGTAAAACGCCCCAGCACCCGCAGATGGCGGAACAATGAGAGAAAGGCAAACGAATCTTCAAAATCTTCGCGGCGGACGTTTTCAAGACTGTTGAAAAAATCGTCTTTGACCTGCCGGATGACTTCCGGCGAGGCCGGCCGGCGGTCGGCGGCCAGCAGACTCATGACGTCGTAAGTGAGCGGTCCCCACATGGCGTCCTGAAAATCGATAATCGCGCATTCTTCCGCGTTCGGCGGCAGCATGATGTTGTCGATGTGATAGTCCCACAACACCAGCCGGTTCGGCACCCGGTAGGCCAGTTCCGCCAGCCTGCCGGCAGCGGCGAAAAATTCCGCGGCGGCCCGTTCGGGCAGCGGCTGTCCTGCCGCCATCGGAAAATACCAGTCGGTAAACAGGCGCAGATCGTCGAGAATTCTGCGGCGGGAAAGCTCGTTGACGCATTGCGGACGTTCGCGCACGGCGGCAACTTTGGCGGCGGCGCGTCCGGCCATGCGGTAAAGGTACATTTCGTTGTCATCTGTCAGCAGTTTGGTTACGGTGTCGTCGCCCAAGTCTTCCAGCAGCAGAAAGCCGTTGCCGAAGTCTTTGCTTTTTACTTCGGGGACATAGACGCCGCGGGCGCGGAGAAAGGCGGAAAGTTCGACAAATTCGCGGGTGCGGCAGCGGCAGCCTTCGTCGTCCATGATTACCGCGCTGCCGCCGTCGTTAAAACGCATGCGGTAATATTTGCGGCTTGAAGCGTCGGTTGAAAGCGGGTTTAAGGCAAAGGCGGCGCCGTTTGCGCAGGTTTCGGCGAATTCCTTTAATTTTGCCGGGCGGTCGAGATTTTCCATTGACCACGTCTCCTGAAATGTTATTATTCGTTAAGTCTGAAGCTTAGGCTTTAAGCTTTAAAATATAATTAAAGGCATGAGGAGGGGCGATGAAGTACAAATATGCGGTGTTTGACTGGGACGGCACTCTGGCGGACACTTATCCGGTGATTTCGGCGGCGTACGACTATACTTTCGACAAAATAGGGCTGCTGCGGATTCCCTATGACGAAATCAAACGGATCACCAGCACCCTGCAGAACAAAGACACCCTCGGATACGTTTTTAAAGAGCGGCGGGACGAGGCGGCAGGGTATTTTTACGAATATATCGAAAAATTTCATACCGACCGGCTGGCACCGATGTTCGGTGCGGAAAAGCTGCTCGGCTTCTGCCGCGACAAAGGGCTTGAATGTTACCTGATTACCAACAAAAAAACGCGCTTTATCAAAGAAGAGCTGGAAAAGCTCGGGTTCAGCAAATATTTTAAAAAAGTGGTGGCGGCCGGCGAATATGCGGAAGACAAGCCGCATCCCCTGGCCTGTTACGCGGTGTTTGACAACCGGCTGCCGCCGGCCGGCGAAATCGTGGTCATCGGCGACGGCGAAGCCGACGTCAAAACCGCGGCGACTTTTGAGCATGACGGCGAACGGGCCGAATGCATCATTTACGATCCCAAACGCAAATACCGCGGTCCCGAACCGGACCATAAGATAGAAAGCCTGATTGAGGCGGCGGCACTTTTGGAGAAAGAATAACCATGCAAAACAAAAATCAGGTAGTCATTTACGGGCGGCACGCCGTTTTCGCGGCGCTGGCCAACCCGCGGCGCAGCATTGTCCGCGTCGTTTGCCTGAAAGAAAACGCTGCCGAACTGCGGAGCAGAATCGGCGAAAAGAAACTTTCCGTCGTCGAGCGCCGGGAACTGGAGAAGATGCTGCCGCGGGAAGCGGTGCATCAGGGAATGGCGGCGGTGGCCGAGATGCTGCCGGGCATTTCGCTGGAAGAACTGTGCGAAAAGGCGCAGGAAAAGGAAAACTGCCATCTGCTGGTGCTTGATCAGGTGACCGATCCGCAGAACATCGGGGCGATCATCCGTTCCTGCGCGGCTTTTGACGCGCTGGCGCTGGTGGTGCAGGATAAAAATTCGCCGCAGGAAAGCGGGGCGATGCTGAAGGCGGCTGCCGGCACTTTCGAACTGCTGCCGGTCTGCCGGGTGACCAACCTGTCGCGGGCAGTGGAAAAACTGAAAAAGGAAGGCTTTTGGGCAGTTGGTATGGACGGCTATGCCAAAACCGACGTTTCGGCTTTGCAAAAAGGCGGCAAACTGGCGGTGATTATGGGCAGCGAAGGCTCCGGCATGCGTCGTCTGGTGGAAGAAACCTGCGATCTGACGGTGCGGCTGCCGATCAATCCGGAAGTGGAAAGCCTGAACGTTTCGACCGCGGCGGCGGTGGTGCTGTACGAATTAAACCGGAAATAGGAGATGACAATGCCGGCAAATGTTGAAGTTTGTTGTTTGTGCAAGAACTATGACCGAATCCGCGCGGTCGACAATGTTTCCTTTAAGGCCGGAGAGGGGGAAGTGATTGCCCTGCTCGGGTCCAACGGCGCCGGCAAGTCAACGCTGATGAACATGATGGCCGGTTATCTGGCGCCTTCCGGCGGCGAGGTTTTCATCTGCGGCCGCAATATCCGGGATTTTCCGCTTGAGGGCAAGCAAAACGTCGGTTTTCTGCCCGAAGGTTCGCCCTTGTATCCGGATCTGACGGTGCGGGCGTTTCTTAGCTATATGGCCGGTCTGCGGCTGCTGGACAAAAGGGCGGCCGATCGCGCGATTGCCCTGGCCAAAATAGAAAACGTGGCGGAACAGAAGATAGAAACCCTGTCAAAAGGCTATCAGCGGCGGGTGGGCTTTGCCCAGAGCATTCTTTCCGATCCGCCGGTGCTGCTTTTGGACGAGCCGACCGACGGTCTCGATCCCAACCAGAAACGGCATATCCGCGAACTGATCGGACAGATGGGCAAAAAAAAGACGATCATGATTTCTACCCATCTGCTGGACGAGGCGGAAACGGTTTGCAACCGGATCATTCTGATCAACCGCGGGCGAATCGTTGCCGACGGTACCGCCGGAGAAATTATCAAAAAAGCCGGCGCAAAAAATCTGGAAGAAGCTTTCTGTCAATTGACAACCACGGAAGACGAGGCATAGATGAAAAAATTATGGATCGTGACCAAAAACGAACTGCTGCGTTATTTTATTTCGCCGCTGGCATATGTTTATCTGGTGGCTTTTTTGCTGCTGAACGGGTCTTTTGCGGTATATTTCGGACATTTTGTCGACCGCGGCATTGCCGGCCTCGGTTCGATGTTTGCCTTTCAGCCGTGGCTTTATCTGCTGTTTATTCCCGGCATTTCGATGCGGCTGTGGGCAGAGGAATTTCGCAGCAAGACGGTGGTGCAGCTTCTGACCATGCCGGTTTCCGTTTCCACTTTGGTATGGGGCAAGTTTCTGGCTTCCTGGATTTTTGCCGCGGCGGCGCTTGTGCTGACGTTTCCCTTCTGGCTGACGGTCAATTATCTGGGGGCGCCCGACAACGGGGTGATTGCGGGAAGCTATCTCGGCAGCTGGGTTCTGGCCGGCTGCATGCTGGCCATTTCGCAGACGATGTCGGCGCTGACCAAAAACCAGGTGATTGCGCTGGTGCTGGCGGTGATCGTCAATTTCCTGTTCTTTTTGAGCGGGGTGGAATATGTGCTCGGCTTTTTCAGGATGTTTGCGCCGGCGGCGGTGGTCGACATGGTGGCCTCGTTCAGTTTTCTGGTGCATTTCGGCACCATTGCCGGCGGGCTGCTGGAAATGCGCGACGTTGTCTTTTTCGTTTCGGTCATTTTGCTGTTTAACGTAACCACTATTCTGGTCGTCAGCTTCCGCACTTCGGGAACCTCGCGCTGGCTGAAGTCTACCCAGGCGGCCTATTACGTTCTCTTCTTTCTGCTGCTGCTGACGGCTTTTACCGGGCTCAACCTGACGGCCAACCGGTTTTTGCGTACCGAACAGTACGATTTTACGCAAGAAAAGCTGCATACGCTGACCCCTTCTTCCCGTCGGGTGCTGGAAAACCTGCCGGAACCGGTGTTGGCCAAACTCTACTATTCGCCGGTTTTGGGACAGAGAAACCCGGAACTGCGGCTGATGTACGACCGGGTGCGGCTGCTGCTTGAGCAGTTTGCGCGCCTGCAGCCGGAAAAATTCAGCTATAAGATATATAATCCGCAGCCGCTTGACGATTTGGAAGATCAGGCGATTGCGGCGGGACTGCAGCCGCTGCCGCTGGTTGACCTCAACCAAAACGGGTTTTTCGGGCTGGTTTTGACCGACAGTGCCGACCGCCGCGAAATAATACCGTTTTTTGCCCTTGAGCGATATGGTTATCTGGAGCAGGATCTGACGGAAAAGATTTATCAGCTTTATCACGAAAAAAAGACGCTCGGGCTGATCAGCAGCCTGCCGGTGTTTGACACGCCGTTTGCCGGCGGTTACGTTTCCCCGCGCTGGAACATCATGACCGAGATTGAAAAGTTTTATGAGGTTAAAATCATCAACAGTGCGGAAGACCTGGCAAAAATCGACCTGCTGATGATGATACATCCGCAAAAGCTGCCGGATGACGTGGTCGGGGCGATCAAACAGTATTCCGAACTCGGCGGCAAAACGCTGCTGCTTTTGGATACGGCGGCTGAGGCGCCGCGGATTTTCTCGCCGGACAACATCGAGTTTTATCCTTCCAACCTGAACGGTCTGGACAAGTTCTGGGGATTCCGCTTTTACAACGAACTGGTGGTGGCCGATCTTGACAATTCAATCACCGTCGACGCCACCAAAAACTATTCCACCAATCCGGTCTTTACCCAGGACGTGGTGCAGTTCGTGGCGCCGGCTTCAAGCATGAATCCTGATTTTCCGGTCACGAGAAACCTGCAGGGGATTTTGTTTGCTTCGGTATCGGCGGTGGTGCCGGACGGCGGGCGCAGCGCGTTTCTGCCTTTGATCAAAGGCGGCGATCAGTCGGGGGTTTTGAGTTCGGGAGTGGTTTATGAGGGAAAAAATCCGGCGGACCTGCTCGGCATGTTCAAACCCGACGGCAAGCTGAAGTTTCTGGCGGCGCTGTTGATCGAAAAAAACAAGAAGAATCCGTTTGAAGTGATCGTGGCGGCGGACACCGACTTTATCTACGATACGTTTTGGAGCTCAAGCCGGACGATCTTGGAAAACAATTATTTCATTCCGCTTTATGACAACGCCAATTTTATACTCAATTCGCTTGACTATCTGGCCGGCGACGAAACGCTGATCGATTTGCGCGGGCGGACGCAGAAAATCCGCCGTTTCGAGGGAATCGAAAACATGCGCAAGGAAAATCTGCGCAATTTCCGGATCAAGGAAAACGACATTTTCCGTCAGATTGACAAGACCAAAAAGGCGTTGCAGGAAGTTTTCGGAAAAAGAGAGTTTGAAGAACGAAACAATTTTACTTCCGACGAACTGGCGGTAATTGCGGGAACGCGGCAGCGGCTGGATACGCTGAGAAGCGAGCTGGCGGCGATCCGCATGAACATGCACAGTAACCTCGAACGAACCGGCATGATAATTAAGTTTGTCAGCATATATCTGGTGCCTCTCCTGATTTTGCTGCTGCTGGCAGCAGCCGGGGCAAAAGGTTTTTATCGCCGCGGCGGTTTGTCGGGCACAGTCAGAATATCTTTTAACCGGGAATTTAAGACGGCGGCCGTCGTGACCGTGCTGCTGGCGGCGGCCGGCGGCGTTTCCTTCCTGCTGACGATGAGCGATGCCGGCGACGGTTATGAGAACCGGCCGGTGTTTGAAGGACTGACGGAAAAGCTGAACGACGTGGAAAAAGTCGTTTTGACGTCGGCCAAAGGGGAATTGAGCTTCTTTAAGGAAGACGGGGTATGGAAACTGGAAGGGGAACCCTGCGCCGTCGTTTATCAGGAGCGCATCGGCCGTTTTCTGGCGGTGCTGGCCGACGCCGTTTATTATGAAAAGAAATCGGACAAGGCCGAATATTTGTCCCGCTTCGGACTGGCGCCGAGTTCGGCCGAAGGGTCGGAAAGCGTGGAAGTGCGGCTGGAAGGCGCAAAAAATTCGGTGTTGGCGGACTTTTCCGTCGGCCGTTATGACATAGACATCGGCCGCGGTGCGCGGGCGGCATATATCCGCTTTGCCGACAAGTTCCAAGTCTGGATGATCAAGGCCGACCTGATTGATTTGTCGACCAATGTTGCCGACTGGACGTACGGCAGCTTGTGGAACCTGCGTTTCGGGCGTCTGAGCGGCTTTAACCGGACAAGCAACCTGAACCGTACCGCGGAGATGGTCAAAACGCTGCTCAACGTCGGTTTTGTGTCTGCGGCGGAAGGGAAGCCGGAAGGGGAAAAAGTTTTGTCGCTTGAACTTGAAGTTGAAGGCAGCCGGCAAATCGGAATTGACTTTTTGCAAAATAAGGAGCATATCTACGCCCGTTATCAATTCCGGCCGGAAGACGAAAGCGGTTACCTCGGCTTTTTTGCCCGAACGGCGGAAAAATGCCATTATGAAATCAGCAAAGAGAATTTTGAGAAGATAGACAATGTTGCCGCAACCGTCCGCTGACCGGAAGAACATCAACCGTTTGAAAAAAATCGCCGTTACCGCCAGCGTGTCGGTGTCGACCGGGCTGGCGCTCATCAAACTGACTGCCTCGCTTTATACCGGGTCGCTGGCGGTGCTGTCGTCGATGGTAGACAGTCTGTCGGACATTTTTTCGTCGCTTATTTCCTTTATTGCGGTTAAATTTTCCTCCCAGCCGGCCAGTGTCGAGCACCGGTACGGCTTCGGCAAGGCGGAAGCCCTGAGCGCTCTGGTTCAGTCGGCTTTTATTGCCGGTTCCGGCGTGTTTGTGGTTTATGAGGGCGTCAGCCGTTTCATTTCGCCGCGGCCGGTGGGGGATACCGGCGTCGGCATTCTGGTGATGGCCGCCAGCACGGTAATCACTTTAGGGCTGATCGCTTTTCAGAAGTATGTGGTGAAGAAAACGGCTTCGCTGGCAGTGGCGGCGGACAGCGCCCACTATCTGGTAGACATTGCCACCAACCTGTCGATCATGATCAGCCTGATCGTGGTCAGACTGTTTGAAATCTACTGGTTTGATACGCTGGCGGCGTTGTTTGTTTCCTTTTATCTTCTGATCAACGCCTGCAAGATTGCCCGCGAAGCGATTGCCCTGCTGATGGACAAGGAGTTGCCGGAAGAAGTGCGGCAGGACATTTTCAATCTGGTCAACAACTGCGGCTTCTGCCGCGGCATTCACGATTTGCGCACCCGCGATCTGGGCGGGGTTTACATGTTTGAGTTCCATCTGGAGCTTGACGGCGGCCTGTCGCTTTATCAGGCACACGAACTAACGGACATTGTCGAAAACGAAGTCAAAGCCCTGTATCCCGGTTCTCAGGTAATTATCCACCAGGATCCGGCCGGTCTTGACGAGGAACGGCTGGACAATCGCCTGACCCGCTGACTTTTGTCTTTTTGTTAGAGGGCGATGTCGGCTGCTAAAGAACGATGTCGGCTTCGTAAGCGCGGACGATTTCGACGTCCTCTTCCTTTTCTTCACGGCTCAGTTCGCAGACCATCAGGCTGTCGGCATCCTGCAGGCTGTCGAAAGCGTCGTCGGGAATACGGTCAATAACCACGCCGTCTTCTTCGTTGCGGTAAAGAACCGCCGAGCGGTTGCCGGCGTCGATTTCGATGACGGCGTCTTTGGCTTCGCCTTCGCGAGCATAGAGCAACAGCATCACTTCGTCTTCTTCGTTGATGATAAAGTCAAAGGCGTCAAATTTATCGTTGTCGTTCATTAGAAAAACTTTCCCTGCTAATTAAAATATACGTTTATTGTAAGAGGTATAATTATATTTACAAGAGGAATGTTGATAGATGCGTTAATTTTGATGAATTTTTGCCGCGGATGACTTATAGTCGTTTTCATGAGTACGATATTGGACAGGATAATCGGCCTGCTGAAATGGCCGGCGGCGGTATGGGCATTGTGGTCGGTGCCGGCTTTTTTTCAGTCGCTGGAATATTTTGACTTCAAAACGTTGAAATTTGTGGCGCTGTTCGGCGGTTTTTTTCTTTTTTTCGTGGCGCGGACTTCAATGGAGGCTTCGATCCGCACGTCGATGCAGATTATTGCCCACGAGCTGACGCACAGCTTTTTTGCGGTGCTGACTTTTCATAAAGTGAAACATATCCGGATCGAGGAAGACAATTCCGGCGGTTCGATGGGGTTTGAAGGCGAAGGAAACTGGCTGATCATTATTGCGCCGTATTTTTTCCCGCTGTTTTGTTTCTTTTTTATGGTCGGGGTCGGCATCTATATGAAGTTTGCCGCACTTAACTGGATTGTCAGCGCCGTGTTCGGTTATTTTATCGGTTATCACGTGGATACGGTGGCGTCGCAGATACATGAAAAGCAGACCGACCTGCCGAAGGTTTCCTACCTGTTCTGCGCAATGTTTCTGCCCGGCGCCAACCTGTGGACTATCGGCAGCATGCTGGCGTTTAACAGTTACGGCTGGGACAGTTTTTTCAAATATCAGGAGCTGATGGCACGGCTGAATGCCGAAAACCTGCAACATCTGGTCAGTTTAGTCTTTCATTTTTAAGGTGCAGTTGTCGGCATCAAGCGTAACGCGGGCGCCGAGCGGAACCGTTTTGCGGGCGCGGACGTGGCCGAAGGGAAAGTTGCGGATAACGGGAATTTTGACCGCGGCCGCAAATTCGTCGATAACCCGGTTGACGTCCTTGTCGTCGGGATGGTTGAGGCGGATGTCGGTGAACTGGCCGAAAACGACGCCGCGCACCCGTGCAAACGACGGCTGCTGACGAAGCTGCAGCAGCATTCTCTCAATGCGGTAGCTTTTTTCGTCGACGTCTTCCAGCAGCAGGATCGTATCCGCAAGGTCCGGATAATAAGGCGTTCCCGCCAGCGATTGCAAAACGCAGAGGTTGGTGCCGACCAGCCGGCCTTCGGCGTTGCCCGGGTTGACGACGGTGCCGCCGCGGATATCTTCAAAGCGGCCGTCCATTGCCCGCAGAAAACTTTCGGCGGTATAAGGGTGGACGGAAGCACCGCGGCCGAAGTCGTATTTCAGCAGAATGCCGGCATAGCAGACGTTGCCGGTGCGGGCAAGAATGCCTGCCTGCAAAGCGGTGGTGTCGCTGAAGCCGATCAGCGGTTTGGGATTCTTTCTGATAAGGTCATAATCGAGCAGCGGCAGCAGATACTGTGCGCCGAAACCGCCGGCGGCGGCAAAAACCGCCCTGATTTCCGGGTTGGCAAAAAAACGCATCAGGTCTTCCGCCTGCTGTTCGGGCGTGCCGGCCATGTGGTTGAGCCGGTCGTAGACGTGCGTGCCAAGAACAACCCGATACCCGCAGCTTTCCAGCCAGCGCAGTCCGTCGCGGATGTCTTCGGGCGAATCGAGCGCCGAAGACGGGGAAACAATGCCGACTTTTGAGCCGCGGGGAACCGGGTTGATCATGGTTTACAGCTCCGTCAGCAGCTGCCGGCTGAAGTCGGGCAGCGAGTTGTCGCGGGCGCCCATGATGACGACGCAGTCGCCGTCTTTGGCGTTTTCAAGGATAAATTCGTGTACGTTTTCCCGGGTATCGAGAAAATAAGCGTTGTTATGACCGTTTTTGCGCACTTCGTCGATGATGTTTGCGGCGGAGATGCCTTTGTCGACGTTTTTATCCAGCATATAGACCTCGGGCATGACGAAGATGTCGTCGGGACCGAGTACGCGGGCGATTTCCGCCGCCACTTCGCTGCCGGTGTTGAAGGCCGAAAACGGGCTGTGCGACTGGTACATGACCAGGAGGCGCCGCGGATATTCCTTTAAGGCCGAAAGCGAAGAGGCGATTTTGCTCGGGTTGTGGGCAAAGTCGTCAATCAGGGTAATGCCGCGGCCGGTGGTGCCGACAATCTCCAGCCGGCGTTTGATGCCGGAAAAACCTTCCAGCGTTTTGGCGGCCGCCAGCGGATCCAAACCAGCTTCGGTGCAGACGGCAATTGCGGCCAGCGCGTTGCTGACGTTGAAAGCGCCGAACAAATTGAGACGGAAGGTCTGTCCGCGGAAATTGTATTCTACGCCGTCGGGCAGGCATTTGATGCCGTCGGCAAAGAAGTCCGCGGCGGGATCTTTGACCGAAAAGGTTGTTTTGCGGTCGTGTCTGAGGTTGCAGGTCAGTTCGCAGTCGCCGTTGACCACCAGCGTGCCTTTGATGTTGTCGGCAAAAGTCTGGAAATAGCCGATCAGGTTTTCCATTGAAGTGTGGTCGTGCGAAATGTTGTTGACGAGTGCGATTTGCGGATGATATTTGCAGATGGAGCCGTCGCTTTCGTCGGCTTCGATGATGCAGAATCTGCCTTCGTTGTAAATGAAGTTCGGCAGTCCTTTCAACTGTTCGTAATTGCGCAGCATGCCGCCGTTGACCAGACAGGGCTTTTGCCCCAGTATGTCAAAAATATAGCCGATCATGGCAGTGGTGGTAGTTTTGCCAGAGGTGCCGCCGACGGCGATGCCGAAGGGGTAACTGTGAAAAACTTCGGCCAAAAGATCGGAACGCTGTTTGACCGGAATGTTCAAAGCGCGCGCGGCTTTGATGTCGGGGTTGTTTTCGTCAAGCGCGGCCGATACATATACCGTTTCCGTGTCATTGGTAATGCCGCTTCCGTCCTGGGGAACGAGTCTTATACCCATGTTAAGCAGCGCCTGGCGGTTTTTGCCGTCGCGGCCGGCGTCGAAGTTGCGGTCGCTGCCGTAAACTTCGCAGCCTTTCAGGCTCATGATCTGGGCGAGCGGACTCATGCCGTTGCCCGAGATACCGCAAAAACAAATTTTAGTCATAATTTATTTTTTTCCTTTTATTGTTTATCTTTAAAGAGCGTCGAGAGTTTGCTCCTCACGCTCGCGGAAGATCCGGAGGTTGGTGTAGTCAATGATGATATAGCTTTTTCCGTCTCCATCGACGTTGACGGCCAAAGCCGCGCCTACGTCCTGATCTTCAAAGGTCGCGTACAAAACCGCCTGACCGCTTTTCAGCTCCGCCAGAAAGTCGGCGCCGCCGATCGGTTCGGAGATTTTTTCTATCTCGACCTTATCTACTCCATACTCGTCTTTTACCTTTTTTTCAACAGTTGTGATTTTGGGGGTGAAAAACTCTTTGGCATTGCCGTATTTTCTTTCCAGCAAACCGTAATATTTCCGGTACAGGTGCAGGGCTTTTGAGGCCGAGGCGTCGTCGTTGAGAAGGCGGCCGTAGGCCGTAAGCCGCCACAGTGAATTGTTTTCGCCGAAACTGACGATCACCCGGCGGAAGTCGGTGATCGGCTTGGGCAGTTTAGTGACGATGAAGTCGTTGACACTGTCTTTGCGCTCAACCCGTTCCATGTCGACACCGAGCGCTTTAGTCTGGTTGTAGGTGGCGCCCCAGGAAAGGCCGAACGGCGCTTCGCCGTATTTGGTGGTGGTGTCGATCGGTTTGCCGCCGGCGGGCGCGGGCGGCGTCGATTTCTTGCGAGCAGAGCGAAATTGCAACGGTTCGCCCTCGATTTTGATAGTTTTGGGCTTCTGGTCAAGCAGGCTGCTGGCCTTTTCCTTGGCGGAATTTGAACTGTCTTCCATTTTAAGGTCGTCGGAGATCAGCACGTCTTCGTAAAACTTTCCGTTTTCGAGTTCGCCAGCTTTTGTCGTGCCGGAGACGATCAGCGGGATGATAACTGCTAAAAATATCTTTTTCATCGAAATATTCCCCTCAAACGTCAAGAAAGAAATTGAACACTGTTCAGAATTGGATTATTATAATCCCATATTGCAAACAATTGGTTAAAAATATATGACGCAGAATATAAAAGACAACGTCCGCCGGCGACTGCTTGAGACCGGGCGCAAGCTGGTAACCGAAAAAGGGGCGGAATATCTGACCGCCCGCAAACTGTCGGAAGCTTCCGGCTGCTCGATCGGAACAATATATAACCAGTTCGCGAAGATGGACGACTTCATCGCCGAACAGAATGAAATGACTTTGGCCGAATTGTACGCTTATCTCAGCCAGCTCGGCGGCAATCGTCGCGGTTTTGGCAACATCAACCTTTATGCCGGCTGCTTCCGGCAGTTTGTCGCTTCTCACCGGCAGTTGTGGTTTTTGTTTTACAACTTTCATCTCAATCTGAAAGATTATCGTTTGAGTGTTTCCTACCGGCGGCGGCTGGTGCGGTTGTCACAACTGTTCGAACCGGATCTGGCGGCGATGTTTCCGCGGCTTGGCCGGCGGCGGCTGAAAATGTCACAAAAGGTGCTTGAAACCGGTTTGACAGCGCTTTCCGCTCTTGCTGCCGACGGCCGCGGCGACAAGCGCTCCGAACTGCTGCTCAATACTTATCTGGCCGGCATGATGATGTTAAACAAGGAGTAAGACGACAATGGACTTTTTGAACCTTATGTACCGGCGATGGATATATTTTTCTACCGATCCGGAAGTTCTCGCCACTTTTTTCAACAACCGTTTTCTGCTGATTCTGCTGGTGATCGTGCTGATCAGGATCAAATATACCACCTACAGCAGTATGTGGGCGAGCGCGCTGGTAAACATTCCCGGCACCCTTTTACACGAGATGATGCACTATATTGTCGGCTTGGTTTTAAATGCCCGTCCCTGCAATTTTACCATTTTTCCGCGCAAGTCGCCGGACGGTTATTACGTGATGGGCAGCGTCGGTTTCCGCAACGTCACTTTTTACAACGCCGTGCCGTCGGCAATGGCGCCGCTTTTGCTGCTGGTTATCGGCTTTTATCTGAACCGCTATTACCTGCCGCTGATGCGTCCGACCATGCTGAACTATGTTCTGTATGTTTTGCTGCAAACCATCATTATCGAAAACGCCATGCCTTCGGGCGCGGATTTCCGGGTGGCGGGAATGTACCTCAAGGGCATTCTTCTGTATGGCTTTCTGCTGGTGGCGCTGCTGGTCTTCATGTAAGGCTGCCGCTTATTTTTCCAACTGTTTGACCACCGCTTCGGTGACGGCTTTGGCATCGCCGTAAAGCATGATGGTGTTTTCGTTGTAAAACAGCGGGTTGTCAACGCCGGAATATCCGGAAGAAAGCGACCGTTTGACGAAGAAGACGGTTTTGGCGGCGGCGACGTCAAGCACCGGCATGCCGTAGATCGGCGACGAAGGGTCGGTTTTTGCCAGCGGGTTGGTGATGTCGTTGGCGCCGATGACGTAGGCGACGTCGGCGTCGGCAAAGTCGCGGTTGATGTCGTCCATTTCAAAAATTTCGTCGTAAGGGACGTCGGCTTCGGCAAGAAGAACGTTCATATGTCCGGGCATGCGGCCGGCCACCGGATGAATGGCGAAGCGCACCTGCACGTCATATTTGCGGCGCAGCAGGCCGGCCATTTCTTTCAGAGCATGCTGGGCGCGGGCGGCAGCCATGCCGTAGCCGGGAACGATGATGATTTTTTCCGCGTTTTCCATGATGAAGGCGGCGTCTTCGGGGCTGCCGCTGCGGGCAACGCCCTTTTCCCCGCTGCCGGTTTCGGTGTTTTGCCGGTTTTTCGCCGCGCCGCCGAGCATAACCTGAACAAGCGACGAGTTCATGGCTCTGGTCATGACAAAGGCGAGAATTGCGCCGCTGGCACCGACGATGGTGCCGGTGATGATCATCAGCGTCTGGTTAAGCATGAAACCGATGCCGACCGCCGCCCAGCCGGAATAGGAGTTTAAGACGGAAATGATGATCGGCATGTCGGCGCCGCCGACCGGCAGCACCAGAAGCAGGCCGAGCAGCAGAGAGACCGCGGCCAAAAGCCAGAACATCCATTCGGCATGAGTGAAGGAATAGCCGAAAAACAATAAAGCGGTTATGAGCGAAAGCAGCAGGTTAAGCGGATGCTGGAAGGGAAACAGCAGAGCTTTGCCCGGCAACAGGCCCTCAAGTTTGGCAAAAGCGACCATGGAACCGGAGAAGGCCAGCGCGCCGATGACCAGGCCGACGGAAGAGGCAAAATAATGAGTGCCGTCGGCAGCCGCTTCGCCGCCGGCGAGAAAGACAGCCGCCAGTCCGCCGAGACCGTTGAAGGCGGCAATCATCTGCGGCAGCGCGGTCATCCGCACTTTCTGCCCGCTGACGACGCCGATCACGCCGCCGGCCGCCAGCGCCAGAACAACCGGCAGCAGCCGTTCGGGAGGAATCAGGGCCAAAGCGGCAACGATGGCCAGCGTCATGCCGGCAATACCGAGGAAGTTGCCGAGGCGCGCGCTTCGCGGCGCGCTGAGCCCGCGAATCGAAAGAATGAACAAAACGGCCGCCAACAGGTAAATCAGTTCGCTCATTGCTTTTTCTCCTTGCTTTTAAACATTGCCAGCATGCGGGCGGAAACGGCGAATCCGCCGAAAATATTGACGGCGGCGAGGACGACGGCGGACAGGCCGCAAATTTCGATAAACGTGCTTTCGGCGTTTCCCGCAACACCGATTGCTCCGAGAATGATTACGCCGGAAATGGCGTTTGACACGCTCATCAGCGGCGAGTACAGCGCCGGGGTGACGCCCCAGACGACAAAATAGCCGATGAAGGCGGCCAGCACGAAAATAATCAGCAGTTCATTCATGGTTCACTCCCTTTTTTCTCCCTGCCAGCAAATGCAGGTGCGGTTGATGATGTCGTCGGCAAAATCGGGGGTTTGGCCGGCGGCCGGACCGCTGCCGAGCAGACGGAAAAAGTTGCAGAGATTGTTGGCAAACAACCGGCTGGCGGTATCGGGCAGAAGCGCAGCCATTTGCTTGTCGACGGTAATGACGGCGCCGTTTTCGGTGGTGAATGTTTCCGGCAAACCGGAGCCTTCGACGTTGCCTGAAACGTCAATCAGCACGCTGCCGGTCTTAAGCAGGTCGATTTCCTTTTGTTTGAACAATACCGGTGCCCGTGGCGGCGAGCCGGCGGCGGTAATAATGACGTCCGCTTCGGCAATCGTTTCGTTCAAGCGTTCCGGTTCGACAAAGCGGGCACCGAGGGATTCCGCCTGTTCGCGGGTTTCCGGCCGGATGTCGTGGGCAAAGACGACGGCGCCCAGCCTTTTGGCGGTGGCGATGGCCTGCAGGCCGGCAACGCCGATGCCGACAACGAGAATTTTGGCCGGCATCACCGATCCGGCGGCGGTGGTCATCATCGGTACCGCACGGTTGAGCATGTTAATGGCCTCGATTGCCGCTTTGTAGCCGGCCAGATTGTCCTGCGAAGACAAAATGTCCATGTCCTGTGCGCGGGAGATACGGGGAATCCGTTCCAAGGCGAACAGGCTGAACCGACGGTTTTTGATCAGTTCCCAGTCGGGGACGAACGTGCGAAAATCGGCAATCACCGTCAGTCTGTCGGGTAGCCGTTTGGTTTCTTCAGTCGAAGGAGCCTGGATTTTGAACAGCAGGGAAGCGCCTTTCAGGGCGGCTGCGGCATCCGCGGCAATTTCGACGCCGGCGTTTTCATACTCTTCATCGGCGAATCCGGCTGCTTTGCCGGCGCCTTTTTCCATTTTTACCTTTATGCCGTCGGCACCCAGCTTTTGTGCCGCCGACGGGGTGAGGGCCACCCGCCGTTCGTAGTCGGCGGTTTCCTTTAAGACAGCGATAATCATTTTGTCTCCGTTTGTTTAACGATTATGAAAACATATGTTTATATAATTTCATTTTAAGGTTTTTGAAACGGAGAACAACAAAAAATGTCGGTTTTATGGAATTTGTTTATAACATTTTTCAAAATCGGGCTGTTTACGTTTGGCGGCGGCTATGCGATGATTCCGCTGCTTTCGGCCGAACTGGCGAAAAAGAAACGATGGACCACCGACGAAGAGCTGATGGACTATTATTCGATCGGCCAGTGCACGCCGGGAATCATTGCCGTCAACGTGTCGACTTTTATCGGTTACAAGCTTAAACGCGTTGCCGGCGCGGTTGCGGCCACCGCCGGCATGGTCGCGCCTTCAGTCATCATTATTATAGCGATTGCCAACGCCGTCAGTTTTTATATGGAAAACGAATATGTGGCGCACGCCTTTGCCGGCATTCGCATCGTTGTGATCGCGCTGATTTTCGACGTGGTGCTCGGCATGTGGAAAAAGGGCGTCGGCAACTGGTTTCAGGGTATCATTTTCTGCCTGTCGCTGCTGGCGCTGGCATGGCTGTCGGTTTCGCCGGTAACGGTGGTGCTGGCGGCGGCGGTAATCGGTCTTTTGATCAGGAGTTAGGCAGATGACGGTTTACGCCCTGTTGTTTTTCGAGTTTTTCAAAATCGGCCTGTTTGCTTTGGGCGGTGGGCTGGTTACGGTGCCGTTCCTGTTTGACCTGAGCACCCGCTATCCGTGGTTTACTTCCGAACAGCTGGTCAACATGATCGCGGTGGCGGAATCTTCGCCCGGACCGGTCGGTGTCAATATGGCGACTTATGCCGGTTTTAAGGCGGCGGGTGCCTCCGGTGCCCTGACGGCAACCTTTGGGCTGGTGCTTCCGTCGCTGGTGATTATCGTGATTATTGCCGCGCTTCTGGACAAGTTCCGGCAGACGGACTTTTTTCAAAATCTGATGTATGCCGTCCGGCCGGCGGTGATTGCGCTGATTTTGAATGCGGGGGCGGAACTGGGCAGGCTGGCGCTGACGAATGCGGAAGCCGCCGTTTTGTGCGCAATATTTTGGGGCGCAATTCACTTTTTCAAACTGCACCCCATTCTTTATATCGTTCTCGGCGGAATTTTAGGCGTTGCGCTCGGCCTATAAATCAAGCGCTTTGCGATAGGTGTCGAGCAGGAACTCCTGTTCGTCGCGGTCGGCGGCGTTCATCTTGCGCAATTTTAAAATCGCCCGCATGATCTTGACATCAAAACCGGCCGATTTGGCTTCGGCAAACACATCGCGGATGTCGCCCGAGAGGGCTTTCTTCTCTTCTTCCAGGCGTTCGATGCGTTCAATCAGCGAGCGCAGCCTGTCGGCAGCAATGCCTCCAACTTCTGTCATTTTTTTATCTCCCGAAAAATTTTTTTGGCTGTAAGCGAGATTAGCAAAAGCTATATCTTTTGACAAGAAAATAAATTGTGGGTACGAAAAAATCTTGTAGAAGTTTAAATTTTAGTGCCTATAATGCCGCTATAATAAAAAACGTGAGAGAGGATGAAAATGCCAAAAAAGACATATACGCGTATTCTTGCCACAATCGGGCCGTCTTCCGCCGGCGAACAGACCATTTCCGCTCTGCTTGACGCCGGTGCCGACGCCTTTCGTTTTAACTTCAGTCACGGAACCCACGAAGAACATAAACAACGTTATGACATTGTTCGTCGGCTGGCGGAAGAAAAGGGGCTGTTTACCACCATCGTTGCCGATTTGCAGGGGCCGAAACTCCGCGTCGGTTCGTTTGCCGCCGGCAGCGTGGTTTTGAAAGAGGGCGGCGAATTTGTCCTCGACATGAAGGAAGAACCCGGCAACGAGGCGCGGGTGACGCTGCCGCACAAGGAAATTTTCGCCGCGATCAAACCGGGCGACGACTTGCTGCTGAACGACGGCAACATTGTCCTGACGGTCAAATCATGCGATGCGGCGAGCGCGGTGACGGAAGTTAAGGTCGGCGGAGAACTTTCCAGCCACAAGGGCGTCAACCTGCCGAACATCAAACTGCCGATTTCCGCAATTACCGAAAAAGACCGCAGCGATCTGGAATTTGCCCTGGAAATGGGTGTGGACTGGGTCTGCCTTTCGTTTGTTCAGTCGGCCGACGACGTGCGCGCGGCAAAAGCGCTGATCGGCGACCGGGCGCTGATTATTTCCAAGCTTGAAAAACCGAGTGCGATCGTCGAACTGGAAGATATTATCAAGCTTTCCGACGGCATTATGGTTGCCCGTGGCGACCTCGGGGTCGAGTGTCCGCTGCAAACGGTGCCGGTTCTGCAAAAGAAGATTGTCAACGCCTGCCGCAAATATGCGCGGCCGGTGATCGTTGCCACCCAGATGCTCGAATCGATGATCGAAAAGCCGACCCCCACCCGGGCAGAGGTCTCCGATGTGGCGACTGCGGTTTATGACGGTGCCGACGCGGTAATGCTTTCGGCCGAAACGGCGGCCGGAAAATATCCGGTGGAAGCGGTGAAGATGATGAACAAGATTATCACTCAGGTTGAGGCGGATTCTTTATTCTTTCAGTATATGAGAAATATGCAGCCGGTATCCTGCTGTATGCGAGAAGACGATTCTATTACTTATGCAGCAAGCGAGATTGCAAAAGTTTTGAAAAATGTTAAAGCTGTTGTTACCTATACCAGTTCTGGACGGACTACGTTTCTTGTTTCCCGCGAACGGCCGGATATTCCGATCATTGCCGTTACCCCAAACATCAAGGTTGCCCGTCAACTGGGGTTGGTCTGGGGTGCCCGGCGCTTTATCAACGAATCGACTTTCCGGAGTTTTGACCGTTTTGAAGACGTGGCCAAAACCGTGGCGCTGGAAAGCGGCGCTGCAAACAAAGGTGACCACATCATCATTACCGGCGGTTTTCCGCTCGGCGTTAAGGGGCGGACGAATATGCTGCATACGGTATATATTGATTAAGCCGATCATCTTTCCGGAGTTTTGATTATTTTGAAGCGTGGCCAAAACCGTGGCGCTGGAAAGCGGCGCCGCAAACAAAGGTGACCACATCATTACTAAATTGTAGATTTTAAGACAGCAGCAAATTACGGTTTGACCATGATCAAAGGTGTGGGTGCTGTTGCCCGACACCTTAAGCGTTCAGTTCCAACTAAACCGTGATTTTTCGTCAGGCAAGTAATAAAAAAAAGGGAGGAAACCGTTGGGCTTTTCTCCCTTTGTCTTGATGCCTTACAGCTTTTTCCCCCCCATTTTAATGGAGTTTGAATGGTCACGCCGCCGATGCTATAAGGAGGTATGGAAGTCGTACAAGGTCAACATAGTGTTTATCGTTTAAGTTACCACATAGTTTGGGTGTGTAAGTATCGTCGTCGTGTCCTAAAGCCTGGCGTCGTAGATTATATAAAGAAATTATTACCCAAGCTACTAAGAAGTATCCCCGGATGTGAGATAGAGAAGATAGGCTTTGATAAAGACCATGTTCATTTTGTGATGACAAATCCGCCAAGATATGCAATAGCCGATGTAATGGCTAAATTGAAAAGCCAATCTTCCTCGCAAATAAGAGCCAAGTTTACTTGGCTCAACAAAGTATATTTTAAAGAAAATGTATTTTGGTGTCTGGGGTACGATGTCGATCCCACAGGGTGGATAACCGAGAATATT
>CABUBU010000030.1 GCA_902489795.1 uncultured Azospirillum sp.
GTTTCAGTGCGTCAGCGAGGTGGTTTATATGACACTCAATCACAATTGTCAATACTTTTTTTCAAAAAAAATTGCAAAATTTGTGATTTTTTCGATAACCGTTTGAATGTTCGTAATTTATAGCATATTTTTTTTTGCCGGTCAATAAAACCTTCCGCTATAACCTCTACTTTCGACCGGTCGGATTTCTTATTTGTAATATATATTTTACTTGCCAAACAATTTTCGGTTTGTAATATATAAAGAGTTATTTAATTATTTGAGGAGGCTAAAATATCTAGAGAAAACACCAATGCGCCAGTACGGGAAGGTGACGGACCGCGCATTAATCAGGAAATAAGAAGCAAAGAAGTTCGTCTGATTGACGAAAACGGAGAAAACAGAGGAATCGTAGCAATCCGGGAAGCGCTTGCCCTGGCGGCGGACGCCGGGTTGGATCTGATCGAAATATCTCCCCAGGCCATTCCCCCCGTCTGCAAAATTTTCGACTACGGCAAATACAAATATGAACAGCAGAAGAAAAAGAACGAAGCCCGGAAAAACCAGAAAGTCGTCAATATCAAAGAGTTGAAGCTCCGTCCGATGATCGATACCCATGATTACGAAGTCAAAATCAAACAGGCCAGAAAGTTTTTGACGCAAGGCGACAAAGTGAAATTTACGATGCGTTTCAAGGGACGCGAGATGAGCGCAAACGACATGGGGAAAGAGGTTTTAAAACGAATCGTCGACGATCTGGAAGGCATTTGCAAGATCGAATCGGAACCCAAACTCGAGGGACGGCAAATGACGATGGTGGTGGCCCCGCAATAGTTTCATCACCGTTTCCGTACTTTTTTCAAAGCATGCTTCCGATTCGGCGGCATGCTTTTTTTGTCGTGCAAAAGAGCCGACGGAAAGATTCTTTTAAATAATGCTTGCTTATTACCCTTTTTTACGTTATCTTTACCTTGTTTTTCAATTATGTAGATATGTATTATTATCTGCCGCGTTTTCCCAATGCGACCAAGATGGGATTTTTTTCATTTCTAAAACTTTTCATTTATGGAAACCAAAAAAAGAATGATTGCAATTGCAATCGCTGTGTTGGCCGTTATTTGCGGCGTGGTAATCTACAATGTGGTAAAAAGCAATCCTCCTCAGGAAGAACCTATTCCGCCGATACCGGTCGCAATAGAAGAACCCGAGGTTGATCCCGTACAGTACAACAACGAGCGTTTCGGCGAGTGCATTGACGACATTGTCATGTCAATCGTCTACTCTTCCGGCTTCAATCAGACGACGCATCCGACCGGCGAGCGATTCGCTTACGGCTTTAACAATACCGTCGTCGGCAAACGTCTGGTGAAAGAAGGCGAATCGATCACTCCTCGACAAGCTTATGACGTAACCGTAAGGCATCTGAAAGAACACGTTCAGCCCTTCCTGCGTTACATCAGCGTCCAGTTGAGCGACGGGCAGATCATTGCCGTGGCGCATTTTATCTACAATGTCGGCGGCGAAGCTTTTACCGGCTATTCCGAAGACGGTAAGCAGTTGAAAAAGCCATCCCGTCTGTTGACCGCGATCAACGACGGCGAACAGCCTGAAATCTGCGCCCGCTGTTTCACCGGGTTCCGCAACTTCGGCGGCATAAGGTCCGATGGTTTGCTGAAACTCCGCTGGCTACAGGCCGCACTCTATACGGAAGCTGTTTTGGTTGAAGATCTGAAATCCGCTTATGCGGCCGGCATTTTTGATCTGCATCCTTCCGTATTGTATGAGCACAACCGCCCCGAAAAAGACGGTTATTACACGCCTAAACTCGACATTGAGATCGTTCAGAAAGTCCTTAAACAAAAAGGAATCGGCACTTCGACCAATGAGTTGATGAAATTCTGACGAATCGCATTCTCTGACGAAAAAACTTCCGCTTGCAGTAAGCAAACGGAAGTTTTTTTATGCTTTGAAAGTAACAGCACAGACGACAAGGGCAGAATTGATCTTTCTCTCCGTCCCTAAGATTCGGGAAGCTTCAGAAATCATTCGAAACAGTCAACACCGCTTGCATTAACCGGCTGAAGTTCGCGATTCGGAAGAATATCGGCAGACTCTGCCGAACCGTCCGCATATTCACACCGCAAAAAAAAGGTATCAAATGAGACGACATAAAAAAAACATAGAAAAGGCGATTCTTTCCGACATATCCAGCAAAAGCGGGAAATAATGCAAAAGACATTTAAAGCCGCCGTTTACAATTTTAAAACGACCGGCGCAATTTATGCCTCCCCACCCGCAGACAGTTTTCCGGATGCGGTCAGCGTTGCAAATGCCACATCCAACGCGACTCGCTTTTTACGCTTTCCCCAAAACATCGTTTGGGCGCGGAAGCTATCTGACCGGACAACCGGGGCGAATCGACCAGACTGCGAAACGCCGCAGAAAACACTAAGGACATAAAAGGATACAAAAAACCTGAGCTAATGAACACCGGCATAAACCGCGAGAACTTCCGGGGATCAGTTTGACGGTCAGGGACAGGAAAAAACCATACAGAAAACGGTGTTTCCGTTCAGCCCGTCCCTGCCCGGCCCAAAAAACAATGAAAAAAACAAACTCCTCTTTGCGAGCAAAGAGAAACGGCAAACGGCGCTGAATTCGGCAAACAGAAAAAACGGACGAAAACCGAACCTCGGCCAGACAGAATCCGGGACAAAACGGCAAAGATACCACAACCGCGAAAAAAAAAGAAAAAGGCAAAAAGAGAGAAGGAAAGACGGAGAAAGAAAAAGACGGGAGAAAAGAAAGGCGAAAAGAGGAAAAAGACAGAAAAAGGAAAGATGATGAGAAAAAAAGCAACAGAACAGAGGAAAGGAAAAAGGAAAAACGGAAAGAAAGAAGAAAAAACAAGAAAACGGCGTAAGAAAAGGAGAGAGAAAGGAAGAGAAAAAGCCTAAGAGAAAATTGAAGAAGCCGTTACCATCGAAGCAACCGAAACAGAAAAAGCCGTTCCGGCAAAAGAGAAATAACAGATATCCTCCGGTAAACCTGGAGACTGCAAAACTCACGATTTGCCTATGATCGAAGATACGGGATGCAGCAAAGCTTACGGTTTGATCATAATCAACGGCGCGGGGCGGTACTGTCCCGACGCTAAAGCATTCAGCCCCGAGCAAAACCGGAGAGACCGTCAGGCATATAATAAAGCTGCAAATTTTTGAGATCATATATCTGGCAGGGAGAGCCGGACATAGAAAGATCCCCACGTAAAATGCGGAATTCTTCGTATACGGATATAACCCACCGGCAAGCACCTGAATAGCGCACAGAAACTTGACCGGACTGTTGTTACTTGCACCCGCAAACGGAGCTAAGTCCATTGTCAACTGACTTTGCTCAGCGTCTCCTTTTAGTCGATTTCGTACGTATTCAACAATTTTTTGAGCATTCTTCCCGATGGTATCGACATAGCATCTTTTCGGTTACTGTATCGAAATTTCGCATTTCTCTGCCATTCATATATCAATAAACTACTTTTTTTGAAACATCCCTTAATCAAGCTTACGGAATATTTGAACGGTATCTCCGGCAACATACGAATATGGTCCGGACAGGACTCCGCCTCAATAGTTCCTTTTCCTTTCCATCGGTATCGTTCTCTGAGTCTGAACGTCCGCCGTAAAACGCCCCTTTCGCGATACTTCGCTGCGAAGACGACACGATCTTTTTGGGATCTATGTTGTGTGTGCTATCGTATATGTGTTCATAAAAAACTCCTTTGCTTCTGTTCAGACAGTTGCCGGATCGTCTTTCTTACAATGGTAAAGGAGTTTTTTTATACGCAAAGAACAAGACGTAAAAAAATACAAGAGAGAGAAGGCAAAAAGGAGAAGAGCAAAGAAGAAAACGGAATCGAGGAAAAAGGAAGAAGAGCGGCGAAAGAAACGGAAAAGAGGGGAAAAGAAAGAACAGCGAAAGAAACGAAAAAGAGAAAAAGGGGGAGGAGCAAAGCGGGAAAAACAAAAAGAGCGAAAAAAGGACAGAAAGAAGGAAAAAGGAAGCGGAAAACAGAAAACAAACAAAATGGAAAAAACATAAGTTCTCCTCAACCACGCGCCCTTTGCCGTTTTTTCCCGATACAAAAAAAGACAGGCCGGGTTCTTATGCCCCGTCCTGTCTAAAACATATCCACCATTTAAAGTGTCAGTCCGACGTTTTCATCGATATTGCCGCCGATCCGCGCCCAGTAGGTGCCGGAAAGGCTGAGCCATACCAACTCGTGGGAAAGTTTGCCGTCCTTTTCGATCATGTTGCCGTCCGCGTCACAAAGAGCAACTTTGGCCAGCGAGCAGGCACCGATTTCGTTCACCGCCTCTTCCAGCGTTACAGCTTTAACGCGGTTAAATTTGGCTTCGCGAATCACCGGCAGGCCTTCGTACGTTCCTTTGACGGTTCCGACATCGGCATAACCGGAAGTTTTGATCCATGCGCCGCCCGGTGTCATCCATACTCTCTCCTTGTCTACGACAACATCCTGATCGTTCTTTACGAATACGGCGGTTAAAGAGCAGACACCGATTGCGGCAAACGCTTCTTTATAACTCATTCCCTTGTTCGCTCTGAATTTATCTTCTGCGATAACGTTCAGATCCAGTGCATTATACGTCTTCATATTTATATATTTTGGGGTTAATAATTTCTACGTTATTTATTTTATGGTACGATTATACGCTGAATCTTTACTTCTGACAAGTCATAAAACATAATTTCGTATGCGGAAAATATTTTTCTGGAAAAGCGAAAGTGATGAAAGTATATTATCGGCAGATAAAAATTGTTTAACGGAAAAGGACATGATCGAAGCAGAAAAGCTGACGGCGGAAGAGGCCGCTGCGGAATTGAAAAGAATCGCCAGGGAAACGGCCCGGGCAGACGCCGCCTATTATCAGGACGACGCGCCTTATTTAAGCGACGCCGAATACGACGCCCTGAAACGGCGCAACGAAGAAATCGAAAAACTTTTTCCCGAGCTTGTTCGCAGCGACAGCCCGTCAAAAAGAATCGGCGCACCGGCCAAAAGCGCGTTCGGCAAAGTTACCCACCGGTTCCCGATGCTTTCGCTGGCAGATGTCTTTTCGGTTGAAGAAGTCGAAGACTTTATCGCTTCGGTCAAACGTTTCCTTAATACGGAATCCGACATAGCCTTCATGTGCGAACCGAAAATCGACGGCCTTTCGTTCACCGCCCGCTACGAAAACGGCACATTCGTTCAGGGCGCCACCCGCGGCGACGGCAGAGAGGGCGAAAACATTACCGAAAACCTGAAAACAGTTGCCGAACTGCCGCTGGAAATTAAAAACGCGCCGGCCGTACTTGAGATCCGCGGCGAAGTGTACATGTCAAAGGCCGATTTTCTCTCCTTAAACGAAACCGGCGAACGGGAAGGGAAAAAGGTGTTTGCCAACCCGCGCAACGCGGCCGCCGGCTCGCTCCGGCAACTGGATCCGGAAATCACCCGCAAACGGAAGCTGCGCCTGTTTGCCTACACCTGGGGAGAAGTTTCCGAAAGAATGTGGAATTCGCAGGAAGACTTTTTCGTGCATTTGAAAAAATGGGGCTTCCCCGTCAACCCGAACAACCGGTTGTGCCGGAACATTGCAGAAATCGAATCGTTTTTTGCCGGACTGACGGAAGTTCGAGCTTCCCTTCCCTATGACATCGACGGCGTGGTATACAAAGTCAACGACATTACCCTGCAGGAACGGCTGGGCTTTCTTACCCGCACCCCGCGCTGGGCGGTGGCGCACAAATTTCCGGCCGAACAGTCGCTGACGACCGTCCGCGGCATCCGCATCCAGGTCGGACGTACCGGCGCCCTCACCCCGGTGGCGGATCTGGAACCGGTCAACGTCGGCGGCGTCATCGTTTCCCACGCCACCCTGCACAACGAAGACGAAATCAAACGCAAAGACATCCGGGTCGGAGATACGGTTATCATCCAGCGCGCCGGCGACGTCATTCCGCAGGTGGTGGCCGTTTTGCCGGACAAACGCCCGGACGATTCAAAAGAATTCGTTTTTCCGCATTTCTGCCCCGAATGCGGCGCGCACGCCGTACGCGAGGAAGACGAAGCCGTCCGCCGCTGTACCGGCGGTCTGACCTGTCCCGCGCAGGCCATCGAACGATTGAAGCATTTCGTTTCCCGCGACGCTTTCGACATTGAAGGTTTTGGCGGCAAAATCATCGAAGACTTTTACAAAGAAAAAATCATCGGCGGACCGGTCGACATTTTCACTTTAAAAAAACGCAACGCCGGACAAAAGACGGACCTGTTCGACGCCGGCGAGGGACTACAGTTGGAAAAACGCGAAGGCTGGGGCAAAAAGTCGGTCGAAAACCTGTTTGCCGCCATCGACAAAAGAAGAACGATTCCGCTGGCGCGTTTCATATATGCTCTCGGCATCCGTCAGGTGGGCGCCGCCACCTCCCGCCTGATCGCTCAAAATTTTGAAAGCTGGACGCATTTTGAAGAGGAAATGGCAGAAGGAAAAAGCGAAAAACTGCTCTCAATCGACGGCATCGGCGAATCGATGGCGCATGACATTGTCGAATTTTTCAAAGAAGAGCACAATATTCTCACCATCCGCAGACTGTGCAATGAAATAACGATTGAAGACTTTAACGAGAAAATCGACGCGGACAGTCCGCTTGCCGGAAAAACCGTCGTCTTTACCGGCACACTCGACAAACTGACGCGTTCCGAAGCTAAAGCCAAAGCCCTTGCGGCCGGCGCCAAAGTTTCCGGATCCGTTTCCAAAAACACCGATTATGTAGTGATCGGCGCCGCACCGGGATCAAAGGCCAAAAACGCGGCAGAACTCGGCATTCCCCTGATCAGCGAAGACGAATTTCTGTCAATGATCGGTGCCTGATCAGAGAAGCATCATGGTTTTGGCATGGCGACGGAGCCATTTGTCGGTTCCGCGGCGAACGGTTTTACGCAGCAGCGAAGGGCAGCAATCTGGCAGCAGACGGTGCAATTCGTCGTCGCCGGCCGTTTCGACATAGTCGGCAAAAGCAAATACCAATTCCGTATAATAAGGATAAACTCCTCCGTATACGAATTTTTCTTCGGCAAACTGCCAAAACAAGCTGTCCAGTTTTTGTTTCAAAACGCCCTCTTTTATACATTATATGTATATATAATACTAAAAATGTATTTTATCAAGTCCGAAACAATACCGTCTGTGCAAAAAAAACGCCGACAAACTTTAATTGACTTTTAAGCTGCTTACCTTACAATGAAAAACAGTTTTCTAACATCAAAGGAGTGGGAAAAAATGTTTTACAAATTATGTCTGGCCGCAGCGTTTGCACTGTTTTCGCTTAACGCGCAGGCGACGCAGGAAGCTGCCGCGGAAACCGGTGGGGAAAGAATAGAAAACGACTATTACAACTGTCTGCAGGCGGCCAGCGGTTACAGCGACGACGAAAAGGCGATCTGCATGTCGGGCGAAATCAAACGTCTGGATCGAGCCATCAGCGACCTTTACCAAAAAACTTTTCTCAAAGTTGAGCGCATTCAGAAATGGAACAACGGCAACGGCATGTTCCGCGGCAACATCAAAGACATGCAGGACCAGTTCAACGGTTATCGCAGCCGCTTCTGTTCGTTTTATGCCACGACCATGCAGATATACAGCGGCTCGCAGATGTACCTGCGCAACGAATGCCTGATGCAGCTGACCACCGATTATTACAATCGGTTGCTGCAGATGTCGCGCGATTATGACGCCGACCTCGATTAGTCTTTTTTCAGAGCCTCAAACAGACGGCTTCCGTCGCGGTTGGAAAGGACAAAATACCAACCGTCATAGCGGAAGCCGTTTTGTTTTACGAATTCCGCGGCTGTTTCCGTCGGCATAATGGTGGTTTTGAGGCTGACCGTCAGCCGGTAGTTTTCCTTATATTTGTAAACGCCGAAAATAACCTTGATGCCGTCCGAGGATACTGCGGCAAAGCTTTTATGTTCGGGATTGAGCGCCGCTTCCGGCAGCCGGCGGGAAGCGCCCAGACAAGGCAGCGACGAAAGTTCTTCCGCCGCTTCCCGCGGCAGACCGATCACCTGCTCGATCTTATGTTCCGCAAACGGCAGCAGAGGCTGCAGGTAATAGTCGGCAATTGCCGCCGGCGGCATCAGATTTTCGCTGACCAGATAGTTTTTGCCGTCGATGCCGATGACGCTCCGTCCCGGATCTTCCGTCGGCATAACGGAAAAAGAGAACCGTCGCCGTGCGCCGCCGGTCAGCCGGACTTTAACCGCCGGTTTCGGCTGCGTTGCGTCGGAAAGCGACAGGATTGCCGCCCTTTGCAGTCTGTTTGCATATTCGTCCGCCACGGCGTTGCGGCCATAATAGCCGTTAACCAGCCAGCTGCCGTCCAGTTTTCTCAGTTTTATCTTTTCTTTGCCGAAACGCACGGTTATTCCCGTCAGTTCGTCGGCGCCGGCATAAACGAGATCGCCGGCGCTTTTGTCCGACGGTGAAAAATAGGGCATTTTTTTCACGACCGCAAACATGGCTGCTGCCAGCAGCGCTACGGAAACGGACAGCCAAAGAATAATTTTTTTCATTTTTCCTTCTCCAAAGTCAGCATCTGCCGTCGTATGCGGCGGCGGGCAAAAAACGCCGTTGCAAAAAACAGTCCGAGCATTCCCGACGGGAAAACGACAAAACAGAGCCAAACAAACAGTTCCAACCGGTCATCTGCGGCAGCGGTAATCTGCCGCTCCAAATTCTGCAACGCTTTTTGGTCACGCCGGTTCTCATTTTCCGCCCGCTCGATTTCCCGGCGGCGAGAAACGTCTTCACTGTCGGTCAGACTTTTCTTCAAACGGCGCAGACGAGCCGTGGAAGCGGCCTCTTTTGCGTCAAATTTTTCTTTTTCCTCCCGCAGTTTTTCCGCACTTTTTAAATACACGGTTTCGGCAATGTTGGCGGCTCCCGGTGCCACCGGAGAAACCGACGGCGGCACGACGGCGCGACCGCTCAGCCGGTCAATCAGCCCGAGCAAAAACGCCGCATTACCGGCATAGGGCACGATGCCGTACACCGGATTTTCAGGATTATGGGAAGCGACCCACAGTTCATCGGCGGCAAAATCGCTATCGGCAACGACCGCCACCGCACCGTCACGGACGGCAAACGGCAGATAGGGCTGGGCAGATTTCGCCTTGTCGAGAATGCCGCCGCGGTAATGAGAACGGAACTTTCCCTCCGCCAACAGCGCCAGCACCCGTTTTTTATTGTCCTGATTATAGTCGAGAATGACTTGCATTTTCGACGCATAGCGGATTTTTTCCGCCGCAATGTCGCCGCTCTGGCCGCCGGTTGCCGCCAGTTCGGAAAAATGCAGATCAACAACATTCTCCGCGGCGGAAAGGCTGCCCGGCGTATGAAAACGAAGCGGCCGTCCGTCTTCTCCCTTAGTCCAGAACCACAGCGGATACACCCGGTAACGACCGTCGCCGCCTTTCACCCGTTCCCCGTGCAGAACATCGCCGGCTACCTGCTCCGCATGATAATCAATTCCCCAGGTTTTCAGATATTCGCCCATTTCAACGTCTGGCCGGGGCGGATACCCCTGCAGCGCATGCCGGACTTCCGAATAGGGATCGACCAGAAAAACGACTTTGCCGCCGCGCATGACATACTGGTCAAGCGCGTAGGCGAACACCGGCGGCAGACGGCCGGGATCAAGCGCCAGCACAACGCTTATGTCCTGAGGCACAAGCGAGCTGCCGGCGGGAATTTCGAACACTTCGTAATATTCTTGCAAAAGCGCCGCCAGAGAAGCGAAGGCGCTGCCTTTTCCGTCCGGCGAAAACGGCAGCCGCGGTGAAAAAACGCCGATTTTGACTTTTCGCTCTTCGTTCAGCCCGTGTAAAATCCGGTTCAGGTCGCTTTCCAGCAATGCGCGGCGCTCGGGTTTAAGGGCGGGAATCAGAGCGCTACGGCCGTCCGCGGCAATAACCTTCAAACCGAAATACAGCTCTTCTTCGTTTTCCGGAAAAGGCAACATCCCCTCGCTCACCGCCTGTTTTTCCATATCGGAAAAGGGTTTTATCCGCCTGATTTCCAACCGTATCTTGTCCGGCGCAGCCAAAACGCAGCGGGCAAGAAAGGCTGTCGTCCGAGCCGCATGGGCGCCGAGTTCGTCCCAGGCGGACTGCAGTTTTTCGGAAACATAAAGCCGTATCGTGACCGGCTGCCGCAAACCGGCAACCGTTTTCAGGCTTTCTTCCGTTAACGTGTAACGCCCTGACGCCGTTGCATCCAGCTGGCGGCCGCCGACCAGCCGGCTGACGAGCAGATTGGCGGTGACAAAAAGCAAAGCCAGCAGCACGCCGGCCAAAAGTATCGCGCTCCGGCGTTTCATCTTCCCCTCCTTGCCGCATAAACGGCCACCCAGTTGAAAGCCAGCAGCGCCGCGGTCAGAGAAGCGAAATAAAAAACGCCGTCCAGCCCGAAATATCCGTTCGTAAAACTCTGATAGCGGGAAGAAAAGTCAAGCGCGGACGGCAGATAAAAGGGCATTTCCGGCCACACGCCGGCAAGCGGAGAAAAAAGCGGCGCCGGATTGAAGAAAATCAGCAGCCAGCCGAAAAACACGCTGACCAGATAAGCCGCCGCCGGCAGAGGAATCAGGCAGGAAACGGTGCAGCCGAGTGCGGAAAGCGCCGCCGCGGCCAGCAAAGCTCCGAAATAGGCGGAAGCCAGATTGAGCGGATCTACGGCAACGGTGCCGGCCGTCAGCAAGGCGAGCGGCACGGAAGTAAGGATCATCAGCCCCCCCATTGTCCAGGCCGCGGCAAATTTGCCGAAGACCAGCGTCAGATCGTCCGCCGGCAGGGTCAAAAGCGCTTCCAGCGTGCCGGTTTTGGCCTCTTCCGACCACAGCCGGCCGGTCACCGCCGGCAGCGTTACGGACAGCACCAACGGCTGAAAAGCGAAATACGAACGCATCGCCGGATTGTCGACGACAAAGTACATGCCGACAAAAACCGCAAAAACAAGCGAAAAAACCATATATACGGCAAAAATAAAATAAGCCGAATAATTGAAGAAAAAGCTTCCCAGTTCCCGTTTGTAAAGCGCCGTCAGCATATTTTCCCCTCCCTTTCGTCCGCGGCCTTTTCTTCCGCACCGGCCGTCAGGCGAGCAAAAGCGTCGGCAAGCGTTCCGTCGGCAGAACAACTGCGCAGACTTTCGACCGGTGCGTCCAGACGGATTTTACCCTCAGAAAGCAGCAACACGCGGGATTTGAGCGCTTCCGCCTCTTCCAGCAAATGGGTCGAGATCAGCACCAGGTTGTCTTTGGCATAATCTTTTAAAAAACGACGTACGACGATTTTCTGGTTGGGATCAAGCCCTTCCGTCGGTTCGTCCAAAACCGCCAGCCGCGGCCGGTGCAGCAGCGCCGAAACGATCCCCGCCCGCCGCCGGTAGCCTTTGGAGAGGTTTTTTATCTTCTCTCCCAAAACCGGTTCAATTCCCAGCCCGACCGCCGTTTCTTTGACCCCGGCGGCAAACTCCCTTTCCGTCATTTTGAAAACCCCGGCCACAAAACGCAGATATTCGAACACCGTCATTTCCTGATAAAGCGGCGTGTTTTCGGGCATGTAGCCGAGCTGGCGCAAAATGCCGACCCGGTCGTTTTCATACAACAGGCCGCAGATCCGCACGCTGCCCGCATCCGGCGCCAGATAGCCGCAGATAACCCGCATCAGGGTGGTTTTGCCGGCACCGTTTGGCCCGAGCAGCGTTATCGGTTCTCCCGCGCCGGCCGAAAAGCCGATCCCTTTCAGCACCTCGCGCCGGCCGAATTTTTTCATCAGCCCCCGAATTTCGATCATATTGTTCGTTTTCCCGTTTGACATGAGGTTATAATAAACCGCTTTCTTTTAAATTTCATGCTTATTTGATTATTATCCTCATCATTTCCACAAACCGGCCCGTTTTTTTGAAAATCTTTGATGACAAAACGGCAAAATTGGATTACCCTGATCTGCATCAGAAAAAGAACGGAGCAAAATAAAAGTGAACAACGAATATTCCCGCGAAGAACAAAACGCGCTGAAAACCGGCCTGTACGTAATGCTGGCGCTTATTGCCCTGTCGCTGTTCTACGTTTCCGGCCGCAAAGCGGTCGAACACCAGGAAAGCGGCAGCTACTACCCGGTATACGCGCGTTTCGGCAGAACCGACGGCTTGCAGGTAGGCGACGTCGTCCGGCTGGCCGGCATGCCGGTGGGCAAGGTGACGGCGGCCAAACTCGACGACAAGTTCAACGCCATTTTGACGCTTGAGCTGAAAGACGGGCTGAAAGTTCCCGACGACAGCAGCGCGTCGATCGTCAGCGACGGCATTCTCGGATCAAAATACATCGAAATAGAACCGGGAGGGTCGGAAGACTACATTCCGGAAGGCGGGGAATTCAGCTACACTCAGGACGCCATGGTGCTTGAGGAGCTGGTGGAAAGAATTATCGGCATGGGCAAAGCCAAACAACAATCTGCAGGCAAAGGAGAAGCAAAATGAAAAAACGTCCGGTTGAAACAATTATGGGAATCGTCGTCCTTCTGGTCGCGGCGTTTTTCCTGTTTTTCGCCTATCGGGTGTCCGATCTGCAGGTTGTCAAGGGCTATGAACTGAACGCCAAATTTCTAAAAGTGGGCGGTCTGACTACCGGTGCCGACGTCATGATCAACGGTATCAAGGTCGGCACTGTCATCGGTCAGAAGCTTGACAACGAAAACTACGATGCGGAAGTAAAACTCAGCATCGCACCGAACGTCAAGCTGCCCAAAGACAGCGCCGCGGTGATCGCCAGCAATGGTCTGATGGGCAACAAATTCATCAAAATTGAACCGGGCAAGTCGAAAGAACTGCTGCAAAACGGCGACGAAATAACTAACACGAAAGACTTCAAGACTTTGGAAGATCTGGTCGGAGAAGTCATTTTTATGGTGACGGGCAATGACAAACAGAACTAAATTTCTACTGCCGGCCCTTTTTGCCGCCGGCATCGGCATTGAGGCTCAGGCCGCCGAAATTCCCACCAACACGGCGCAGATGCAGGCGATGGACAAGATCACCGGCCGCGTCAGCGTCATCAACGTGCCGGTCAACGTAGAAGTAAAGTTCGGCAGCTTTTCCGTTCTGGTGCGCGACTGCCGTACCCGTTCACCGGAGGAAACGCCGGAAAACTTTGCTTTCGTCGACGTGGCGGACACTGTCAACGGCAACGAGCAGGTCAACATTTTCAAAGGCTGGATGCTGTCTTCCTCACCGGCGTTAAACGCGATCGAACATCCCGTTTATGACGTCTGGCTGTTGAAATGCATTGACACCGACGTAAGCGGTGTACAGACGCTGACGCCGGACGAGCTGGCGGCCCGCGACCAACTGCCGATGCAGCGGACGGTTGAAACAACGCCTCAAAAAGCGAATGTTCGCGAAGACAGCTTTGAAGAAATCAATTTGAGCGGAGAACCGATAGATCTGCTGCCCGCCGCCGTTCGTGAAGAAGGCGAGGAAAGCGCCGCCCAGACGGAAGTCATCACCTTCAAGCCGGAAGGAACGGACACCGGCGGCAACGATACGGAAACGGCAGAATTTCCGGCCGACGCAAACGCGCCGCACTCATTGCTCAACTTCTCCCGTCCAAACGGAGAAGACAGCTCTGCGAACGAAATCACGACCAACATAGAAATCCGCGAAAACGCGACTGACGAGGAGGAAGCAATCATGAACGACAATGCCGGCGTTCCCGGCCTGCCGGAAAGCGGCCAAAATGACGGTTCGGAACAAAAAGCGGCGGAAATGACTGCTCCGGCAGAAGAAAACAAGGCCGAAACGGGCGAAAATGCGGTAGCGACGCCGGAAACCGACGGTGCTGCAACCACCTTCCCTGCCAAACGGGCAGACGAAGCGGCTTCTACGGAGATAATGGCAACGGCAGAAGAAAACAAAGCCGAAACAGGTGAAAGCGCGGAAGCAACGCCGGAAAATACCGTAGCGCCGCAAGTCAGCGCGGACACTCTGCGTGAACTGGAAGAAGAACTCAGCCGCAACCTTGCGGACAACTAAACGGCCACGATATAAAAACGGAGAAAACGAATGGCGGAAGAAATTGATGTCAGTTTTGTAATGACGGTTTACAATAAGGAGTTTTATCTGCCGTCGGTCATAACGGCTTTGCTTGGACAGACAGGGCTTAAAAACCCGGAATTCATTTTCGTCGATGACGTTTCAAGCGACAATTCGGTCGAAATTATCCAGAGGATGACTGAAGGGGTAAAAAACGTTTCCGTCATCACCAACCCCTATAACCGGGGAATCAGCGCCAGGATCAATCAGGGTATAGCCATGGCCAAAGGCAAATGGACGCGGATGCTTGATTCTGACGACATTTTTCCCTTGGACTCCACGGCAAAAATGCTGGCGGTGGCCGAGGAAACCGGCGCCGAGATGATTTACGGCTGTTTTACCAAAACCGGCAAGGAACCGAAGGAACTGGAAAACTGCCGCCTGGAAGAGTTTGACTATCAATATGTGCCCGATGCGATGACCGGGGTTTTGAACGGACGTTTCACCCGCATGGGACAATTGATAAAAACCGATGTATTGCAAAAGGCCGGCGGCGCCGACGAACGGGCGTTTATTCAGGACGAATCGATTCCGCTGCGGGCGGCGCTTTATGCCAAAGGCATCGTCAAAATGACGGCAAATGTCGTATTGGTGCCGAAAGAAATCGGCAACTTTTCCGGCAACAAGATACAACTCGACCATGATCGTTTCATGGCCTATTACTGGATGCTGAAAGACCATCCGGAACTGCCGGACGAAGCCCGGCGCCGGATGTATTTGCGCGCGGTTTCCGCCTTTTGGAAATTTACCAAGAAAAACAGGCAATTTCCGTTTTTCACCTCCGCTTTTGCCCGTTACCTCGGATGCAAGCTTCTGGCTTCAAAACCGGACATGAAATATCTCGACCGGATATATCAAAAGTTTGCCTCCCTGACCGACGTGCGGCGGATAAAACCTTAAAATCACAAAACGGCATATTTATATCGCCCCCGGAACGTAAAGTTTCGGGTTTTTTATGGTTGTTTTCATTTTGCCGCTTATAGATAGTGCTCAGCAAACTGGAGGCTATAGAAATGGCACCTGTTAGTTCATCTTTCTTACAGCTCCAAACGGAGCTGACCTAAGTCCTGCCGTTCTTAAAATGCTACATAATGTTTAATTTTTTCTTCATCTAAGCCAATGCTACTTACGAAGTATCCACGCGACCAAAATACATTTTCCTTAAAATATACTTTGCTTAAGCCAAGTAAACCTGGCTCCTATTGGCGATGATGATTGGCTTTTCAATTGTGCCATAACATCCGCTATTGCATATCTTGCTGCTGTTCTCATTACTAAATGAACATGGGCTTTAGCAAAGCCAATCTTCTCTATCTCTCATACGGGGATGGTTCTCAGCAGCTTCGGTAACAGTTTCCTGATATAATCCACGACGACAGGTTTTAGGACACGACGACGATACTTGCACACCCATACGACATGATAACTCAAACGGTAAATTCTATGTTGACTTTGTACTAATTCCATAATTCTTTACAGCATCGGCGTCGTGAGCATTAAACCACCATTAAAATGGGAGTAGTCTGTAAAACATCAAGACAAAACTCTCCCCGATTTTACGGGGAGAGTTTGCAGTTGACCGGTTTGCCGCTTAAAAAAACTCCCGGAGTTGTCCGGGAGTTTTTTCTCGGGAGATTGCGCTTTCGCGTTTTCCGGAAAACGCAGTTCAATCCGGCGGCAAACGTCTGCGGTCAGAACGCATAGTTCAAGCAGATGCCGACGGCGGCGGCACCGTAGCTTGAACCGAACGTATAGTTCGCCCAGCCGTAACCGGAAAGGCTCTCCGTGACGCCGAAGCGTGCGCCGAGTTCAATCCGCCCCAAAAGCTGGTCGTGGTAAGCTTCCGTCTTGCCCAATCCGCTGATCAGCACTTCGTCTCCGTCCGTGATCGTCTGAATCAGACCCGGCTTGACGTAAACGACCGACGTCAGTTCGTTCTGGCACAGACGATATTCCAGTTTGACCGCCGTTTCGATTTCGAGCTGTTTCAGGCTGTCAAACGATGCCGTCTTGCCAACACTGTCGCGAACATCGTCAAACTCCGACTGCGTATAAAAGACCCCGAAACTCGGTTCCAACGTCAGCGCTTCGCTCAGGCCGTATCTCCGGCCTCCTTCCGCGCCGACACTCCACAACGTGCCGTCGCTGTCGGTTTTGACGATACCGTCGTCGGTTTTGAGGTTCGCTTTCTGGAGACCGCCGTAAACCGTCGCGAACGCGTACCAGTCGTTTTGCTCAAAGCGATAGTATAAACCGCCGAGCCAGCTGTCAATGTCAAGTTCCGAACCGACGGTCGAACGATATTTGCTTCCCTTGCCGCTGACGTCATAGTCGCCCTGACGATAAGCCGCAAACACGCCCAGACGGTTGTTGGCGTCGTATTGCAGATCGCCGCCGGCGGTGACGCCCCAGATGTCGGCGTCAAATTCAGCCGGTTTGTCAACCGTTGAGCTCAGGTAGCCGCTGTCAACCCACAACTGACGGTCGGCTTTTGCGTCGCGGGCGCAGGCGCCTTCTTTGCAGAACGCCGTCTTTTGTTCCAGCGTGTCGCGCAGGCCGCGAACCTGTTCCAGACCGGCAGAAGGCAAACTGATATAGGCCATCGCTTCCGGCGCAACTTCAGGATCGGTTTTGCCGAACCCGGGGTTAAGCTGATCCGTCAGCGACAGGTACCAGATGTTGCCGCTTTCCGGCGTTCCGGCGACGTTCTTGCCGGCATGCCACATGTAGGGACTGCCGATCACGCGGGAAACGTTGAAGACGGCGGAAGTTTCCTCATTGTCATTGGGGGCAAAAAGGAAAGGAACAACGGCGTCTTTTTTATTGTCGAGCACGTCGGAGTTCAAAGCGTTGACCAGCACGTTGGTTTCGCCGGCAACGTCTCCGCTCACATGGATGGCGCCGCTGTGAACGGTGTTGTTTGCCCGGTCGACCATCACGTCAACGGTGAGGAGCGGCTTTTGTGTGCCGGCACGCGCATATACGGAAGAGGAACTGCTGACGAAGTCCTGCGCGTAAATGCGTCCGTTCAGGCCGAGATGAACGACGGCGCCGCCGTTCATGGCAAAGCGGTTGACATTCTCGACGGCATTGTTGAATTTGACATAACCGGTGCCGTCGCCCAAAACGTCAATATTGTAGTTCTCGCCGTCAATGCCGTCGTCAAAGATAATTTTGCCGCGGTTTACCGATTCCAACGTCAACTGACCTTTGATCGGATTTTCCAGACCGATGGAAACGTCATAAGACGGTGCCGGCTGTTCATACCCGTTGATTGGCTCTTCAAAGCGAATGATACCGTCAATATAAACAGCGTTGGATTTGCCGCCGGCGGTGTTGCCGGAAAAACGGCTTTCGCCGTTGTCGGCAACGATCTTGACGTCAGAACCGTAAACGGCGCCGCCTTTACCCAATGCCTTATTGTTGATAAAGCTGGAATTGACGACCGTCAATTCGGGCGTCATACCGGGAACGGAAATCTGCGAATCGCGATACTTATTTAAACCGTCAAGAACACATTCCGGCATTTGCGTCATTACTTCTTCAAACTGAGCAACAAGTTCCTGATAGCCAGCCTCATCATTGGCCGTCATGATTTCATCCACAACCGCGAATTTGCCGCCGCCCTTGACGTATTGGTCAAATTCAGCCGCCGTCATTGGCTTGCCGCCTTTGTCATCACCCATGGCCAGATAAACACTTTTTTCCTGATCGCCGTATCTTATCGTTGCTTTTGCCACCAGAATTTTACTGCGGGACAAAGCATTTTCCAATATATTTCTATTGTCTCTTAATATGCCGGACATCATATAGATTGCACCGCCGTCTTTGGCACTGTTGTTGATAAACGTGCTGCCTTTAACATTGACGCCGTAAGTCTGGTTGACATATCCGTTAACCATGCCGGCAATCGCGCCGCCAACACCGCTCGAGCGATTGTTCTCAAACCGACTGTTGCTGATGTTGTGTTCTCCGACATAAACCGGTTCTTCCGGTTCCGGCAATGCTTCAGCAGGTGCTACCTGCATTTCTTCCGTCCAGAAAGCGATTGCACCGCCGGCAACGTCTTTGTCCCTTGTCTGATTATAGTTGCCGTCAAACAGGCTGCCCTCAATGTCAAGCCACTGGCTGGAGAAAATCGCGCCGCCGGCTGCCGCGTGGTTGCCCTTGAAACTGCTGTTGACAATACGGGTTACCGACAGGTCGTCGGCCCTGAGGCTTTCCTCCTGCGGAACAAACGGATTCTCCAGATAAAGCGCGCCGCCCCGGCCGGTATCATATTTTTCCTGTTGCGCAGTTTTTGGTTGATCTTCATAAATAGTGTTGCCGGTAAACGTGCTGTCAATAATCTTGCCGATATAACCGCCCTCTGCCGAAGCGATCGCTCCGCCGGCATAGTTGTTGACGTTGTTCTCGAAAACGCTGCCGGCAACCTGTTCTATCAAACCGGAGTTGATAAAGCTGTTCTCGTTGTTTTTGAAAACCGAACGAACGGTGCCGATCTCGCCATAGTTTCCAATGACGCCGTTGTTATTCGTAAACGTGCTCTCGATGTTGCCGATCGTGCCCTCATTGTAAATCAGCTCATACTCACCGTTCACGTTCACATTGATGTTGTCGATGCTCTCGCCGTAGCCGTTTTCTATCCCTTCGGTCCACTCCGTGATGTCGATTGCCGCCGCCGGAAACGTTAAAAATGTCCCCGCCAGAAGCGCAAATGAAAATATAGTCTTGCTTTTTAACATTCTAACCTTTTTCCTTTCTTTCAAAAAAGCTTCTCCGACCGTCCCGCCGTAGCAAAACGATCGTTTTAATTAAGCATTTCCACAATTTCGAAAAAGGGAATTAACTGTTTGATAAAAATCGAAATTTTGTTGCATTGTTAAAATAAAAACTATACCTTTATCCTGTATCAAAATAACGATCGTTTTGCTACGGCGGGACGG
>CABUBU010000031.1 GCA_902489795.1 uncultured Azospirillum sp.
TATCATATGGTTTTTATTGCAATAAGTCAACCGGATCGTTATGATAAAACCAACAACGGGGAACACAAATGCAATTTAAAGACGAAGGATACATTGCCGCCGTCCGCCGTTACGGGGAAAATTCTTTGATTATCAACGTAATAACTAAAGAACACGGACTGATCGGTGGGTTTGTCAAAGGCGGCGGCAGCAAAAAAAATGCCGGTGTCTACCAGCCCGGCAACAGGATTTCCGTCGATGCCTATGCGCGGATCGAAGAAAATATGCTCAGCTTAAAAACGGAGCTGCTGGCGCCGACAGCCGTCAGCTTTATGAATTCACCCGCCAAACTGTCGGCGCTTTCATCCTTGTGTTCCCTGTGCGCCGCCTGCCTGCCGGAAAAGGAAAATCTGGAAAGGTTTTATTATTATATCGAGAGTTTTTTTGATCTGATAGATGAAGAAAACTGGCTTACTCATTATTGTTTCTTTGAATTTTATCTGCTTGAATATCTCGGTATCGGGCTAGACTTAAGTGCGTGCGCCGTCACCGGGAGCAGGGAAGACCTGGCATATGTTTCCCCCAAGAGCGGCCGCGCCGTATGCCGGGAGTCCGGCGCGCCGTATGCCGGCCGATTATATTGCTACCCGCATTTCATTGTGGATAAAAACTACTTTCCGAACCGCGGAGAAATGGCCGATTTGCTGAAAATGACCGGCTTTTTCCTCACCAAAAACTTTTTTCAAATACACGGCTTGAAATTCCCGCAAAACCGTGCTAACTTGCTGGCAAATCTGGACTTGTAAGAGAAAAAATGCAGGAAAACGAAGAAAAAATAAAAGACGTACAGCTGGCCGAAGAACTCAGCAAACGTTACCTCTCATATGCGATGTCAACCATTGTTTCCCGTTCGCTGCCGGACGTCCGTGATGGTTTGAAACCGGTTCACCGCCGGTTGCTTTATGCCATGCGCCAGCTTCATCTTGATCCGAAATCCGGTTTTAAGAAATGCGCCCGCGTGGTCGGCGACGTCATCGGTAAATATCACCCTCACGGCGACAGCGCCGTATACGGCGCCATGGTTCGGCTGGCTCAGGATTTTTCTGTCCGTTATCCGCTGGTCGACGGGCAGGGCAACTTCGGCAACATCGACGGTGACGGCGCGGCCGCCATGCGCTATACGGAAGCCCGGCTGACCGAATTTGCCATTGCAATGATGGAAGGGTTAAACGACAACGCCGTCGACTTCATGGAAACCTATGACGGAGAGGAAAGCGAACCGGTTGTCATGCCCTCAATGGTGCCAAATCTGTTGTGCAACGGTTCTGCCGGTATTGCTGTCGGCATGGCCACCAACATCCCGCCGCACAATTTGAGTGAAGTCTGCGACGCGCTGCTGTACCTGATCGAAAATTCCGAATGCGAAATCGAGCCTTTGGTGCGAAAAATAAAAGGCCCCGATTTTCCGACCGGCGGATACATTATTGACAAGTTTGAAAATATTTTGGACACATACCGTCAGGGAAAGGGCGTTTTCCGCATCCGTGCCAAATGGGAAAAAGAGGATTTGGGGCACGGGCAATACCAGATCGTGATTACCGAAATTCCCTATATGGTACCCAAAGCCAAACTGGTGGAAAAAATCGCATCGCTGCTCTTGGAAAAGAAAATTCCGCTGTTAAGCGACATCCGTGACGAATCTTCGCACGACATCCGCATTGTACTGGAACCCAAAAGCCGCCTGGTCGATGCCGCTTTGCTGATGGAACATCTGTTCAAACAAACGGATCTTGAAAGCCGTTTCAACCTTAACATGAACGTTCTTGATTCCGACGGCGTTCCGCGGGTGATGTCAATCAAAGAAGTTTTGCGCGAATTCTTAAATCATCGTCATACAGTATTGATTCGGCGTACAAATTACCGGCTGGAAAAAATCAATTACCGTTTGGAAATTTTAAGCGGTTATCTGATTGCCTACCTCAATCTTGACCGGATTATTCAAATTATCCGCGAGGAAGACGACCCCAAAGCCGTCATGATGAAAGAGTTCAAACTGACCGACAACCAGTCGGAAGCCATTTTGAACATGAAGCTTCGTTCGCTGCGCAAACTGGAAGAAAGCCAGATCCGTGAAGAATATGAAGAATTGTCCGAAGAAAAAGCGGGATTGGAAGAGCTGCTCGGCAACGAAGGCAAACGCTGGCTGGCGATTGCGGCCGAAATCAGGCAGATGAAGGAAAAATTCGGCAAAAAAACCGCGCTCGGCCGTCGTCGGACGGAGTTTTCCGAAGTGGCGGAAGAAATCGAAGTCCCGCTGGAAGCGCTGATCGAAAAAGAACCGATCACCGTTATTTTGTCGCAAAAAGGTTGGATCCGCAGTCTGAAAGGACACGTCAGCCTCACCGACGAGTTCAAGTTCAAAGACGACGACGCACTGCAAATTGCGCTCCATACACAAACGACCGATAAACTGGTGATTATGGACAGTTCCGGTAAATTCTTTAACGTTGCGGCCAATGAAATCCCGAGCGGAAGAGGGTTCGGACAACCGCTGCGGCTGATGATCGACGTTGCCAACAACGACGAGGTTGTTTCCATGTTCGTTTTTGAACCGAAAGCTTCGTATCTGATTGCGTCAAAACGCGGTTACGGCTTTATCGTCGACGAAAACCACATCATTGCCCAAACCCGTAACGGGCGTAAAATCATGAACGTTTCCGAAGGCGACGCGGCCATGTTCTGCCTGAAAGTTACCGGTGACATGGTGGCGATCGTCGGCGACAACCGCAAACTGCTGGTCTTCAAAAGCGAGGAAATACCGACTTTGGCCAGGGGGCGCGGCGTGGGGCTGCAAAAGTACAAGGACGGAGGATTGTCGGACATCCAGTTCTTCAACGAAGCGGACGGTTTCAGCTTTAACCGTTCCGGCGGCGTCAGCACCGAAAAAGGACTTCTGACCTGGCTCGGACACCGTGCCCAAGTCGGCAAACTGGTTCCGTTCGGCTTCCCGAAGAATAATAAATTTTTCAACCAAAACAACGAACAGTAATAACAAATAAAACAAATACATAAATTTCTGTAAGTCGACGCAAGCGGTTAGCCGTTCCGAATCTCAACCGCCCGGCCCAAAAACTTCGCAAGCTTACGGTTGGTTCGGAATGTCTGCATCTGCCCGTTTACGCATGCATCTAATCATAAAGACATTCCGTCACTTTTCGCGGGATGTTTTTTTGCAAACGGAAAACTTAAAATGCTCGAAAACCGGAGAGCAAGCCGCTTTTATACGGATAATTTTTTTGCCGACAAAGGGGAAATAAGCTCGCCAAACTGTCTTGATTTAAATATAACATTATTTTTGCAAGAAGATTTTCTGAAGAGATTTTACAGAGACATCCGCGGAGAATATACAAAACATAAAAGGACACGGATCATCAGAGCCGTGGCATATCATGATCATATACGAAATTCGGTGACAGCATGGACAGCCTTAAAGGAGAAATCGATATGAAAGACGGAAAAATGCGGACTGTACCTGGCGTAGGCATGAAGCGACATTCGTCCTGTATGAGTTTTCGTCCTCATTCCGCCGCCGGTTCAAATTTAGGTACGGCGGCAGGGAATTTTGACATTCTGATTGCCGGTACGCAGCCGGAAAAGCAGCAAGCCTCTGTTATCGTTATCGGTGTAACGTTTTGTAATATCCTTCTTTAATTTCAATTCGATACAGGTTACTCATCCACTGATGCTCTGGTCGGAATTAGCTGTTTACTCGCCCCAAATACAAACTGAGAAACGTGCCGATTAAAACTGACGGCATTGGCGCACTTTTCGTCATAACAATATTATATAATCAGTTCAGACAGTTACCGCTTAGAAAAAATCTTTTTGGAAGCATTAAGCAATTTACGCGCATTGCACCGGCATTCGCCGAAGACTCCTCAACAAAAATCTTATGAGCGGGTGTTTAATAAAGGAAAGTACAAGAGAATTATCTTGAAGCTTCGACAGCAGACAAAACAGATGCCAGATAAAAACATCGGTTTTTCTGTCGGAACGGGAATATTGCACTTTAAGAAAAAACTTGGTTTTGTCTTAACAATTTTACAGAACCATGACAAAACAACTCCGCTTTCAGTACCGGAAAATATACCGCCGGAACTTGCCGGGCAGGGAATAATGACCGGGTAAATAAGCCGTATTCGCTTTTCTTTTATGTTTTTAAAACGTCTGTGTAAGCAAGCTGCTACAGGCATTCCGAACAACCGTAATCTTGCGAAGTTTTGGGGCGGGTGGTTGAGATGCGGAATGACTTATGCTGCTTGCGTAAGCCGGTGAAAGATATTTACCATGACAGATTGACAATCAAAGCTTTGAACAACCAAACAGGCGGGAAAATTCTTCCGGCCGCCTGATAAAAACTTTCCTTAGAAAATCTTACAGATAAACACCCAACGCAAAATAGATATCTCCGGGAAAAGCCGTGATCCTATAGCTGCTGCAAACCTGGCAGTTTGAGCATGATCAAAGGCATGGAGCAGCGTCTGACGACACCTTAACATTCAGCCCCGAGTAAACTCGGAGTTTTCCAGTAAGAAATGTAATAAACACAACAGGAAAACACAAATTAGTTTCATTGTCTGTATTTTTTTGATGTATAATAGAAAAAACCTGTTTTTTCAAACAATTGCACAACGTTACGGAAACAAGAAACCACCCTTTTTCCACTTTATATATTTGTCGTATAATCTATATTATGTATAGTTATTGTTTTATAGATAACCGATTGATAAACAAAAGAAAAACATTAAAAATGGTGTTAAAAACGGCGTTCAGTGTAAGAACAAAATTCATTTTAAGCGCAAAATTAAACTTGTTTTGTTTTCTGGACTGTCATCTGTACTTCCAGACATTTTCGGCACGATAAGGAAAACGGATTCCTGAAAAACTTACGACAAGGAAAAATGACGTCTGCTGCTTTTTTCCGTCATTTTATTTGAAGTTCCTTAGACTCAACCGAGATGAATATACTTTTTGAATACCCTTTTTTATGATTCGAACGTCTGAGTCAACAGGTAGACGTAGACATACTAGCCCAGCCGTAAGGCTTGCGTAGCTTCGGGCTGGGCGAACGAAGTGCGGAATGGTTAATACAACTTGCGTTAGCTAGTGGAAGTTTTTTTAATCGTGGTTTTCTGCCTTTTGTTTTATTCCACATTTTGCCTGGTCTGCGCTAAAATTTCCCTGCGAAATGATAAGCGTAAGCGCAAAGCTTGTCTTCTAAGTTTTTTAATGCCGATAACCTGATAATAGCGGCAGTTTTTATAATGTTTACAAATTGTACCGGTTTCCGGCATGATAAATATTCCCGATCTGACGGTTCATAAAAGCTCTGAAGATAATTCGTGTCAAATTGAGCTTTGGGCTTCTTGTATATGCACTCTGCGGCAAAGAACTCATGGTTTTGCACGCAAAAAATTTATTTGCCGTTGTAATAACGACCCGGCAACAGTTATTAAAATAAGTATTTGTAAGCTGAGTACAGGCATTTTGTCGTCCGAAAAAAATCAAACGCCGTACTGCGGATTAACCGCATCTACTCAGATTGCGGCGGCAATCAGTTTTCGCGTATATGCCTGCTTCGGATGCTCAAAAATATCCTCGCGGCTGCCTATTTCAACCGCCTTACCGTCTTTCATGACCATAATTCGGTCCGACATTGCGCGCACGGCATTCATGTCATGCGAGATAAAGATATAGCTCAGGTTTCTTTTTCTTTGAATTTCCAGCAATAATTTTATAATTTGTGCCTGAATCGTTACGTCGAGCGCGGATGTCGGCTCGTCCAAAATCAGCAGCTGCGGCTCCAAAATCAGGGCTCTGGCAATGGCAACTCTCTGCCTTTGTCCGCCGGAAAATTCATGCGGATATTTAGTCAGATCGGCGGCTTGCAATCCCGTTTCCGCCAAAACCCGCAAAACCCGTTCCCGCCGCTCTTCCCGGCTCAAATGCGGATAGTGCACAAGCAGCCCTTCGCTGACGATTTCCTCAACATTCATCCGCGGATTCAGGGAATTGTACGGATCCTGAAAGACTATTTGAATATTTTTGCTCAAATTGCGCCGTTCTTTTGCTGTCAAAAATTGCAATTTTCTGTCGTTGAAACTGATATTGCCCTGAAAAGGCGTTAAACCGACAATTGCCGATCCCAGAGTGGTTTTTCCTGAACCGGACTCACCGACAACTCCCAGCGTTGTTCCCTGCGGCAGTTCAAAAGAAACGCCATCGACCGCTTTCAGTTCCTCAACTGTTTTTCCCCACAGATTTTTTTTCAGCGGAAAAATGACCCGGACGTTTTCCGCGCTGAGCAGAACTTTTCCCTCTTTATTTTGCTTTTTCAGCAACATATGTGCATCAATCAAATCTTTTGTATAAGCATGGGAAGGATTATCAAAAATCCGTTTGACCGTTCCCTCTTCTACCATCCGTCCGTCTTTCATCACCAGCACGCGATCGGCGATTTTTCTGATTACGGCCAGATCATGGCTGATGAACATAACGGACATATTTAGTTTTTTCTTCAGTTCATTCAACAGGTTGATAATTTGTTCCTGAACTGTTACATCAAGTGCGGTTGTTGGTTCGTCCGCAATCAGAATATCCGGCCGGTTGGCAATTGCCATGGCAATCATCACCCGTTGCCGCTGACCGCCCGAGAGTTCAAACGGATAGGACTTCATCCGTTTTTCCGCGTTTTGAATGCCGGTTAATTTCAACAGCCGCAAAACTTCTTTTTCCGCCTCTTTTTCGTTAAAACCGCGATGCAAAATCAGACTTTCGGCAATCTGTTTTTCAATCGTGTGCAGCGGATTGAGCGAGGACATCGGCTCCTGAAAAATATACGCTATGCGGTTTCCCCTGATTTTTCGGTAGTTTTCGTCATCCAGCCCGGCCAGTTCCCGCCCTTCGAACCTGATTGACGTTTGTTTTCCCAGTTTGGCTTTGGGGTATGGCAGCAGCCCCAGCACGGAAAGCGCGGTAATGGATTTTCCCGAGCCGGACTCGCCGACAATTCCCAGCACTTCTCCCGGCGCAAGGGAAAAAGACACGTCCTCGACTGCCTGATTACATCCGCTCTCGCCGGTGCTAAACGAGACTGATAGATTTTTGACTTCCAACATAGCTTTCATCGGCGGTTTTTCCTTGTATCCAAAGTGTCCCGTACGCCTTCGCCGACAAAAATCAGCAGCGTCAGCAAAACGGACAGAACGACGAAGATGGAAATGCCGATCCACGGCGCCTGCAAATTGTCCTTGCCCTGTCGCACCAGATCTCCCAGCGACGGATATTCATGCGACAATCCAAGCCCGAGAAAATCAAGCGCCGTCAGCGCGACCACAGCTTCCGATAAAATGAACGGAATGAAGGTAACGGCGGAAACCAGAGCGTTGGGCAGAATATGCCGGTATATGATTCGCAGATTGCCGATCCCGAGTACCCTTGCCGCCTTGACGAATTCAAAATTCCTGGTGCGCATGAACTCTGCCCGCACCATTCCTGTCAGCGAAGTCCAGGAAAAGAAGAGCAGAATTGCCAGCAGCGTCCAGAAAGACGGCAGAAAAATACTCGAAACGATGATCAGGATAAAAAGCTGCGGCAAAGATTCCCAGATTTCGATAAACCGTTGCATCAAAATATCCAGCCGGCCGCCGAAATAGCCTTGCACCGCACCGGCGGCAATACCGATCAGCGAGGAAAAAAATGTAAGCAGAAAAGCAAATGCCATGGACAGGCGCAGCCCGTATAAAATGCGTGCCAGAATGTCCCTGCCCTCGTCATCGGTACCGAGCCAGTGCCGCCGCGATGGCGCGGACGGCGTCGGCTCGTTCATTTCCATGTCAACCGTATTGAAAGCAAAAGGTATCAGCGGCATCAGCATCCAGCCGTTGCTTTCAATGTTCTTGCGCAGATAGGGATCGCCGTAGTCCGCCGGCGTCGGAAAATCTCCGCCGAAATCCAGGTCTGTATAGGTTTTAAACAACGGAAAGTAAAATTCGCCCCGGTATTTTGCCAAAAGCGGTTTGTCGTTGGCCAAAACGTCGGCAAGCAGACTGAGCGTAAGCATTGTCAAAAGCAGGACAAGCGAAACTTTGGCGCGCCGGTTGCGGCAAAACGCCCGCCATTTGGAAATCGGCGCCGCCGCCGTATCCAGACTATTCTGCGGCAACGGGTTCCTCGCTTGCTTTTGCCAGAGATTCCACTTTTGCCTCTTCGCCGACTTTCACTTCTTTATCCGTCACTTTTTGTTCGGCAATTGCCTTTTCCTCAAGCGGCGGCAACACCGACGGTGCGGCTGCGGCCGGAGCTTCCGAGGCTTTAAGCGGCTGCAACGAAACCGTTAGCGGAGAAACAAGCGGTGCTTGATAGTTGACTTTGTTCCACTCTTTGTACCAGCGGTTAAACTCCTGCAAAGACTTCTGTGCAATATCGTTGGTGAAACGAACGGCGCCGACCGACTCTTTAACCGCCTTTTTGGTACTCTTGGACAGTTTTGTTCGTCCGAACTCCGTGCATTTCGGCCCTTCGTTGAACAGGTTGTTCAAAATTTCTTCCGTCGGACAAATCGACTTGTTGATGACAAACTGCCTGCTGTCCGGTGCCCGCACCGCCAAGGCAACCATCTGCGCATTGCGGAAACGGTCGGAAAGGTTCTGATTGTCGGTACCGACCAGATCGTCTACGCCGGACAATCCTTCGATGACGACCGTCGTTTTGTCGCCGCCGGGCAGCTTGCGGATGGACTGCATCATCTTCTCCAACTGTCCGAACAGGCACATAGTCTGCTTCAGGTAAGCGTTGCGCTTTTCAAGGAAGGCTTTGTTGTCCGCCCACGGCTGGTTACGTTTGGGCAACCATTCTTCCGTCGGTTTCAGACGACACATATCATCATAGACGAACATGTCCGCCGGCAGGTCAAGATATACGAAATATGCGTTGGCGCCTTTGTCTGCCGCCATGTCGTTAAGCATCAGTTCCAGATTCTTAAAGGAATTGAGAACGTAAAGGTTTTTGTAGCTGGTGCCGATTACCGGGGTTTTGGCCGGATTGTACAGCGGTTTCAGGTAGCCGTATATTGTTTTCATAAAGTTTTCGCCGTTGAACCAGCCGGTGCTTTCCAGCCACTGGGCAAACAGCACCTGCATTTTTTCCGCCGTCGTCAGTTTGAGCAGATCAATATTTGACGGGAAATTGATTTTGCTGACGCAACGGTCGACGACATCGGCATTGTCTTTCTTGCACAAGTTGATTCCATGCGACTGATAAGCGCTGATTTTGAAGCCCTTTTCCTTTAATTTGTCATAAACCGCATTGTCTTTCAGGTAAGCCTCAAAATCTTCCCGGTTCTTAAATTGCCAGTATCCTTCCCTCAAAACCTGATTTTGTAAAAACGAGATTTCCTCTCCCGCCGCATAGTTGAGGCTGCGGGCAGCGTTGATGAACTGGTTGCCGTTGGTGACATAGGCGTTGGGATACAGACGGAAGCCGTTTTTGGCATAAAAACCGAGCATGATCTGCATCAGCTGTTTCTTATACGGTTCAGCCGCTTCCGTATTGCCCAGACTGTTGACATAACTGTAGGAAGGCGCGTTGGCGATCATAACCGTTACCGTCTTTGGCTCTGGTTCCGCATCTGCCGCAAGAACCGGCTTCATCTCCGGATCGGTGACAAACTCGCTTCTTTCGACGTTCTGGTTAACCAGGACGGCGCCGGAGCAGAAAACCGCGGTCATAACCAAAAGCGCCTTGTATCTTTTCGGCGTCAGCGCCAGAACGGCAAAGACCGCCACACCGACGGCAACCGCGCCGAAAGTTCCCGAACTGCCGACGGTGCCGTCGGTATTGAAATTGGCAAACTGGTTGACCATAGCATAGGTGCAAAACCCGGTTGCAAGACCGGTCAGCAGATATAAGATGATGCTGAGAAACGACAAGCAGAAATAAACAGCAAGCACCGCCGCGGCAATACCGATCAAAAGATAGAGGACTTCCGGCCGCAAACTGTTGCCGCTGAAGACGTTAATCGGTCCCGAAGAGGCAAAAAGGACAAAATCCATCCCCAAAAAGGAAACGGTGATCAGACAGCAGGCAAAAAAGTTAAACAAATAGTTCAGAAAACTGCTGTTGACGCGTTTTTTATTTTTTTTCCGCACCTTAAGGCGCGCATCCTGCGCCGGTGCTTCTTCGGTTCTTCTATCCATTATAACATCATCCATCGGTCGGTTCCTTGTATAATATTCAGTGAATATGGAAGTATATAAACATACTCGAAACAATATTTAAAGCAAAAAACCCCAAGATTGCACAATCCCGGGGCTTTTTAGCATATCTTTGGATATCGGATTATCTGGAGTAAAATTCGATAACCAGGTTCGGTTCCATAACCGACGCGTACGGAACATCGTCAAACTTCGGAACGAAAGCATACTTGACGCTGAATTTGGAATCCGCTTCCAGATAGGAAGGAACTTCATGCAGGTTGGATTCCAGTGCGGCAACGACCATCGGCATCTCGCGGGATTTTTCCCTGATCGAAATAATGTCGCCGGCTTTGACCATGTAAGAAGGAATGTTTACTCTTTTGCCGTTGACCAGAATATGTCCGTGGTTGACAAACTGACGGGCGGCAAAAATGGTCGGCACAAACTTGGCTTTGTAAACCAGGTTGTCCAGACGGGATTCCAGAATGCCGATCAGGTTTTCGGCCGCATCGCCGCGTCTTCTGATCGCTTCGGCATAGTATTTATGGAACTGTTTTTCGGAAACGTTGCCGTAATAGGTTTTCAGTCTCTGTTTGGCCTGCAACTGTTCACCGTAGTCGGTCAGCTTTTTCTTGCGCGCACCGTGCTGGCCTGAGCCGTATTCGCGTTTAAGCAACGGGCTCTTCGGGTCGCCCCACAGGTTGGCGTGCAGGCTGCGGTTGGTCTTTTTCTTTGCTCTTACAATACTTTTCATTAAAGTTTATCCTTAAAATTTATTGTGTTATTGTCCCGGTAGTCCTGAAAAAATGTTCAGACGGGGCCGAAAATTTCGCCCTCTTTTCCGGAAGTGAGTGCAATTTAATATAAATAAAAAGAAAAATCAAGCATTATCTTACATAAACGCAATTGCTCCGTTTTCCGTATCCGTCCCCTCTTTGTCGCACAAAGATATGAGCGGGTCGGCACCTGCCCGCTTACGCAGACGTTTGGGGTATAGATATCACCGGGGAAAGCCGGAGTTCTACAGCAGCTGCAAACCTGGCGTATGATCAAAGGCATGAAGCAGCGTCTGACGACATCTTAGCAGTCAACCCTGAGTAAACTCGGGATTTTCTAGTAAGATATGTAATAGAAAAAGCCCCGGAAATTTCCGGAGCTTTCGTTAATTTCCGCCCATAGCGGAGATCAGTAGCGTTTTTCACCGACCAAAACCGGCTGCCGGCGGATTTCTTCAGGCAGCACACCGGTGAAAAAGTGCGTAACCAGCACATGGCGCTTCAGAGCCGGATCGGCCAGCGACCAGTCCAGCGCCGGCAGAACGACTTCAAAAGCGACCACCTCATCCAGACGCCTGCACACCTCTTCGGGCAGCTGGCACAAAACTTCTTTGACCGTCGGTTTGACAATCGTCGGACAGAAATAGTCATGATAGGTGTCGGCCGAGCAAAGGTAACGCAGCCCCTCTGCCTTCAGAACCTTTTGCGGACAAAAATAAAAACTGCGGTCATCAATCGGCAGCGGTTCTATAAAAAACAGACCTTCCGTTTCAGGTTCGCCGCGGAAAAACGCGTTGAAATGAATTCCATCAAAACGGCAGACGGGTTTGATACGCCTGGCGAGAATCAGCAGCTTTTCAAGGGAAATTTCATTTTCCAGGCGGTTCAGTCGTTCTTTCAATGCGGCCTTTTCTTCCGCCCGTTGACGATTCAGGCCGCAAGCCTGCGTCGTTTCTCTGATTTTCTTTTCCATATTTCAATGTATTTAAAAGATAAAACAATAACGATTAATAATTGCAAAAACTTGTCTGCAAGTGTACGGAAACGGCGCGTAAAGTCAACGTTTTTTTATTTTTTTTGCTTCTTCCGGCGTTACGATGCCGCCGGAAATGACAAATTTCAGGCCTTCTTCGACCGTCATTTCCAAAAACACCAGATCTTCTCTCGGGACAAAAATCAGAAAGCCGGAAGTCGGGTTGGGAGTGGTGGGGATAAAGACGTTGATCATCTCCCGGTCGAGAATGCGCCTGACTTCGCCGCCGGTATCGGTGCTGACAAATCCCAAAATCCAGATGCCCTTGCGCGGATATTCGAGCAGCGCCACCCGGCTGAACGCCTGGCTTTTGTTGGAAAGAAATGTTTCAAACACCTGTTTCAGCAAAGAATAGACACTGGAAATGACCGGCATCTTTTTGACCATCCAGTCGCCGAGGCGGACAAAAAAGCTGCCGATAAACCCGGCGGCAAACATACCGACCAGAATCATCGAAACGATGAGGACAATCACGCCGAGCCCCGGAATGGTAAACGGCAGATCGTCGTAATAGCTTTTTAGCTGCGGCGGCAGCAAACGGCCGACACCGGCGTCAATCCACAAAATGATCTTATAAGCCATGTAAAAAGTGATCGAAACCGGCGCAGTTACCAGAATTCCGGTAAAAAAATAGGCTCTCAGCTTGGCGCCGAGCTTCATGAACACGTGCTGTTCTTTTGCGCGAAGTTGCTGAATGTTCGCCGCCCTCGCCTTCAGTTCGCTTTTTTTCCGTTTGCGTTTTCTTGACATCCGTCGTTTATCCTCTCATTACGTCTTCAATGACAAACTGCACCTGCGTACGCCCCATCCAGGTGTCTTTTCTTAGTGTTCCCGCCAGGTTAAACGGTTCGCCGCGGTGGTTGAGCAGCGCCTTGCCGACTTCGGAATCCGCCGCGCGGAAAGCCATCGCTTTAAGGCTGCCGCCGGCAAACGAGCCGAGAAAGCAGCGCACGTGACCGCTGCCGACGATGTCCGAACGGATTATCCTCACCCCGCCGAGCATCAGCCGGGGTTCGGGATTGCCGGCGCCGAAAGGTTCCAGCAGCGCGAGTTTGTCGGCAAATTCCGGCGTGGCCGCGCTCAAACCGATAACGCCGTCAATTTCAAGCGTCGGCACGATTTTTTCCTTACCCAGCGCCCGTTCGGCATATTCGCCGGCAAAACGGCGGAAGGCTTCCAGATTTTTTTCTTCCAGAGAAAAGCCGGCCGCCATGTTGTGTCCGCCGCCTTTGGTCAGCAGTCCCTTTTCCTTGGCCGCCATCACCAGTGCGCCGATGTTAAGCCCCGGCACCGATCTGGCCGACCCTTTCACTTCGTCGTTTTCAACCGACATGACAAACACCGGCAACCCGTAACGTTCCTTCAGCTTTCCGGCTACGATGCCGATCACGCCCTGATGCCAGTCGTGCCCATAGACGAAAGCAATCGGATACGGCTGCGGCGTTCCTTCCAGAATTTCAATCGCCTGCAACAGGACATAAGCTTCTATTTCCTTTCTCAGGGCATTGAACCCGTCCAGTCTGTCGGCCAGCATTGCCGCCTGAAAATCGTCGGTTGCGCAAAGCAACCGGCTGCCGGTGGAAGCTTCACCGACGCGGCCGCCGGCGTTGATCCGCGGCCCCAGCACAAACCCCAGATGGTAGCTGGTAGGCGCCTCCGAAAGCGAAGCCTTGTCGGCCAGCGCCTTCAGTCCGCAGTTCTGCCGCAGGGACATGACTTTCAGCCCCTGCCGGACGAAAGCGCGGTTCAGTCCGAGCAGCGGCACCACGTCGCAAACCGTGCCCAACGCCACCAGATCCAGCCATTTCATCAGATCCGGTGCCGGACGGTTTTGATAAAATCCGCGCTTTCGCAATTCGCGGTTAACCGCCACCACCGTCAGAAAGACCACGCCGACCGCTGCCAGATATTTCAGGCAGGGATACTCGTCGCTCTCATCCAGTCGCTTCGGATTGACCACCGCGTAAATGTCGGGCAGCCGGGTTTCTGCTTCGTGATGATCAAGCACGATCACGTCCATGCCTTTGTCTTTGGCGTATTCCAAAACTTCGAAAGCGGTTGTGCCGCAATCGGTGGTAATCAGCAGATTCGTTCCCAGAGCGGAAAATTCATCAACCGCCGTTTTGCTCGGTCCGTAACCTTCCTCCCGCTCGGGAATGTGGACCGGTGCTTCGCAGCCGACCGAATGCAGAAAAAGTTTTAGCAGCGAAGATGAAGTGGCGCCGTCAACGTCATAGTCGCCGATAACGGAGACCCGTTCTCCCCTTTCGACCGCGTCGGCAATCCTTAAAGCCGCTTTTTCCATATCTTTCAGACAAAAAGGATCCGGCATCAGGTTTTGCATTTTCGGATACAAGAAATCGCCGACTTCGCCGACGCCGATCCCACGGGCGGCAACTACCGCCGCCACTGCCGCCGGCAGCCCGTAAAGCGCGGCGATCCGTTCCGCAGCATCCTCACGGTAAGACGCAAATTTCCAAATATTGCCACCCAAAGACAAGCTGTGTTCAAAGTCAATATCCACCGTGTTCTTTTCTCCTGCGGCCATTAATAGCTGACATAAATTTCGGCGCGGCGGTTAAGACGTTCGCCTTCCGGCATCACTTCCTGATAAAGCGGCATGCTGTCGGACAAAGCTTCCACCGCTACCGACTTTTTCGGCGCGCCGGCCCTGATCAGAGCCGCGGCAACGCTTTCCGCCCTTTTCAGGGAAATGTTGAAATTGATCCGTTTATGGGTGGCAACGTCGGTGTCACGGGTGCGGCTGGAAGCAAAGCCGTAAACGGTGATATGGGCGTTTTTCTCTTTTGCCAGCCGGGCAATTTTGCGGATTTCGCCGTTATATTCCGGCGCCACCGTTGAACTGCCGTCGGCAAACAGGACGGTGGCCGCCTGATAAGCTACCGAAGGTTCGTTCTTAACCGGAGCGGCTTCCTTTTTCTTTTCCGTGTTTGCCCGTTTGGCTTTTTCCGCCTTGGCATAAGTGATTATTTTTTTGAATTCCCTGTCCTTGTCGATTTTGGCTTCTTTGCGCGCGTCTTCGCGGATAATCGGCCTGGTCGGCGCCGGTATCGCCTTTTCTTCTTCATAACAGGCGTTCAGGCTGTCGGAACCGAGGATCGTCGTTTCCGTCAGCTGCTTGTGGATCGGCCGGTAGGTCGAAACAGCCGGCCGGTCCGCTTCCGCAGACGCACGGACGACGGTCTCCCGCTCGGCGACACAGGCCGAAAGCCCGGCCGACAAAAGCAGAACGGTTGCAAATTTCGTATATTTTACCCCAGACATCATTCTTTTTTCAAACCCCAGTTTAAATATTGCCAATCATAATGATTTTTAACGTAAGAATCCAGATAGCACAAGGAGAAAAATCGGAAAATGCAAACTTTTTAAAAATCAGTTTGTCTTTTTCAAAATATTGTTATACACTTTTTAAAGTAGTTGAAAACGGAGGAACAAACAATGTCAAAAATATTAAAACTTTTTATGATGCTTCTGCTCACGGCCGCCTGCTCTCCAAAGGACAACCGGGAGGAGCTGACCATTACCGATTCTGACGGCAACAAAAACGTTTACAAAGTGGAACTGGCGCAGACGAAAGAAGAACTGTCCACCGGACTGATGAACCGAACCGCGCTGGACGCCGATTCCGGCATGGTCTTTGACTTGTCCGATTTCAACAACGTTCCTACGGCCATGTGGATGAAAGATACCAAAATTGCGCTCGACATGCTGTTCATTGACCGGGACGGCATGATCTACTGGATTTTTGAAAATGCCGAGCCGGATTCCGTTAAAATGATCGTTGCCCCCTACCCGGCAACCGCGGTGCTGGAAATCAACGCCGGCGACGTCAAAGCCAAAGGAATTGAAATCGGCGACATGGTGGAATACAAACTGTTCCCGGTCGAAAAAGCCGCCGCAACAGACGCGAACAAGGTTGTTGACGAAGAACAAGACGAAGACAAAACGCCGGTCGAAACGGTCGTAGAAGAAGACAAGGCGGAAATTGAAGAAACCGCTGCCGAGGACGAAAAGACCGCTGCGGAAAACGCTGCTCCGAGCGAGGAAAAACAGGTCGAAGCAACCGAAGAAAAAGCTGAAGAAGCCGTTGACGCTCAAACGTCTGAAGAGGAAGCGCCGGCCGAAAAATAAAATCAATTCTGTTTTTCAGAGTTTTCCCCGAGAACCTTCGTTTTCGGGGAATTTTTGTAACAAGAAAACTAGCGTCTAGGCCGTTAGTTCCAAAGAGCTTACAGCTTTACAGATAAAAAACTCCTTTGCTAAAATGAGTTAGACGGTCTGGCAAGAGT
>CABUBU010000032.1 GCA_902489795.1 uncultured Azospirillum sp.
TTTTCCTTCCTCAAGCCCCATGCAAGCGCTCTACCAGGCTGAACTACGTCCCGAAACGGTTAATACTGCATTTATCACCAAGATTGTTTTTAGTCAATCATATTTTAGCCTTTTTTGCCGAAAAATATGTTTTTGCCCTGACGGTGCTTCTTTTGAGCGGTTCCGTTTGAGGGCGGCACAGCTTTTCTTTTTGACGTTTCCTTTGGCAAAGAGGAGAAAAATTTGCCAGTCCGGCAAAACATATCATAAGTTGTAATTGACAATGGAGATTTTTTGGTATAACAGAACAAAACAAGAACAAAAATCGGGGGGGGGAAATGAAGGAACATATTATAGCCTTGGTCGACTGCGACAGTTTTTTCGTCAGCTGCGAACAGGCGGTTGAACCGTCGTTGCGCGGGCAGCCGGTCTGTGTGGTAACCGGCGACAACGGCTGCGTCGTTTCCCGTTCGCGCGAGGCGAAAAAGGCCGGGGTCAAAATGGGAATGCCGATGTTCATGGCTCGGCGCGAATTTCCCTCAGTCATTTACAAAACCGCCAGACATGAGCTGTACTGCCGCTATTCCCGCCGGGTGATGGCATGTCTGCGGGAAATTGTTCCGGACGTGGAAGAGGTTTCTGTTGACGAGGCCTATGCCGACCTGACCTCGCTTGACCGGGTTTACCGGACCGATTATACGTCGCTGGCCGCCCGCATCCGGGAAACAATCCGCCGGACGGCGGACATTCCGGTTTCGATCGGGTTGGGGCCGTCCAAACTGCTGGCCAAGCTGGCCAGCGACAAGGCCAAGAATACCGGCGGCATTTTTCGCATTTTTCCCGATTCGATAGAAAACGTGCTGCGGGAAACAGACATTGACGACGTCAGCGGCATCGGCCGCAGCCATTCCAAACTGATGGCCTATAACGGCGTGTTTACCGCCTGGGATTTTGTCTGCCGTCCCGATCAGCTGATCAGAAAACAGATGGGGATTGCCGGCCTTGATCTCAAATACGAGTTGTTGGGATATTATATGCGGCGGCTGGAAACGACGCCGGCGCTGCCGCAGTCGGTGCAGGACACTTCGGTTTTGCCGGGTTTTACTTCCGACAGCGAGGTTTTGAAGGCGGAACTGCGCTGTCATCTGCACCGCGCCTGCCGGCGGATGCGCAAAGACGGCTGCTTCTGCACGGTTGCCGGGATAATGCTGCGCACCAAAGATTTTGCCGTCGTTTCCGACAAGGTGAAACTGCCGGCTGCTTCCGATGCGGAGTTTTACATTGCCGGCGCGGTGCTGCCGCTTTTAAAAAACATCTATCATCCGGGAATTCTCTACCGCAGCAGCGGGGTCATGCTTTCCGGGCTGGTGTCGAGGGAAACTTATCAGCCGGAACTGTTTGAGCGCCTGCAATTTAAAAGCAGTCCGCTTTCTGCCGCCTGGGATGCACTGGAAAACAAATTCGGCAAAAACGTGATCAAAGGCGGCTGGAAATAAAAACGGTCAGATTTTGAAAATTTTCCGGAAGCCGAGGGCGGCAAAAACAATATGCAAAAGCAGCAGGATCAGGGCGGCAGCGCCGCCGGCGGCATGAGCGGCGGATTGGCTGCCGGCCGGCAGCAGTCCGATTCCGAGCAGAGCCGCGCCGATAAAGGGAAAAATGGCGGGAAGCCGGCTGACGAAAAGCAGACGGGAAAGGAAAAACAGCAAAATGCCTGCCGCCGTCATCAAAAGCGCCAGATAAACAACCACCGTGCCGGAAACACTGGCCGGGTCAAACCAGGGTACCTGCGGCAATTTTGCTGTCTGGATTTCCGCAATGACAAAATACATGACTATCAGCCACAGGTTGACGGCGATAAACAAAAGGCGGAAAACGGTGCGGTTGTCAAGCAGAAAAACCGCGGCCGACAGCAAAACGAAAAGGATAATCAACGGCATTTTTGTTCCAGCTCCAGCAGAAATTTCTTAATTTCGAGACCGCCGCCGTAACCGACCAGCCGTCCGTCGGCGCCGATGACGCGATGGCAGGGAATGAAAACCGGCAGCGGGTTTTTGTTGTTGGCGCCGCCGGCCGCCCGGCAGGCTCTGCCGTTGCCGGCCATTTCCGCCAGTTGTTTGTAGCTCCGGGTTTCGCCAAAGGGAATTTTTTGCAGGGCGTTCCATATTTTTTGCTGAAAATCCGTTCCTTCCGGACTGAGCGGCAGGTCAAACTCTTTCCGCCGGCCGGCGAAATATTCCGCCAGTTCGTCGGTGGCTTTTGCCAAAAGCGGCGTCTTTTTTCCGCCTTCCGTCCTTTCAAAGGCAAGGCGGATGAGGGCGCCGCCGCAACCGTAAACGGTCCACTCGCCGAGCGGGGTGGAAAAACAATAATGCTCTGTCATCGGACAACCTCCCTGACGTTTGTTTCCCCTTTATTATTTGCCGCTTTTCAAATGATGTCAATTTATAAAAATAATGGTTGCCTGATCAGTGTTAAAATGTTACTTAAAAAATAAATTGCAATTAATCGGAGCAACAAAATGCCGGCCATTTCCCTGATCATTCCCTTATACAATGCCGTCCGCCATCTGCGGGGCTGTCTTAATTCCGTAAAAGCGCAGACCTTTGATGATTTTGAGGTGCTGCTGATCAACGACGGTTCAACTGACGGCACGGTCGATATGGCCGAAGCATGTTGCCGCGGAGATAATCGTTTCCGCCTGATTACGCAGGCAAACGGCGGTGTTTCCGCCGCCCGCAATCGCGGGATGGCAGAAGCCCGAGCGCCGTTTGTCGCGTTTCTTGATCAGGACGACATGCTGCACCCGCAGGCGCTGGAAATTCTTTACCGGATGATCTGCCGCGACGGTGCCGACGTTTCCGCTTTTAAGATTCGTTTTGTGCCCGATGATTTTGCCGGCGATCCTGCGCCGGAACGTTTTGATGCGGAGGAGGTTGTTCGCGACGCCGTATTCAGCCGCGCGCCGACGGCGGATTTTTTCCGCGACCGTAAAGGCGGGCCGATTTATATCTGGAACAAGCTTTACCGCCGCGAGGCGATTGCCGGCATAACTTTTCCGCCCGGCGTGCAGCCGGCGGAAGATACCGTTTTCACCATGAAGATACTGCTGACGGTCAAAAACATGGTTTCAACCGATGCCCGGCTGCTGTATTACCGCGAAAATGACGCTTCGGTCTCCAAACAGGGAATTACCGAAAAATATGTCCGCTCTCATGCGCTGGCGGCGGAAGAAATGAAGCGCTTTTTCGCCGACCTGACGAATGCGGACGAAAGTCTGCGCCGTCATCTTGCTTTTTATCTGACACGCTTCATCTTCAAGTCGCTGGTTTCCCAGCCGCTACGGAAAATCTTCGGTCCGGATCGGCGGCAGCGGGTGGATGCGGCCAGAAATTATGCTGCCGCGCTTTATCGGAGCGGGGCGTTGAAACCGGAGCTGCTGGGCAGAAAAAAAGCCCTGGCCTGCAGATTGTACTTTGGCCGGCACGACCGGCTGGCAAAGTTTCTGGTATAGGAGGAAAACATGAAACTGCTGATTATCCGCCACGGACAAACCGACGGCAACGTCAAAGGGCTGGTGCAGGGTGCGGGATTGGATCTGCCGCTGAACGAAACCGGACGTGCCCAGGCCGCGGCCGCCGCGGAGAAACTGCTTTCCCGGCATTTGCCCGTCATCTACAGTTCGACCATGCTTCGTGCCCGGCAGACGGCGGAAATTATCGCCGCCGGCGTCGGCTGCCCGACGGTTGCCGTCGAAGGGCTGGAAGAAGTGCATTTCGGCGAAGCGGAAGGCATGCTTTCGGAAGACGCTCACCGGATTTACGGCGACGTGTTTGAGGTGATCAACAATGAAGGACATCCCCGGCGTTTCGACGTTTGCCTGCCGGGCGGGGAAAGCATCAGACAGAGCACCGAACGGGGAATGAAGGCATTGCGCGAAATTGCCGCCCGGGCAGATGTTCCGGTTGCCGGCGTAGTTACCCACGGCGCATTGATGTTTAATCTTTATTACCATGTTTTTAAGCAGGCGCGGCGTTTTGAAAACTGCGAATTTTTTGAGCTTGAACTGTAATTCTCTGCCGGCAGCGGAAATGGCGCTTCTGGCTCGCTCTTCCGGCAGCCGCCGGCGGACGGTTTTCCTGCAACTTCAGAAAAACTTCAGCGTCAGTCCGAGAATGTAAAAAGAAACGCAATAAAAGGTGAGGAAAGCCGCCCAATACTCAAACCTTCCTTCCGGTTTGAAGGTGCGGCTTAAAACCGGTTTTCTGATCGCGTAGCAGAGCATGAACAGAAAGCAGGCGTTCTGATAGAAAACTATTCCCAGTTCCTGTTCCATCCACAGCGAAAACAGCAAATAGGTGGCAACCGGCAAAACGAGCAATTGCAGGAAAAAAGACAGGATGTTTTTGACTTTGCTCATGGTTATTTCCAGTTTACAGGGTAAATCTGCTGTTCTCTGATTGCGTTTTGCAATTGTTGTTGCGCGTAAAGGTCGTCTTGAAATCCTTCAGACATCGCGATTTGTTTAATGATTTGAGAATTCAGTTTAGGAAAATTGACGCGTTGAGGAACATAATTGTTATATCCCAAATTTCTCATATGAATCATATGCCTGATGAATTCGTCTTCTCCGGAATTGGCTTCGCGTATTTCAAAAGCGGCGTCTGACAGTTGTCCGTAAAAGGGAAACAGTTTTTTGCCGTTTCATTAATGACATTTTTTGTGCCGAGCTTAAAAGCGGTTCGGCTGATATTGGCAAAACTTCCTGACATAGTGTTCCTTTCATTTGTTGACGCAATGAAAACTTTTAATATCACATTTTTATTTAAATGTCAATCAAAAAAATACAATTTATGTATCGTGTCGGAGAAAAAGCTGTCTGAGTTGATATAAGTTTATCGCAATACGCTTGTTTTATGGAAATGCAAACGAAACAATATACAAATAATGTAACTTGTGCTGGGCTTTGGGCGGACAAGAAAAAAAAACCTGCCGGGAAAGAGTGCCTTGGTGTAGAAAATTATGCGGAGCGCGTCGGAATAAGGTTGTTCAGGGATAAAATTCGTGACGGCATCATGCCGACTTCAGAGAAAAATCCGTAGCAGCGTTTTTAGCTGGAACCGGCGGTGAACGACAGAATATCTCTGAACAGACCAAAATGAAAGGCCGTGAGGCATCTTTGGAATGTTTGGAAAAGGTCAGTGTTCAGACCGGCGGTGAACGACAGAATATCCAAGTGTGAAGTCCTGAGACATTTCTATGCCGGTAGACGGAAAGTTCCCGTGGTATTCGGAGTAAAATCCGTGGCAGGCTCTGTCGGAGAGGTGGCCGGAAAACTTCCGAAATGAAAAAAACAGATAATGTTTCCGGTTCAGATCAGTAGCCGAAAAAATCAGTGGCATTCGGAGAAAAGTCGGTGTTCGGGCCGGTAACGGCAAAAAACGGAAAAGCCCCCGGATGTCCGGGGGTGAAAAGAGCCGCTTTTTGTTATTGTTTATCGGCGGCGCTGTTTAGCGGGTGTATGTTTAAAAGCAAAGAAGCCGTTTTTCATCATTGAAACCTTCGTGAAAAATGCCGTTTTGGCGGGCGGTCGGAACAATGCCGCTGCCGCATTGACTGCAGTGTTCAAGTCGTCGGGCAGAACGAACGGCGCTCTGCGTTTTATCCGTTTCGGTTATTGTTTTTTCTTGTTTTTGATCGGCAGCTTTTTCTTTTTCGACTGTTCAACGGCAGTTTTGGGAATGCGGATTTTTAAAACCCCGTCTTCATAGTCGCCTTCCGCCTTGGCATAATCCAAATCCCACGGCAGAGGGACGGTACGCTGAAACATGCCGTAAGAAACTTCGGAAAAATAGTTATCGCCCTTGCCGTGTTCGATCCGGCTTTTCTTTTCGCCGCTGATGGAAAGATATCCGTCGGAAGAGATTTCCACGTCAAGGTCTTCCTCGTTCATTCCGGGCACTTCCGCCAGTACGTTGACGGCGTCCTTGCTTTCCGAAAATTCGATTTTCGGTTCGTTTCCGTGCATTTCAAATTCTTCCGGCATGTCGAAAATGCTGCGCAGATGGGATAAAAAATGCCGGAACTCGTTTCCCGAATGTGCCGGCATTTCATAGTCTTTGCTGCGGTTGGTGATTGCGTTTCTCATTGTCTGTTCTCCGTATGTTTGTTTTTTTACAGACAATAAGATAATCAACATTCCGTTGTTTATAAGCTGAACGAAGGGTTAATAATAGCGTGCGCGTCCCTTGTCCAGTTTCTGATACTCTTCGATATAGTCGGAAAGTTCCTGAAAGGTCAGAAAGCCGTCGCCGTCCTTATCCGCCGCTTCAAACTGTTGGTCGGGCGTCTGGTAAATGCCTTGTTTTCTGGCTCGGCGTACGTTTTTCTCTTCGGTACGGGTATAGGTGCCGATTTTGGCGCCGAACTCTTCCGGACTCAGCCGACCGTCAAGGTCTTTGTCCAGTCTGTTGATCTCGCCGATGGCTATTTTTTGCGCGTAGGAAACCTGCGGCACGTCTTTGGGCGGGTTGTATTTGGCATGAACGCCGAACGGGGCGGTCAGTGCCGCAAGCAAAAGCGCGTAAGCTGTTTTTCGCATTTTCTTCTCCTTTTTTTGTTTCCTTTAACCGTTTAGTTAAAACTTAAAAAGCGTATTTAAAGCCGGTGTTGAAGATCCAGTTGTCGCTGCGTCCGGCTTCAAAGGCTGTTTCTCCGTAAAAACTGAAGCCGCCGTTTCTGTATTCGCCGTTTAGGCTGAATAAACCGCGGTCTTTTTCATACTCCGCACGGTCCATGGCAAAACGCCCCTCCATTCCGTCAAGACGGGCCTTTACCGTCTGGTATTTGTCGTTGAATTCGTGATACCAGGTGCCGCCGAAACGCAGCCGCAGGCTGTTTTCGTCATTGAAGAGGAATTCTTTTTCGGCATAAAGGCCGAACCCGCTTTCAACCGAAAGGTTGTTGTTATGGCCGGTTTTCAGACCGCCGTCGTCAATGCCGCTCTGGTAAAGGCCGGCGACGTTAAATTCGGCCGTCGGCTGCAGTGAGATGCCGAACCCGGCATCAAAACTGCCGCGCAGTTCGTTGTTGACGCCGTAGTAATAGTTTTCGACGTCGCCGGTGAAGCGTCCGCCTTCGGCATAACGTTTGTATTCGCCGTTGCCGTAGCCGCCGTACATGTTGCCGAGGAAGCGGAAGTTTTCGTCGCCGAAGCCGAACGGCAGCAGAATTTCGGCGATCACTTCGTCTTTTTTGCCGCCGTTGTCGTATTTGCTGTCAAACTTGCTGATGCTCCAGCCCAGTCCGTAGCTGACGTTCTTGCCTTCGTTGTTCCTGAAAATGCCGAACAGGGAAACCGCATTGTCGTCGCTGCCGGCAAAATTGCCGTATCCGCTGCGTTCACGGTCATAATAGTTGAAGCCGGCGATCAGTTTGTCGTCCGGTGCCGCGTTGAACCAGGCGTTGTCAAACTGCCGGTGCAGGTCTTTCATCAGGGCAAGATTCTGTTCCGCCATGGTCGGGATAAAGTCGCGGCCGCTGATTTGGCTGATTTTTTTGGTCAGTTCGCCTTGCGAAGAAGCCGACTTCAGTTCGTCAAACAGTCCGGTATTGTTGTTTTTGCCGTAATTGTCCTGTAAAAAGCCGGCGATTGAGGCATTGTCTTCCACCCGGTTGAATTCTTTCATGCTGAGGGTGGTTTTTTCGCCGTCAAATTCGGCGTCGAACAGATAAGATTCCGAACGGACGTTTAACCGGTCGGTATTGCCTTCAAAGTTGCCGTTTAGGACAAACCGCGTCCGGTTGCTTTGTTTGACCGTATCGGCGGAAACGCTTGCCGTGCCGGCAATTTCGTCGGCGATAAAACACGCGTTGCTGCCGAATTTTACCTGTTCGTTCAGCAGCATTCGTCCGGCGGTGGCTTCAATGGTGCCGTTGTTGGTGACGTTGCCGGAAAAAATGAGGTCTGTCGCCTTGTCCACATAGATGGTTCCGCTGTTGACAATCCTGCCGTTTCCGGCGGCATAGGCAGCGTAAATATGTCCGTTGCCGCTGGCCGCAATATGCAGGTTGCCGCTGTTTTCGATAACGGCGCTGCCGCCGGCATATAATGCTGAAGAAGTGTCGGTTGCCGTCGTTGCGTTAAGATAAATGTCGCCGCTGTTTATGACATGAGAGGTATCTTCTGCATAAATTCCGTAGCCGTTTTGTCCGTTAACGTTAATACGTCCGCTGTTATCCACCTGTGAGCGGCCTTTTGCGTAAATAGCCTTGCTGCGATCGCCGTTGACCGTGACGGTTCCGCTGTTGGTCAGGCTGTCGACGTTGTTGACCCAGATGCCGAAGCTCTCGGCATCGGCGGTGGTGATGTCACCGTGATTTTCAACCGTTCCCTTTTCGATTTTCATGCCATAACTTCCGTTGCCGCTTATATTGATGCGTCCGCTGTTGTAAGTTTTGACGTTGCTTGAGGAGCGCAGTCCCCAGCTGCCCTGACCGTCGATCGTAATGTTGCCTTCGTTGTGGAAGCTGGACGAACCTTTGCCGTAAAGTCCGTCGTTGGCGTTGCCCGAAGCGGTGATGCTGCCGTAGTTGGTAATGCTGCCGCCGTCGGTTGCCGCCAGTCCGTAGCCGCTGGACTTGTTGATGTAAATTTCGCCGCTGTTTTCGATGCTCTTGGCCAAAATGCCGTAACTGTTTGAAGCATTCAGGGTGATGACCGCGTTGTTTTCGACGCTGCCGGCCTCGTTTTTTATGCCGTAAGCCTGACCGGAAGAAGTGACGGTAACGGCGCCGGTGTTGGTAACCGTGCCGTTGCCGCCGGTAACGGAAATGCCGATGCCGCCGTTGCCGTTTAACTCAATTCGTCCGTTGTTGGTGACGTCGGCGTTTTCGTCGTCGGAGAAAATACCCGCGGCATTGTTGCCGTAAAGCAATATTTCACCGTTGTTATCAATGCTTTTGCCGTCAAGGCCGACCGCTTTGTCAATATCCTGTATGGTCGAGCCGATTTGGACGGTGCCGGAATTTTTGATGTTGTTTGCCGCAATGCCGGTGTTCTTTTTGGCCGAGGCCTTGCCGTTCTGCGCCGTAATCAGGATTTTGTTGCTGTTGCTGATCAGGCCGTTGTTGTTGCCGCCGGCAGCGATGCCGAAGCTGTCGGTGCTGCCGTCGGTATAGATGTTGATGATGCCGCTGGTGGCCGTGTTGTTAACCGTTCCGGAAGCGGTGTAGATCGCGGTGCCGGCACCGTAGAGGTTGATAACGCCGCTGTTTTGTATGCTGCCGCTGCCGGCGGCATACAGACCGTAGACGCCGCTCAGACCGGCGGTGCTGCTGCCGAGGGAAATGTCGCCGGAATTGACGATTTTCGCATTGTCGGTCCAGATGCCGTAATTGCCGGTCGAGGTCGCCTGGGCATATGCGCCGTAACGGTTGATGAAGATCGAGGCCTTGTTGGTGATCGTGTTGCCGGTGCTGCCCGCCAGATAAATGCCGTAAGCCGAGGCCTTGCCGTCGGTGTAAATGTTCAACTGGCCTTTCTCATTGTTGGTGATGTTGCCGTTTTGACCGTTCAGAACGCTGCCGTTGCCGTAAACGGCGGCGGAGGCGTTGTTGGTGATGCTGCCGTTGGTTGCCTTGATTGCGCTGCCGTTGCCGTAAACGGTGACGGTTCCGGAGTTGTTAATGTTGCCGCCGTTGGTTACGATGCCGATGCCGCCGTTGATGACGGCGTCCCTGGCACCCACTTCCAAAGTGCCGGAGTTGTTAATGCTGCCGTTTTCCGCATACAGGGCGACCGCTTTTTTGCCTTCGGCATAGGCGGAAGAACGGTTGATTTTTACCGTGGCCTTGTTGGTCAGTGTGTTGCTTCCCCGGCCGGCAAGATAAATGCCGTAACTGTCGGCGGCGCCGCTGATGACCATGGTGATGCCGCCGCCGGCGTTGTTGACGATGTTGCTGTTTTGGGCGCTGATCGCGGTGCCCGCGCCGTAAATGCGGACGGTGCCGGAATTGTTGACGTTCCTGTTATCGGCCCGGATGCCGGTCGCGGTGTTAAACAGGTTGCTGCCGTCGCCGATTTTGATGCTGCCGCTGTTGTTGACTTCGGCGCTGTTACCGAAAATGCCGAAGACTGCCGACGTATTGACGGCTTTGGACGACGCAATATTAATCTGCGCCTCGTTGTCGATGATGGAACCGTTTTGGCCGTAAATGCCGTAAACCGGCGCGGCATCGTTTTCGGCATGAATGGCGATGCTGCCGCTGTTGTCGATATTGCCGTTGCCGTAAATGCCGTAACCGGAGCCGAAAATGACAATACTGCCGGAGTTGGTCAGGCTGCTGCCGCGGTTATAAATGCCGTAAGAGTCAGTAAACAAAACGCCGCTGCTGCCGATGGTAATGTTGCCGGAGTTGATCACGCTGCCGTCGCCGCCGTCAATCGCTTTGGCGTTTTGTGTCACCTTGGCGCCCGTTGAGGTCAGAATAATCCGGGCGTCGTTTTGCAGCAGATAGCCGCTGCCTTCAAGCGTCAGCCCTGAAATAGCTGCCAGATTGTCGGCGTTGACGGTAACGTTGCCGCCGGCGTTGTTGACCAGATTGCCGTTTTTCGCGTATATGCCCCAGCCGCTGCCGTTAAGATAAATTTCGCCGCTGTTGGTGAGGTTGCCGCCGTCGTTTAAAACGGCATACCCGTAGCCGTTCAAGGTTACCGTTCCGGAGTTGGTCAGATCCCCGTCTTCGGCAATCAGTCCGTAGCCGTCGCCGTTTAAGGTAATGCTGCCGGAATTGGTAAGGCTGCCGCCGCCGGCATAGACCGCGCTGCCGTTGCCGTTAATGACTACGGCGCCGCTGTTTTTAATGCTGCTTTCTTCCGAAACGATACCGAAAACGTCTTCGCTTTTTTCGTTTTGCTGGGTAATGGAAATGTTGCCGGAATTTTCGATGTCGACGTTCCAGCCGTAGATGCCGTAGTTGGCGGGCAGCGTCGGCTTTTCTTCCTCATCTCCGCCGCCTTCTTCCTCCGGCGCAAAGGTCATGGTAATGTCCGCCGCGTTGGTAATCTTGTTGCCGCTGCCGGCTTCCGCTTCGGCATAGATGCCGTAACTGCCTTTTTCGCCGGTGCCGGCAACGATGATGCTGCCGCTGCTGTTAACGCTGCCGTTTTGGTTGAAAATGCCGTATCCGGCGCCGTTGATTGTGATCTTTCCGCTGTTTTTGACGTCGCCTTTAACCGCGGAATAAATGCCGTAGGCGGTGTCGCCGGCGGTTACCGTAATGCTGCCGCGGTTGTCGACGGCACTTTCGACGTCGGTAAAATTCTTGCCTCCGTTGCTGCCGCTTATGGCCATCATGCCGTAAGCCGATCCTTCGGCGGAAACGGTGATGTTTTTACCGCTGCCGTTGACAATGCTGCCGCCGCGGACCGCCTGCATGCCGGCGGAAAGCGTTTCGCCGGCGTCGCCGGTAACCGCAATCGTGATGTTTCCGTTATTGGTGGCTGTGGTGTTGGCGTCGGCGTGCATGCCGATGATGCCTCCGTTGCCGGCGGCAAGCGTCAGCGGGTCTTCCGGATCGACGGCGCCTTCTTCGTCGCTCGGCTGCAGGGAAAAGGTGAGCGAAATGTCACCTTTGTTGGTGAGCGTGGCCTTGTCCAGTTTGGCGGCGGACTTGTCGCCGTCGATAAAGGCCCGATCCAGCCAGCTGCTCATCCCCCACAGGCTCATGCCGCCGGCGTTGTCGGAAGAACCGCTCAGTTCTATTTTGCCGCTGTTGACGGCTTTGTTGACAAAGTCGGCATAATAGTCGGTCAGCCGCATCTGCATGCCGGTAACCCTGCCGCGTGCGGTTTCCGCCTTGCCGGAGATGGTGCCGGCGTTGGTCAGCGAAGAATTGGTGTCGGCATACATGCCGATCAAACTGTCGGAAGTGTCTTTGCCGGTAAATTCCATTGAGATGGTGCCGGTGTTGCCGGCCTCGGAATAGTCGCTGGCCACTATGCCGATGCTGCCGTTCGGCGCGGAAATCTCAATGGTGCCGAGGTTGGAGGCCGAACTGTTCAGCAGGGCATCAAGACCGACGGTGCCGCTGCCCGCGCTGATGGTTTGTTCCGTATCATTGATGACGACCGAGTCGTTGTAAGCGCGCATGCCGACGCGGATGTATTTGGTATAGGAGTTTATGTCTTTGTCAAAGTTGATCAGATCGGACAGCAAAACGGTGTCGTAACCGAAAGTGTCCGGGTTGTAAACCCACATTTTGGCGTTGTTGGAGAGCTGCATGCTTTCTCGGTTGACTTCGGTGGTTTTGTTTTTGGCCGAAATTATTACCGGCTCATAGGGCGTAGTTTCCGGTTCGGAAGGGTCGCTGGTGGCAACGACGTACCCCAGTCCCTTGTTGCTGTGGAACGTCGGGTCTTCGGGAGCGGGAACCGGCAGCGGATCGGAACCGCCGCCGCCACCGCCGCCCGCGGCCAGAGCAATTCCGCCGACGGCCGCCGCGCCGCCGATCCACCACCAGATCGAACTGCCTTCTTTTCTGTAAGCCAGTTCATAAGGCCGGTGGTCAGCCATGAATTTTTTATATTGTTTGGCGTTGATGTTGTTCAGGCAGTGCGGGCGGGTATGCGCGCCGGTGTTGCGGAAACTCTCGTAAGCGATATGGTCGCCGCGACGGACGGCAACGCAGATGCCGGTGTCGCCGTCGCCGTTGACGGCGTTGGTGTTCATGCCGCGCAGAATGGCGTTGTTTAAGACCGTCAGGTTTCCCCGGGAGGCGTGGGCGTACATTTCGTTAAAGCTGAGCGGCGAGAGATAGGCGTTGGCCGCGGGAGCGGAAATCATGGAAAAGGCGGTGGTCGCCAGCAGTAAAGTCTTGGAGAAAGTTATCCGCATAATAAACAGTATCCTGATAGTTAATTTTTTATTTACATTAGCAAATAAAAATTTTTATGCAAGAGCTGTTTTTGCGGGGAAGCGCTCTCCGGCAGACGCGTCCGCGGTCTGCGAACCCGTCCGCGGCGCTTTTGTCAGTAAAAGTTTTCGCCGGAAATCAGCCCCGAAATGCCGGTGTTGACCAGCCGGCCGTCTTCCAGCCGGACTTTACGGTCCATGGCCGAGGCCAGTTCCATGTTGTGGGTGGCGATCAGCGCGGAAAGGCCGGTTTCTTTGACGATGTTCAGCAGTTCGGCGAACACGACGTCGGAAGTTTTGGGGTCGAGGTTGCCGGTCGGCTCGTCGGCCAGCAGCAACTTCGGTGCGTTGGCCAGCGCCCGGGCAATGGCCACCCGCTGCTGTTCGCCGCCGGACATTTCCGCCGGCCGGTGTTTCAGACGGCTGCCGAGGTTCAGCCGTTCCAGCAGCCATGCCGCTCTTTCTCTGGCGGCTTTTGCCTTGCGGCCGGCAATCAGCTGCGGCAGCATCACGTTTTCTTCGGCGCTGAAGTCCGGCAGCAGGTTGTGATACTGGTAAACAAAACCGAGAAAATCGCGGCGGAGCAGGGTGCGCAGTCCGTCGCCGAGTTTGGAACAGTTCTGTCGGTTGAGATAAATTTCGCCGCTGCTGGGCGTTTCGAGCAGTCCGGCAATTTGCAGCAGGGTTGATTTTCCCGAGCCGGAAGGTCCGATCAGCGCGACGATTTCGCCGCTTTTGATTTCCAGATCGACGCCGGTTAAAACGTCAAGCTTCTGCGAGCCCTGCCGAAAGCTTTTGCAAATCTGTTTTAATTCCAACACGGTTTCTTTTTCGTTATTCATAGCGTAGTGCCTCCACGGGATCCATTTTTGCTGCCCGGTAAGCCGGGTAAATCGTTGCCAGGAACGAAAGCAGCAGGGCAATCAGCGCGATCGCCGCCACTTCCGTGTAGTCTATTTTGGCCGGCAGCTGGGACAAAAAGTAAATTTCTGCCGAAAACAGTTCCCGTCCCGACAAATCCTGCAAAAACTGGCGAATGGCTTCGATGTTGTCGCAGAACAAAATGCCGAGCACCAGTCCGAGCGCGGTGCCGACGGCGCCGATAAAGGCTCCGTCCATAAAGAAGATGCGCATGATCATGCCCTTGGTGGCGCCCATTGTACGCAGCACCGCTACGTCGCGGCCTTTGTCTTTGACCAGCATGATCAGCCCGGTGATGATGTTAAATGCCGCCACCAGAATGATCAGCGTCAAAATCAGGAACATCACGTTGCGCTCGACATCAATGGCGTTGAAAAAGGCCGAGTTGGACTGCCGCCAGTCGAAAATGTAGGCGCCCGGTTCAACGTTTTTTTCGATCGCGGCGCGGGTTTCTTTCAGTTTGCTTTCGTCTTTTAAGGTTACGTCGATGTTGGTTACGGCGTCGCCGGTTCCGAAAAAGGTCTGCGCGGTGTCAAGCGGCATAAAAATGAAGTTGGAGTCGTATTCGAACATGCCGAGTTCAAAAGTTCCGGCAATACGGTAGGATTTCATCCGCGGCACGGTGCCGAACGCGGTGATTTTGCCGTTGGGAGAAATAAGGGTGATTTCGTCGCCCGGGATCAGTCCCATTTTCAGCGCCAGCCGGTAGCCGATGATGACGTTGTTGCCGGCAAATTCTTCCATGTTGACGTTGAGCATGCCGTTTTTGAGCGTTTCCTTGTTTAATATGTCTTCTTTGCGCATGCCGCGGACCATGGCGCCTTCCGCCGCCCGGCCGGAAGAGGCCAGCAGCTGTTTTTCGATCATCGGGAAAACGTTTTCGACGTTGTCGAACTTTTCGATTTCGCCGACCGCCTGCCGGTAGTTGTTAAACGGTTGTCCGCCGGCGGAAACGATGCCGATGTGGCCGCTGATGCCCAAAATCCGTGACAGAAGCTCGGCGCGGAAACCGTTCATTACCGACATCACGATGATCAGGGTGGCCACCCCTAAGGCAATGCCGGTAAAGGCAAAGCCGGTGATGACCGAGATGAAGCCCTCTTTGCGTTTGGCCCGGAGATAGCGGCGGGCCAGAAGCCTTTCAAACTGGTTAAAAATCATAAAAAACTCCTCTTTTCTTAAACAAGGTTATATCGTCGGAAGCGCTAAATTGCAATACAAATTGCGGATTTTTCCGAAGTTTGCCGGAAAAAAACGCTTGCCAAGAGAAGATTTATGATATATAAACCAAAACGATTTTTGAGATGCACGGGCTAAAGGCATGCCTTATGTATCGTTTGTCAAAACCATCTAAGTCGTTAGAAAGGAAATAAAATGCCCAAATTAAAAACCAAAAGCTCGGTTAAAAAACGCTTCGGCGTAACCGGCACCGGCAAGTTGAAGAGAAACTTCGCCAAAAAGAGACACTGTCTCTTCTGCAAAACCCAGAAAATGAAAAGACAAGCCAGAGGAACCACTTTGGTTGCCGAGTGCGATGTTCAGATCGTCAAACAGTTTTTACCGTATTTGTAGGAGGATGTATAGATGTCTCGTGTTAAAAGAGGTGTAACGGCTCCC
>CABUBU010000033.1 GCA_902489795.1 uncultured Azospirillum sp.
ACCATTAGGGGTACACCCGCTTGAGAAGAACCACCGGCTTAGCCGGTGGGTTACTTTTTTTACGGCACGTTTGTTGATCAAAAGTTAATCGTATTGAATTTTCAGCCATCTGTGTTAACATCATACATATCATTTGCTGAAGAGAAGCGACATGGCTACGTTAAAACAGGTTTCGCAGGATTTTGACCGTTGTTTTCTGCTCAGGCATTTTCCTTCTTTCCGGCTAGCTCCTTTGATTATTCTGATTTTTTTGTGGACTGGCGTTGCTGGGCAGTTTGTTTTTTAAATTTGATAAGAATGAACTTTTTTTATTATCCGAATTGGAAATATTCTCTCTTTATCAAGTTGCTGCCAAAAGTTGCGCTTCTCATTTGGATTGTTCGCTACAATATCCATCATAAGGTACAGACAATAAGTGCCCTTACCAAAGAAACAAAAAAGTGGGGACTTACAAGCAAAAGAAGTGGAAAACCAATTAGTAAAACCGCAGCTCACCGCATATTAAACAATCCTTTTTACTACGGCAAAATTCTATGCAAGGGTGAACTCTATCCGCACAAGCATCCCAAATTAATTTCTGAAGCATTATTTCGACAATGCCAAGAAATAATGAACAGCCGCAGTCAAAAAAAAAGCATAAAACGTTCAAATGCACAGAAAAGCCCTTTATCTTTAAAGGCCTTATAAAATGCGAACAATGTGGATGCGCGATAAGCTGTGACGAAAAAATAAAAAAACGGTAAAAAATACCGATATCTATGCTGTACACACGGTAAAGGTAACTGCCAAAACCCTTGAATGTGGCTCTCGCTCAAGTGGAAAAAATATTCAGACAACTGATACTTCCTCCTGAGCTTTTAGAGGGTATTAGAAAGGATATTGAGAGCAATATTAATGCCGAGAACGAATATCATAGAGAGCAAATTAAAGAGCTCCGTAAAAAATATGACAAAACACAAGATAAGATTAATAAAATTCAGAACCTGCTTATTGAAGATGCTATTAGTGTCGATGAGTACAGAAAAATGACCTATGATGCCAAAACCGAACAATTTACTTTCGAACAACAAATGCAGGCTCATACTCAAGCCGATGGAAAGTTCTCTATCGCAATAGGAACAATGGTTTCACTAGGAAACGATGCTCACAAACTTTTCAGCGAATGTGAAGATATTAACATAAAGCGTGGAATCGTAAATTTGTTACTTTCGAACTTAAAATTAAATGACGGAAACCTAAGCTATACTTTGAATACACCATTCAACACACTTAAAGATTTCCGTCATTGTAACATCTGGGGCGAAAGATGAGACTCGAACTCACGACACCCGGTACCACAAACCGGTACTCTAACCAACTGAGCTACTTTCGCCATTGTCTTGAGAAGACTTTTACAAAATCCGCGGCAGAAAGTCAAGTGAAAAAAACAACAAAACGGAGTTGTTGATAAAAAATAGATATTTCCCAGTAAACCGGGAGTTCCAACTCGGCTTTTAAACTTGCAGTTTGACCACGATCAAAGGTGTGGAGCTATGTTGTTCCAACACTAAAGCATTCAGTTCCCGAGTAAACCTCTGGGGTTTTCTGTAAAGAGACTTATGAAACAACAAACTGTTGTCATCGGTGGAACAGTTTATCAATATCCTTTAATTTCAATTCGATATAGGTCGGTCGGCCGTGGTTACACTGGCCGGAATTGGGGGTTTGTTCCATTTCGCGCAGCAAGTGGTTCATTTCCGCCAGGTTGAGACTGCGCCCTGCCCGTACGGAACCGTGGCAGGCCATGGTGGCGACGATATGGTTCAGTTTTTCCGTCAAAGCGAAATCGCTGCCCCATTCCGCTATTTGTTCGGCCAAATCATGAACCAGCTTTTGTGTGTCGCAGTCTTTGATTAAGGCCGGAATTTCCCGGACAATTACCGCCGAAGGGCCGAACTCTTCCACCGACAATCCCAGCTGATCAAGATTTTCCGCGTTTTCAAGCAGTCGCTGTTTGTCGGAAACGTCCAGTTCGACAATTTCGGGAATCAGCAGCATCTGGGTTGCCGGTTTGCGTCCCTCGTTCAGGGCTTTTTTCATTTTTTCCATCACGATCCGTTCATGGGCGGCATGCTGATCGATCAAAACGATGCTGTCTTCGGTTTGGGAAATGATATAGGTGTTGTGAAACTGCGCTTTTGCCTGTCCCAAAATGCCGTCGGTATCCGCATAACGACTATTGTCGTCTTCTTCCGCACGGACGGAAAATTTTCTTTCCAGTTCCGGCAGTGCCGCCGTGCGCTGGCGGGACGGCAGCGGCGGAAGCGCCCGGCGAAAGGCCGAAGGCGCCGGCTGATGATAGTCGTTTAAAACGGCTGCTTCTTCTTTGTCGTCGCTCATCAGCAACGGCGCCGTCAAAGAAGCATTTTTCAGGCTGTCCTGCAAAAAAAACTCCAGGTTGGCCGGTGCCGCCGTCTGCCGGCTGCCGGCCGTGAGAGCGTTGCGGATTGCGCTGACCAGCAGACCGCGAACCGACGCACCGTCAAAAAAGCGCGCTTCGGCCTTGGTCGGGTGCACGTTGACGTCCACATAGTCGGGATCAACGTCAAAGAACAAGGCGCACAACGGATAGCGGCCGATTTCCAACACCCCCTGATAAGCGCCCTTAACGGCGCCCAAAAGCAGTTTGTCACGTACCGGCCGGTTGTTGACAAACAGATATTGAGAAAGGGAGTTGGCCTTGTTGTAAGTCGGCAGACTGACATAGCCGCTGATGCGGAGATGATCGCGTTCGGCATTGATCAGGAGCGAATTTTCACCGAATTCTCGCCCCATGACGTCGCTCAAGCGTTTTAGACGGGCGTCGAACAATTCTCCCTGACAGGCGTTGAGGCTGATTTTTTTCTTTTGCCCGTCGATCAGGTAAAAGGAAATCTGCGGGTTGGCCAAAGCGATCCGGTTGACGATGTCGACGCATTGCGTAACTTCGCCGGCAGCGGTTTTTAAAAATTTGAGCCGGGCCGGCGCGGCATAAAACAAATCGCGTACTTCCACCCGGGTGCCGGCAGCAGAAGCTGCTGGAACGGGAGACTGTCTGACCCCGCCGTTGACTTCTATCCGCCAGCCGTTTTCCGCCTGCCGGCTGCGGGAAACGACAGACAACCTGGCGACAGAGGCAATGGAAGGCAGTGCCTCGCCGCGGAAACCGAGATAGCCGATATGAAACAAATCGTCATCGGGAAGTTTGGATGTCGCGTGCCGCTCAACCGCCAGCTCAAGATCTCCCCGCGCCATGCCCTTACCGTTATCGGCAACCGCAATCAGCGACTTGCCACCGTCGACCAGCGTTATTTCAATCGAAGACGCACCGGCATCAATGGCATTTTCAACCAGTTCTTTGACCACCGAGGCGGGACGCTCAATCACCTCACCGGCGGCAATCTGGTTAACCAGAGTATCGGGCAGGATGCGGATAGCCATGGCAGCCCCCTTTCGTTATTTGCGGATCTTCTTGATCAGGCTGATCAAGCTGCGGGTCGAACTGTCGTGCAGACCGGAAGCGTGTCCCTGCAATTCGGGCAGAATGCTCAAAGCCATCTGTTTGCCGAGTTCAACTCCCATCTGGTCAAAGGAATCGATGTTCCAGATGACGCCCTCGACAAACACTTTGTGCTCGTACATTGCCACCAGCATGCCCAAGGTATAGGGATCCACCTTTTTGATAACGATGGTGTTGGTCGGGCGATTGCCGGAGAAGGACTTGAAGCGCTTAAGACGGCTGACTTCGGCCGCGCTTTTGCCTGCTTTTGAAAGTTCTGCCGCCGCTTCGGCAACGGTTTTGCCGCGCATCAGCGCTTCCCCCTGTGCCAAAGCGTTGGCAACCAGAATTTCGTGATGTTCTCCGATTTCGTTATGGGAAATGGCGGGAACGATCAGATCCAGCGGCACGATCCGGCTGCCCTGGTGCAAAAGCTGGAAAAACGAATGCTGCACGTCGGTGCCGGCGCCTCCGAACAAAACCGGACCGGTGGCATATTTGACGAACTTGTTGTTTTCGTTCACCGATTTGCCGTTGCTTTCCATATCAAGCTGTTGCAGATAACTCGGCAGATAGTGCAAATCCTGATCATAGGGAACGACGCAATGGCTGCCGAAACCGAAAAAGTTGTTATACCAAACGCCGAGCAGCGCCAGAATAACCGGAATATTTCTGTCAAACGAGGTATGACGGAAATGCAGATCCATCGCATTGGCACCGTCGAGCATTTTCTCGAAGTTTTCCATCCCCACGGCAAGGGCAATCGACAAGCCGACCGCCGACCACATCGAATAGCGGCCGCCGACAAAATCCCAGAATTCGAACATATTGTCGGTGTTGATGCCGAATTTTTCCACTTCTTTCGTGTTGGTGGAAACGGCGACGAAATGTTTGGCAACCGCAAACTCGCCCAAAGCGTCGATCAGCCATTTGCGGCAGGTTTTGGCGTTGGTCAGGGTTTCGATGGTGGTAAAAGTTTTGGAAACGATGACAAACAGGGTCGTTTCCGGATCAACCCGGCTTAAAACGTCTTCACAGGCGGAACCGTCAATGTTGGAAATGAAATAACATTTTATGTCTTTTGCCCAATATTCTTTCAGTGCGGCCGTAGCCATTACCGGCCCCAGATCGGAGCCGCCGATGCCGATGTTGACGATGTTGGTCAGCTTTTTGCCGGTGGCGCCTTTAAATTCGCCGTAACGGACCGCGTCGGTAAATTTTTTCATCTTTGCCAGCACGGCGTTGATCTCGGGCATCACGTTTTTGTCGTCGACATATACCGGCGTATTCTGCCGATTACGCAAAGCCGTATGCAAAACCGCCCGGTTTTCGGTAATATTGATTTTTTCGCCGGTGAACATGGCTTCGATTCTGTCACGCAGCTTTACTTCTTCCGCCAACTCCAGCAAATATTGCAGGGTTTTTTCGTTAAAACGGTTTTTGGAATAATCCAGATAAAGCGGTCCCAGTTCAACGGCATATTTTGATCCGCGTTTGGAATCAAACGCAAACAGGTTTTTCATTTCAACGTTCTTAAAAAAGCGGTAATGAAGAGACAGTTTCTTCCATGCTTTTGTTTTGGTAACGTTTTTTTCCATTTTTTATTTCTCCTAGTCTGATTTGAAATTTCCAAGTCCGATGATCTTGAGGTTGTCCGGCGTAAAATAGCGGGCAGCCGCACGGTTGACCTCATCAAGCGTCACTTCGGAAACGTAGCGGTTGCGTTCCTGCAGAAAATCAATGCCGAGTTTTTCCTTCTGCATGTAAACAAGCATCCCGGCAATGGCGGAAATATCAGCAAAACGCAGATTGTAGGAAGCGATCAGGTAGTTTTTCGCTTCTTCCAGTTCCTCAACGGAAACGCCTTCGGCACCCATTTTGTTCCATTCTTCGTTAAATATTTCCATTACCCGGTTAAAATTGCCGGACGTTGAAGAAAAGCCGCCGACAATCATTTCCGTTTTGTCGGAAACGGAAAGCCCAGTATAAACGCCGTAAGTCAGCCCTTCCTTTTCGCGGGCAGCCAGATTGAGGTGGGAACTTAATCCGGAACCGCCGAGAATGTAATTGGCGATATAAAGCGGGTAAAAGTCGTCTGCGTTGCGGCGCGTCCCGACGGCAGCAGTAAAGGCCATACTCTGCGGCAGATTTTCGTCATGAGCGTCAAATCCGCCGGACAGTCGCGGCATGACCGCAGGCGTTTCGTCAGCAGCGCCCCGCTCCGGCAGAGAGCCGAAAACTTCATCCAAAATCCGGCCGGCCTCTTCCGCCGTAATGTCGCCGGCAAGGCCGACGATCAGGTTGGATCGTCCCAAATTGTCGGTGACAAACCGTTTTATCTCCTGCGGCGTAAAGCTTTCAATGTCCTCTTTTTTGCCGAGCGGATTGCGGCCGTAAGGATGCGTCCCGAAAAGCGTCCGGTTGGCAATCAGCCCGAGCTGTTGTCCGGAGTCTTCGTTTTGACTCTCCAACCCGGCCAGCATCTGCTTTCTGATCCGCTCAAGGTCGGCTTCGTCCGCCCGCGGCTCGGTCAGAGTCTGCCGCAGCATGTCAAAGGCAATCGGCGCAAATTCCCTGGTGGTCAGCAGCCGGCCGGAAAAATCGTCGCCGTCGGCACCAAAACCGAGCGAAATCGCATAGTTTTCCATTTTCTCCTTAAAAGCCTGCGAATCAAGTCCGCCGGCGGCTTCGGAAATGAGCGCGGCGGTCATTTTCGACAGCCCCGCCTGTCCTTCCTTTTCGGCAACCGTTCCGGCATGGGCAAAGACAAAACTCAGGCTGACGATGGGGTTGGTCGTATCCGTCAGCAGATAGGCTTTGATTTTATGGCGGGGAGAAACCACTTCCGTTACCGGCAGCGAAAACCCCTGACGCCCCAGTTCGGAGTTTTTGACCAGAGCATCGGCGTCAAAAGTCGGCCGGGAAAAATAAAAAACACCGGCGGAAACAACGGCGGCAGCAGCCAAAACCGAAAATAAACCCCCCTTTTTATTCATCTTTGCCCTCCCCGTTCAGCGGTTCGACCACGCCTTCCGCAAACGCGGATCTTTTCAGTATTTTTTCGGCCGCCTTTTTTACCGCCGCAGCGTCGACGGCACGGATGTTGTCCGCATAGTTCTCAACGTCTTCCCGCGTCATGCCGACGGTATAAAGAGAGCCGACGATATAAGCGGCATCGTTGGGATTGTCGCGCAGATAGACCAACCCGGCCAGCATTTTGTTTTTGACTTTTTCAACTTTTTCGTCGGTCAGCGAGGCAACAGCATCGTTTACGACCCTGTACAGCATTTTTTGCAGTTCTTGGGGAGAAACGCCGGCCGCCGGAACCGCCGACAGGCTGAAGGTGCCGTAACTGCGCGAAGCGTAATCGTAAGATGCGGCAGCAGCGAGCGCCAGCTTTCTTTTTACTACCAGTTCTTTATAAAGTTCCGAAGTGTCGCCTTCGCCAAGGTAGGCAGACAATACCATTGCCGCATAAATGCTTTGCGGATCGGTATTGCAGGAATCAACGACATAGCGGCGGACAACCCGCGGCAACTCCACCCGCGGCAGCTTCATTTTCAACATAATGCGGGTTGTCGGATTGACTGCGGGAAAGGATTTTTCCCCAATTTCATGCCCCGCCGGCACTTTGCCGTAATATTTTTCCGCTAGCCGGTAAGCCGTTTGGGGTTCAATGTCGCCGGAAATCACGATAATCGCGTTGTTCGGCACGTAATGACGGCGGTAAATATCCATCACGTCTTCCCTAGTCAAAGACAGAATTTCCTCCTCCGTACCGGTTACCGGCCGCGCGTAAGGATGCGTCTGCCACAAACCGCGCTGCATGCTTTCGGCAAAAGCCGACAGCGGCTGATTTTCCACCACCTGCTTGCGTTCCTGATAAACGATGTCACGTTCGGCGGCAAAAGCTTCGTCGGAAAAATCAAGGTTTGCCATGCGGTCGGCCTCAAGCGCCATGGCAAGTTCCAGCCGGCTGATGTCCAGGCTTTGATGGTAAGCGGTATAATCAAGCGAAGTAAAGGCGTTGCTGTCAGCGCCGTTGATCTGCATCAGCCGGTTAAACTCGGAACCGGGAACCTTTTTTGTGCCGCGGAACATCAGATGTTCAAGCAGATGGGCAGCACCGCCCTTGCCCGGCTTTTCGTCGACCGCCCCCACCCGGTACCACACCATATGTTTGACGATCGGCGCCTTGTGGTTTTCCACCACCAGCAGCCGAGCACCGTTTGAAAGCGTGTATTCGCTGATGTCAAACAGTTTGGCGGAAGCGGGAAAGGCCGATAAAAGGCAGATCAGGCCGAAAGCGACAATTTTTTCTTCATTGGCGGATTTCACCTACCTGTTTTTTGTTTTTTAAGCGTCGTTTTCCGCAGCGGCCGCAGCTTTTTCCATCGGCACCACCGGTCTTAAATCGTAGTTCGGCGGCAGCAGCAGCTGTCTTTGTTCGGAAACTTTTGAAGCGTCCGGCACTTTGCGCTCAAGCCCCAGATCTTCCCTGGTAGCATTGCAGGCACCAAGCAGACCGACCAACAACATCAGACAAAAAATCTTCTTCATTTGACTTGCTCCTTATTTTCTTTTTTTTCGGGATAGAACAGGCCGTGCAGTATGATAACGGCCGCACCGACGCAGATAAAACTGTCGGCGATGTTAAAGGCCGGCCAATGGTGCACGCCCAGATGAAAGTCCAAAAAGTCGAAAACCGCACCCAGACGCACCCGGTCGACAAGGTTGCCGAGCGCACCGCCGATGATCATGCCGAGCCCGATTTGCACGGCGCGCACCTTTTCCCTGTACAGCCACCACAACAGCGCCGCCACAATCAACGCCGCCGTCAGACACAGCAACAACGTGCCGATTGCGCCGGAATCGTTGAACATGGAGAAACTGACCCCCGTGTTCCAGGCATAAACGAGGTTAAAAAAAGACGTCAGTTCAATGCCGGGTCGCTCGTTTAAAACGTAGTTCAGCATCCAAAATTTCGTCAGCTGATCAAAAACGAGCACGGAAGCAGCGATCACCAATCCCAAAATCAAATTCTTCTCCTGCAAAACATATAAATCCAAAAAGCATTATAACAATATTTCGGCGAGAAAAAAGCGCTAAATTTAAACTGTACATAAGTCATTAAAACAAGAGCAGCTTTGCCAAACCGAGGAAAATGAAGTAGCCGCCGGAATCGGTACAGGCAATCAAAAATACGCCGGAAGCGATCGCGGGGTCGATTTTCAGCCGGTTGATGGTCAGCGGTATGAGAATGCCGGCCAGACTGGCAACGGTCAGATTGCAGAGCATGGCCAGAGCAATGATGTAACTGATCATTTCCTGCCCGGGAAACCAGATGCGCACCGCTATTCCGATCATTACCGCAAACAGCAGTCCGTTGCAAAGGCCGACCATAAACTCTTTGCCGATCATGCGCAGAGCGTTGCGGGAGTTCAGTTCTTTGGTGGCCAGGGAACGGACGACCACGGCCAGCGTCTGCTGCCCGGTGGTTCCTCCCATGGAGGCGACGATCGGCATCAATACCGCCAAAATCGAAAGCTGGGCGATAATATCCTGAAACTCGCCGACGACGGAAGCGGCAACGATGGTGGCAAACAGGTTGGTAACCAGCCAGATTGAACGCGATTTGAAAATGCTGAACACCGAGCGGTATACGTCGTTGCTTTCCGCACCGGTCAAAAGCATCATATCTTCGTTGGTTTCCTCGTGAACGATTTCAACCACGTCATCAATGTTGATAACGCCGATCAGGCGGCCTTTGTTGTCAACCACCATGGCCGACATCCAGCCGTATTCGCGGAACATGTGAGCCACTTCTTCCTGATCAGTATAAACGTCTACCGGCACAATTTCGCCGTCCATGATGCTGTTCAGCTTTTCGTCCCCCTTGGCGCGCAAAAGCTTGTCGAGGGCGATTTCACCGGTCGGTTTCAAGGTCTTTTCGTCAACGAGAAAAATGGTGTAAAAATCGTCCGGCAGCTCTTCGTTATTCAGAAGATACTGTCTGGCTTCCCGCACCGTCCAGTTGTCGGGAATGCTGACAAAATCCCGCGACATGATACGGCCGGCGGAATCGTCGGGGTAGTTCAACGACGATTTGACCTGATATTTCAGTTCCGGATCAAGCCGGCTGATAATATGTTCCTGCTCCTCGTCGTTCATGTTTTCGAGGATTTCGACCGCGTCGTCGGAATCGAGTTCGTTAACGATTTTGACGATCTGGTTTTCGTTTAAGGTTTCGAGCACCTGCTCCTGAACGACTTCGTTCAGCTCGGGGAAGACCGCCGGATCAATTTTGTCGCCGAGCAGTTTGACCAGTTTCATCCGGTGATGAACGTCCAAAACCTCGATCAGGCGGGCAAGATCGTATTCGTCCAGCCCCTCAATGATTTTTTTGACATGGATGTCGTCGTCTTCGTTTAAGCCGATAACGATGGAATTAACAAACTTCGGCCCGAGCCCCAGATAGCAATCTTTGGGTTCGTTCTTTTTCTGCTGATTAAAACGGGAAAGTTTGTTTTTTGAGAAAGGCTGGTGTTTTTTGGTTTTCTTTTTCATCAACAACCTCCTCTTTATGATTCTCACTTATTTTTTATGATTGGTGCGCCTGAGAAGACTTGAACTTCCAAGAGCTAAGCTCATAACGACCTCAACGTTACGCGTTTACCAATTTCGCCACAGGCGCGCAAACATCATAAAGACAGAGCACAAATACCCCGGTTTGAAAAAATAATCAAGCTTTTTTTGAACGGATTGTGCATTTTTCGCAAAAAATCTGCCCCGCTTGTCTTTTGATACCGATAAGCAAATGAAAAATCAGCGCTTTTCAATCACGGCAACGAAAAAGCCGTCGGTACCTGTCACCAGCGGATTCAGTTCCAGCCACGGCTTTTTCCCGCATGGCCAGGGTTGGGCGGTTCTCTCCCGCCATAAGGCCGGCATGTCAATTGTCGACATGTCGGGATGGCGTTCAAGAAAATGCCGGACAATGCCGCCGTTCTCTTCTTCCAGAACCGAACAGGTAATATAGACAATGCGGCCGGAAGGCGCCGTCAAGGCATAGGCTTTTTCCAGAATTTCCGCCTGAATGCGGTTGAGTTCCTCCAGCCGCGCCGGCGTCAGACGGAATTTGGCGTCCGGCGCCCGCCGCCAGGTGCCCGTTCCCGAACACGGCGCGTCGATGATAAAACGGGTATAAACGGGCTTTTCTTCCGCCGCCGGCACGATTTTGACATTGCTGATGCCGAGCCTTGCCAGCCGCGGCTTCAGTTGTTCCAGCCGCTGCGGGTTAACGTCGTGGGCTTCGATCACTCCCTGCCCTTTGAGCTGCGCCGCCAGCGCCAGCGCCTTGCCTCCGGCGCCGCTGCAATAGTCGATTATGCGATCCTCCGGCCGCACACCGCACATCAGCGCCGCCAGTTGAGAAGCTTCGTCCTGAACCTCGATCAAGCCGTCCTGATAAGCCATGCAGTTGTTAAGGTTGATGCGGGTCGGCAGCCTGATGCCGAGCGGCGAATACGGGGTCGGCACCGCTTCAAAGCCTTCGTTTTCCAGCAGACGGAGAACTTCTTCCCGACTGCCGCGGCAGACACGGAAATCGGCGCCGGCAGATTCGTTCAGCGCCTTAAGCAGCAACGGGTCGCCGATTTTGGCAAACAGCCAGTCAGGGCATTCGCATTCGACCGCCGGCGGATATGTCTTCTCTTCCGTTTGCAGCGCGGCCGCCAGTTTGCGTTCGTCATCGTTAAGCGGCGGCAGGCCGTATTCTCCGCCGGCAAATATCTCCGCCGAGTCTTCGTCCTTAAGATATGCAATCAGCAGCTTCCGCGGATCGGCGCTGCCGGCCTCGAAAGTCAGACGGCGCCGGCGGCGGATAATATGCCAGATTTTTTCGGCGATAAACCGACGGTCGCCGGAACCGATAAAACGCCTTTCGCGAAAATAGGCGTTGATGATGTTGTCGGCCGGCTGCCGGTCGGCAAACACCGCGGTCATCAGTTCCCAGACCGCCTTATAACGCGCTGCCGTCTTCATTCTTCGTTTCTCCCGTGCCGCCGCGGAAACCGACGGCCACCAGATATTCTTCCGGCGAAGCCTTGCGGCTGGCGTCCGGTTTGCAATGCGACACTTTGAGGAAATTCTTTTTCACTTCCGCCAGAAAACCTGCTTCCGCCCCGCCCTTGAAGACTTTGGCAATAAAAATGCCGCCCTCGGCCAGAACGTCTTTGGCAAAATCATAAGCCAGTTCAACCAGAGCCATGGTGCGCAGGTGATCGGTCTGCTGGTGGCCGATGGTGTTGGCCGCCATGTCGCTCATCACGATGTCTGCCTTTCCGTCTAACAACCGTTTCAGTTTGTCGGCAGCGTCGGCGGCGGTAAAATCCTGCTGTATCAGCACGGCACCGGGAATCGGCTCCGTCGGCAGAATATCCAGCCCCACCACCTGTCCGCTGCCTTTGTTGCGCAGCACCGCAATCTGGGTCCAACCGCCGGGTGCGCAGCCAAGGTCGACAATGGTTTTGCCGCGGCCGAGAAATTTGAACTTTTCATCCAGCTGGATCAGCTTAAACGCCGCGCGGGAACGATAGCCCAGGCGTTTGGCTTCGGCCACGTAAGGGTCGTTCAACTGGCGCTCCAGCCACTGGTTGGAAGATTTTTTGCGGTATTTGGAAGTTTTGACCCGGACGGTCAGACTCCGTTTGCCGCTGACGATTTTCGCCGATTTTGTCTTAGCCATTCTGCAGCTCCATAATGATGCCGTCAACCGCGCTTTTTAAGGAAGCGGTGATTTCCGTTGCCCCCAGATCCTTATAAATACGGGAAAAAATAATGCAGGCCGCATGGAAAATATCTGCCCGGACCGGACCTATGTTGGCGTCTTCCGCCATCTGCCGGCAATCCATGGCGCAGACTTTCGCCGTCGCCCGTTCAAATTCGTCAACCCCCACTTTCAGTCCGTCGACCCGCTCGCGATCATATTTTTCCCAGCCGCGGGCAATATGCGTCAGCCGCAGCGGCGTACTGGAGGTAGCGACGAAACAAACGTCCCCGCGGTATTTTTCCAGCCCGGAATCGCGGACGAAAGCCCGGCTGTAGGCGGAAATTTCCTCGTCCAGCCGCGCGGCCGCAACCGGATCATATTCTTTCAAGCCGAATTTTTCCGCCGCGTTGCGCGCTCCCCAGGGAACGGAAACGGTATGCAGAATCTCCGGTTCGGCGCTTCTGGTCGCCAGCGTGATTTCGGTCGAACCGCCGCCCAGATCGTAAACGACCACGTACCCGGCCTTTTCGTCCCGTACGTTCAACAACGCACCTTTCAAATTGAGCACGGCTTCTTCATAACCGTCGATAATCTCCAAATCAATGCCGGACTGCTGCTTGATTTTTTTGGCAAATTCGGCTCCGTTCTCGGCCGTACGGCAGGCGGCGGTGGCAATTGCCCGATACTTTTCCGTCCCGTATTCGTCCATTGTCATTTTAAAGGTGCAGAAACATTCAATGCCGCGCATGACCGCCTCGTCGGTAAAACGGTTGCCGGCGCTCATGCCCTCGCCCAGACGGGTGGAAATGGCGTTTTTATAAAGCGTGCGGCCGCTCCTGTCGGCAATCAGCAGCCGGCAGGAATTGGTGCCGAGGTCAATGGCTGCCAGAGTCGGTTGTTTCATTTTTTTCAGTCCTCTTGTTTTTGCCGCGGCGGAAAAAATGCCGGCGGGGCTTTTTGCGGTTGTGCATCAGATCAAGCAATATGCCTTCGCGGATTCCGCGGTCGGCCACCGTAATTTCCTTTACCGGCCAGAACGAACAGATGGCCTCAATGATGGCGCAGCCGGCAATCGTCAGGTCTGCCTTGAGCGGACCGATGCACGGATGTTTTTTGCGGCCATCATCGCCCATCCGGCGGATCTTGCCGATCGCGTGTTTGACGTCGCCGGCGCTGATGACGATGCCGTCAACCGCCGAACGGTTGTAGCGCGGCAGGTTCAGCTGAACAGCGCCGAGCACGGTTACCGTGCCGGAAGTGCCGATAATCTGGATTTCCCCGTTTTCGATTGCTTCGCTGATTTTGTAACGTTCCTCAAAAGCTTCCAGCAGCTTGTGAGTGCGCTCTATAACCGTATTGTAAGCCAGATTGGTCATGTCTTTGTTGGGAAAGGCTTCCGAAATGGTCACCACTCCGTACGGCAGGGAAACATAGCCTTCGATAAAGGCTTTGCCGCTGTTGGCAAGCCGCGCCAGCGAAATTTCGGTCGAACCGCCGCCGATGTCGAAGACGAGCGCCCTTTTGACGCTTTTTTTCAAAAGCGGCAGACAGCCGATTACCGCCAGACGGGATTCTTCCTGCGAAGAAATGATCTCCAGATTAAGACCGGTCTGGTGCTTGACTTCGCTTAAGAAGTCACGGCAGTTTTTGGCGCGCCGGCAGGCGGCGGTGGCGACAAAGCGCGCCCGATGGATCGGCGCGTATTCGCTGATGATTTCCGAGCATATTTTCAGCGCCCTGATCGTCCGGCGGCTGGCTTCCCTGCTTAGTTCGTTTTCTTTAATGATCCCTTCGCCCAGACGGGTGATGCGGGAAAAAGTTTCTATGATATGAAAAGAAGTCGGCGTCGGGGAAGCTATGACCAAACGGCAGGAGTTGGTGCCCAGATCTATCGCAGCGTAGTTGCGGCCAGCGTTTTCATCTTTGCCGCCGCGGCTGAATTTTTTATATTTTTGCATTCTTCATATCAATCAATTCTACCAATTTTTAAATTTTGCTTATTGTGACCGATTTTTGCTGCGAGGACAAGCATTTTTTTGAGTAAAACGTCATTTTCCCGAACGTCCGCGCAAAAGGCGGCGCCGCACCCGCCCCTTCCGAACGGCGACAGTGACGCCGGCGGCAGCGGGCATCGGCTTTTTTGAAGAAACGACCGGCAAGAAGCAACGTTTCCGGCGACGGAAAATGCAGAACAAAAATGCCCCTGCCCGACAAGCTTTATATAAATTTTCATCAACTGACGCAAGCGGCATTAACCGTTCCGAACCGCATTTGACCGCTCAAAAAGCTGCGATCCTGCCTGCCGGCCGGACCGGAAAGCCGCGCGCCGGGCGCAAAATTTTCGGGATAAGAAAACGCCCCGGCGCCTGATCTTCCGAAAAAAATCTCGTGACAAATCGAGGTTCGGAATAGATATTCTCCGGTAAACCGGAACTCTACATTAGCTGCAAACCTAACGGTTTGACCACACTCTTTGGCACGGAGCGGCACCTTTACCCCCTTAACGGACAAACCCTGGGCTGAACGCAAAACACACAATAGATATCCCCCAGTTTACTGGGGGTTCTATAGAAAAGGCACCTTCGGGTGTCTTTTCGTTACAGCTCCAAACGGAACTGATATAAATCCTGTCGTCCCTGAAATTCTACATAATGTTTAATTTTTTCTTCATCTAAGCCAATGCTACTTACGAAGTATCCACGCGACCAAAATACATTTTCCTTAAAATATACTTTGCTTAAGCCAAGTAAACCTGGCTCCTATTG
>CABUBU010000034.1 GCA_902489795.1 uncultured Azospirillum sp.
CAAAGTCAATTAACAATGGATTTTGACCCGTTTACGGGTAGCAAGTAATCTTCGCTCTGTCAGACCGTCATACGCCCTTAAGGCGTTCGCTGGCACCATTAGGGGTACACCCGCTTGAGAAGAACCACCGGCTTAGCCGGTGGGGTACTTTTTTTATCGCCGACGGTCGGGCGCAGTTTGTTTTCCGGCTTCGGAATTCAGGTTCTTTTTCTTGTTTTCCGGCTCCGGAGTTTTGACCGGCATAAAGAAAACCGTCGGACTTTTCACCGGCAAACGCGCGGCCTTTTACTTTCCGTCTTCATCATCGTCGGGACGGGAAGCCAGTTCCTCCAAGGCTTCAATGTCCTGATCGTCGATTTCTTCCGCCTCCACCCGGTATGATTCGTTAAACCAGTTGCCGAGGTCTATGTCGGCACAACGTTTGGAACAAAACGGGCGGTATTTTCCCATCGGTGCCACCTTGCCGCAGATCGGGCAGCGGCAGGTTTTCAGAACTTCCCCCATTTTCAGGCTCCTTTTTCCACCCGTCCGGTACCGTTGCAGGTTTGGCATTCCTCTGTCATCAGTTCCGAAAGCGAAGGCCGCCGGCGGACACGGATAATTTCCACCAATCCGGCCCGGCTCAAGCCCGCCACATGACTTTTCATGCTGTCTTTGGCCAATTCTTGTTCCAGAATTTCCAGCAGCGGCTTGATATACTTGTATTCCGAATGACCGGCAAAATCGATGACGATTTTTCCGGCCAGATTGCGCAGCCGGATCTGCCGGACAATTTCATAAGCAGCTTCTTCGTTGATTCTGTTCAAGGCGCCGCCGCCGGCGTCCCGGCCGCTGTCAACATCAACGGCGGTGCAGGCGCGTGTTTCTTCAATGCTGATCCGACCGCCGCCTTTTAAGCCGACTTCTTTTTCCAGAGCCTGAGCGATTGTTTCGTCAATTCCGTATTCTTCAAACGGATTCTGGCAGACCTCAATGGCAAACGCGTCGCCGTAAACGGCTTTTACCTCGCTTTCGATGTTGCGGCTGTTGGTCACCAGTTTGTTCAGGGTTCCCGCATGCCGAGTCAGGTATTCAAACAGGGAATCCGGCTTGGCATAAAGCAGACAGGGCGCCTGTTCGCTGCGCGCCTTCATACGGATATGCTCAAAAGTATCGCGCAGTTCGTTCATTTCCTTTTCCACTTCGACAAAATCCGCCTCAACCGAAGCGGTCCGCAAAATCCAGCCTTCCTGACCGGTCATGTTTTCTTTGACCTTTTCCATATACTCGGCCATTTTGTGCTTGTCTTCTATTTTGGCGGAAGCTTCCACCCGCAGCCGGTACGGACAATAAACCAGATAGCTGCCCGCCAACTGCACCGAACGCACCAGCCGGGCGTGTTTTTCGGCTCTTTTTTCCTGCGAAACCTGCACGACGATGCTTTGCCCTTCGGTCAGCTTAACCTCGGACAAACCGTTTTCCTCGGCGTTCAAGAATCCTTCAAGGCCGTTTCCGAGATTGACGAAAAAGCCTTCCTTGTCACCCGCCAGCACCACTTTTCTGCTGATTTTTCCCAAATAAACATTACCGCTGATCGCCTGACTGCCGGTAATGATTTCCAATTCTTCGGGGTGGCCGTTCTCAAGCAGCGCAATTCCGGTCACAGTTGAGTTTTTATCATAAATGATGGTATCTGTTGTCATCTGATTCCCGCTCCATTCAGTAAATTCTGCGTTTCAAACAGCGGCAGCCCGACAATGCCGGAATAAGAACCGACGATTTTGCGGACAAAACCGGCGAAACGTCCTTCGATTTTATACCCGCTGCATCCCTTCCATTCTCCGGTTGCAACATAATTGCGGATGTCTTCTTCCGAAAGCCGCCTGGTCAGCACCCTGGAATCCGAAAAGCGCAAAGCTTCCCTGCCGTTTTTGTTGATCAGACAGACGGCGGAAAGCACATGGCTGGCGCGCCCCGAAACCAGACGCATGACCCGCGTCTGTTCCTCGTCGCTGCCGGCTTTGTGCAAAATCCGGCGGCCGACGACCACTACCGTATCGCAGGCAAGCACGTTTTCTCCCGGATGCAGAGCCGCCACCCGTCTGGCCTTTTCCAGCGCCATCCGCTTCACGTAGCGCGACGGCGTTTCAAAACGCAGGCAGCTCTCGTCAATGTCTGCCGGACAGACCAGCTTCGGACAAAGCGCCACCTGTTCCAAGAGAGCCAGACGGTAAGGAGATGCCGAAGCAAGTATAAAGTCCTTTTTTTCCATAATGCCGCTTAGTCTTCGCTGTAGGTTTTTTCCATTCTTTCGTGGCGCTCCTGCGCTTCGATCGAAAGCGTGGCCACCGGCCGGGCTTCCAGCCGCTCGACCCCGATCGGCTCGCCGGTTTCCTCGCAATAGCCGTAGGTACCGTCTTCAATCCGCTTCAGGGCGTCGTTGATCTTGCTGATCAGCTTGCGGGCACGGTCTTTGGTTCGCAGATCCAGCGCCTTGTCCGTTTCCATTGAGGCGCGGTCCAGCTCGTCGGGCTGGTTCAAACCGCCCTGACGCAGTTCCTCCAGCGTGTCCTGAGACTGTGCAAGAAGAGATTTTTTCCAATCAAGCAGTTTTTGGCGGAAATATTCGACCTGCATTTCGTTCATATATTCCTCGTCTGCCGAGGGTTTGTAATCGGGAGGCAGAATAACAGACGTTTCAACCATTTTATCTCTCCTATCAAGTTTATATTTTCATAATCGGTTTCATATAGCCAACTATATATAAATTTCAACAATTTTCTTCAAGCAAAAAATCACTTTGCACCCAGTTTTTAACCGCCTGCCGAAGCCCTACTGAAACTGCCAGATTATGACGTTGCTGCGGTTGTTCTGACAGGCGGTGATGGCATTGTTGTATTCCATCGGCAGCTTGGTCGCGTTTTTCCCCTGCCAGGTAAAATATTTGCTGTTGATCTTGATGTGTACCAGATGTGAATTGTAGCCGGTCATCCAGTCGACCATCGCCAGCTCGGTGCAGGCATTGTAGGGCAAGTTTTTGAAGGCGATTTCATAGACGCTGTCCTGCTGCGCGCTTTTTATCGTCACTTCGCCTTTGTAAGCGTGATAAATCTTGCTTCCTTCGACCATGTCGCCGGGGACAATGCTTTCGCCGGTCAGCAGTTTGGACGCCAAATCACCGAAATTTTCCGCCGCGGAAAAACGAAAATCGATATTTTTCTGCAAATCCACGATCTGCTGGGTAACCCGGCTTATCCGATATTTGTCCAGCATGCTGTTGATCAGGTTGATCACCGCTATCGCCAGCATTGCAATGACGCCGATAAACATGATCGCCTCGATCAGGGTGTAGCCCGATTGCGACTTCTGTTCTTCCATAGCTTACTCCTTTGCGGAATACTTCCACTTTTCACTTTACTTTCTCAAATCCTAGCTTAGATTATATTAAAAAGTCTTAAAGAAAGGAACAAAAATGCAAAAAATAACCACAGCCCTGTTGCTTGCCGCCGGCATTTGCCTGAATGCCGTTTCCGCCCGCGCGATAGAAAACGACTACAAACCGTACCTCGGCGTCAATTACGCCTACGGCGAAGTTCGCGCGGAAGGCGCTCACGCATACCACAATTCCGGTTCGTTCAACCTCGGATCGGTCTATAACAAGTATTTCGGCACCGAACTTTTTTATCAATACTCCGACAAACACAAGTTCGACGCCGGATCGGGCCTCAAAAACACCGCCTTTCAGGCTTACGGGCTCGATCTGATGGCCTATCTGCCGCTCGGCTGCGAAGGCCGGCTGGCGCCGACGGCGACAATGGGCTTCGGTGAATATTCGTTTAAACACGATTTCCGCTTCTCCAAAGACCGGCGGGATCGCGGCTGGGGCTACCGTTTCGGCGGCGGACTGACCTATCATATCGACGGAAACTGGTCGGCCCGTCTTCTGGCGCGGTATGTCAAAATCGACCATGTCGACGGGCTCGACCACATGAACGAATATTCGTTCGGTGTCCGCTACACCTTCCGATAAGCCGTCAGGACATGCTCCAAGCCCCGGATCCCGGGGCTTTTTTATTTTTTTCTTAAAAAAAACCTCAAAGGACGAGGGGTTGGGGGAAAGATCCTTTGAGGGAAGTCTCGGTGGAAAGTGTACTTAATAATTGATTATTCTTCAACATAGCCTTCTTCGGTGACGGTTTCTTCAACCACTGTGTTGACGTTGCCGTCATTATTGCTTCCGGCGACCGGCACTGCGGTATTTTTTCCGTCGGTGCCGACGGCTGCCGGTGTTGTCGCGTCAGTTCCGGCAGCTGAACCGGCGGCGGAATCGGCCGTCGGCGAGGCTGCCTGAACCGGAACGGCAACGCCGTAGGTTTCTTCGACCACCAGCACGCCGTCCGGGGCCTGTTGGTCCGCCGACGTCTTGTTTTGGGCAACCGCATTGCCGATGTAATACCCGGCTGTTGCCAGCAAAGTAAGCATAATCAGTGCAGACAGTTTTTTCATGATTTTTCATCCTTTACCCGTTGTTGCTACACATCATTTGATATTGTTACGAATGGCATCCGGTTCAATAGATATTGCGGTTATATCCGCCGCAGCGGCCGGCGTTTTGCCTTCTTGCACCGGATAAAAAAATTTCCCTTCTTCCGGCCGGGGATCCTTGGTTAAAAGGCGTCTCTGAAATGCCGGCGCCTCTCACGTACGCCCGGCCGGGCCTTGCCGGTCCCGCCTGAACGACGCATTCGATTCCCTCCGTGCACGAACGGCTCGGCTCATCGCAAACGGAGCCCCGTCCACCGTCAACGGACTTTGTTCCGCATCTTTTTTTCAGGTGGCAGACATATTGTTCCGTTTACGATAAACTGCACCGGCCGGAAACCTGTAGATATCCCCTTGGCAAACAGGAACTTTCAAAACGACTGCAAACCTTGCGGTCTGCCCATGATCAAAAGCGCGGGGCGACCGTTCCGGCGCTTAAACATTCAATCCCGGACAACCCCGTTTTTTGTATGGTATGCAATAAAAAATGCCGCGCAAAGGCGGCATTTTGCAAAATTTGCAAAAACCGGTTTTACATCTGCTGCAGCGTAATCGTTACCCGGCGGTTTTGCGCGCGGCCGGCTTCGGTTGCGTTGGAAGCAATCGGATACTGCGAACCGTAGCCGTAAACGCTGATCCTGGCCGGAGAGACGTCACGCAAAATCAGATAATCTGCCACTGCCCGTGCGCGTTTGAGTGACAGTTCGTTGTTATAGGCGGCTTTGCCGATATTGTCCGTGTAGCCGGAAACAACAACCTTCGTCTTGTCGTATTCCGTCAGCACTTTGGCCACTGAATCAAGAGTACGGTTAAACCCGGTCTTGAAAACGGCGGAATCAAAGTCAAAAGTAATGTTGCTCGGCATTAAAAGCTGGATCTGTCCGTTTTCCAGTTCGGCAACCTGAACACCGGTGCCGACCAGTTCCTGCCGCAGCTTGCGCGCCTGCAAATCCATGTATCCGCCGGTGGCCGCACCGCCCACGGCACCGATCCCGGCTCCGATCAGCGCGCCCTTTTCACCGCCGACCAAAGCGCCCACGCCGGCGCCGACCGCAGTACCGATGCCGGCGCCCCAGGCCGTTTTTGACACTTTGCTCTTCCCCGTGTACGGATCGGTTGCACAGCCGCTGAGCAAACTTGCCGCAAGCAACAGACACAAAACAGATTTTTGCATAATTTTTCTCCTGTATTATTTGCTGAAATGTATTATTACGATAAATATCTTTCTTGCGAAAAGCAAGAGCGAGTTCTTTTAAAACACAAAAAAAGGAGCTCAAAGCCCCTTTTTTACATGTTTTCCGAACGTCTTTCAGGAACACGTTCTGCTTTCCGGCCGGTATCCGGCAATCATGTTGTCCATTGCCGCAAAACAGACCTCGGGATCGTCGCTCTCAAAGAGCTTCATCTGTCGTTCGTACCATTGTATCTCTTCGGACGAAGGCTTTTGGGAACACAGGGCGGCAATAATCCGTCTTTCACGAATTTCAAGCGCGGCCTTCTTTTCTTCAAGAAGTTTTGATCTTTCCATAAACAGAAAGTTTTTGCGTGAATAACTCGGCCACATCTTCACAGGCCATTAACTCGCCGGCGGTAGATTCGCTTGCTTCGCAGTCATGTACGATCGCCTTGCGCGTGGTTGTCTGTTCGCGCATTTTACGTTTGTTTTCCTCGGAAAGAAGGTCTGCCATTTGGCCGATCGTGTCCAACAGGGCTTCTCCATACGCGCAGCGTGTCATCACCGTCCGCCGGTACTTTTTCTCCAACCAGGCGGCCTTTTTTTCAAAATTCCGGCAGCATCGCTTGCAAACAAGCAACAATACACAAGTTGCGGCCGTCGCGGACAATAAAAAAATCCATTCCATACAATAATCAATTAAGAATCTGATACTGGCGGTAATTATAGTCATTTTTTGTCCAAAGTCAAGTCTGTTCCTTTTTCACTGTTCGTCGTTATCAAAAAATGAACGCCTCTTGCTTTGCAACAAGAGGCGTTAACGTCATTTTAAGACACCGGTCAGGCTTTGACGCTGTGCAATTCCGGCCCACTGTAACGATAGGAACGAGAAGGAATATGCTTTTGCCCGAGGATGATAAATTCCTGACAAAACATAACCTCCGGCAGCAAACCTTCGTACCATACCACGCTGTTGCCGGGCAAAATGCGAAAGGCTGAAACCTTTTCGGCAAAAGCTTCCGGAAGCTGCAGCAAAACGTCGGCATAGGTTTCACCGTCATATTCGCTTTCGCCCAATACGACCAGCATGTCTGCTTCCAAAACTTTTTCCTGCTCCGTAATCGGTATGGTCAAATCGCTTTCTTTTACAAAAAACAAACGGTTGTTTGCTTCGACGACGGGCTTTACCCGATAAGCCAGGTTGCGAAGTTCACTCAAGTTCAAGCCCGGCACTGTTGATTTCTTTTTCATATAATTCTAATTTGGTTAATAATATAAATTTAAAATTTATCATATAACGTTTTTTGCGAAAGTCAATGCTAGTAGAAAAACGTTTCCTTCCGGCGTTTTACTTCGCCGTTTCTGCCAGCACAATTTTCTTTAAGGTCACGTTGTCTGCCTTGCCGGTGGCAAAAACCGGCAGTTTTTCCATATATAAGATGATCCGCGGCAAGAACAGCTCTGACATGGCATTGGCTCTGATATAGGCGTGCAGCCCGTCCTGGGACACGTTCCGGTTGTTGGTTGCCAAAACGATTTGTTCACCCTTGCTTTCGTGCGGAATCGCCACCACGCCGTACTGAAATTCCCCGTCCGCCTCGCAGGCTTTGCAGACCATTTCATGTACCGCGTTTAAGGAAACCATTTCGCCGCCGATCTTGGCAAAACGTTTGATTCGGTCGCGGATATAAACAAATCCGATTTCGTCAATCTCCACCACGTCGCCGGTATGATACCAGCCGCCCTCAAGCGGCACCAGCACGCCCGGATTGTCGGGCAGGATATATCCCATCATGATGTTGGGACCGCGCACCACCAGTTCGCCGCCTTTTTCAATCCCCGGCACCGGCTCAATCTTGTACTCTATCGCCGGCAGAAGCTTGCCGATGGAACCGAAACGGTTGAAAATGCGGTTGTTGGCGCTCACCACCGGAGAACATTCGGTTGCGCCGTAAGCCTCCAGCACGCGGATGCCCAGCCGTTCCATCCAGATGTTGCGGGTATCGGGCTTGACCGCTTCCGCTCCGCCGAACATAAAACGGATATTGTGAAAATCGAACGGATGGGCGATCCGGCCATAACCGCGGAAAAAGGTATCGGTGCCGAACATAATCGACGCGCCGATTTCATAAACGATTTCGGCCACCACGCGGTAATGCAGGGGCGACGGATACAAAAACAGCTTGGATCCTTCAAACAACGGAAACAACGTGCCCACCACCAGGCCGAAACTGTGGAACATCGGCAAAGCGTTAAATACCGTGTCGGTTACGTTGATGGTTTCGATCGCCGACATCTGCTTGATGTTGGAAATAATGTTGGCATGGCTCAAAACCACTGCCTTCGGCACTCCTTCCGACCCTGACGTAAACAGAATCACAGCCTTGCGGTTGCCGCCCTTTTTGATCGGCACCCGCTTGATCTTGTAACGCAGATAGGCGTTGATCTTGTCCCACAGGCCGATTTCTTTGGCCGCCTTTTCCAGATAAATGATTTTGACGCCGGCCTCTTCCATCATCTTTACGACGTCTTCCATTTTGGCGGTTTTGACAAAAGTAAGTGACGTCACCACGATTCGCACCTGTGCGGTTTTGCACATCGACACCATGTTCTGTGCGCCGACCGAAAAATTGAGCATGACAGGGATCCGGTCATAAGCCGTCAGCCCGAAAAAGCTGCACAGCGCCGCCACCGAGTTGGGCAGAAACAGCCCAACGTGTTCTTCCGGTTCCGTCCGTCGTTTCAGATATTTGCCGAGCACGAAGGACTTGATGACAATATCGCGGTAAGACTGCGGTTTGCGCTGAATGTCCTCAACGAACTTCGGCCGTCTGAACAAGCCTTTTTTGGCATGGATTTTTGCCGTTTTCATCAACTGGGCAAAAAGGGAAATGTCCGGATTGTAGCGAACTTCAAAACTCATTTCGCGCAAAATCATGTAAACTTCGTTGCTGATGTGGTCGCGCTGGCGCCGCAGTTCGTCCTTCAATTTAAACGGACGCGGCCGGCCGACGATTACCCGCACTTTCGGCAGCGGCCGGTGCGGCAGTTTACCTTTGGTCTTGGAAAAATAGCCGTACTGGGGTCCCTCGATCCACACCGGAATGAGCGGGGCGCCCGATTTGTCCGCCACCAGCCCCGGCGCTTCATAAATTTTCATCAGCCCGCCGCTTTCTGTTACCCGTCCTTCGGCAAAAATCATGCACAGGCGCCCGCTGTCCACTTTGGCGATCAGTTCCTTGATGTCGCCCGGTTCAATCGGATTGAAGGGCATAATATCGGCTGTCCTCATCAAAAAGCGGATCAGCCGGTTGCGGTACAAATGCCCGTTTAAGGCAAACACCGGATCGCCGGGCAGAAAGGCAAACAGCAAAACAGGGTCAAGAAAGGAAACATGATTGGCAACATAAACGCCCTTCCGTGGCATGTTCCTTTCGTCAAATTCAATCGAACATCTGACTTTAAACACGGTAAAAACGGTTTTTAAACAAAACCTTATAAATTTTCGCAAATCGATAGTCTCCGTAATTCTCTCAAATATAACTATACTGTACTATTTTCGGCTAAATTTTGTAAAGTACAAAAACGCGGCCTGCTGGCAATAACCGGATTTTTTGGGATAACCCATTGAAAATAGCGTATTTTTGTTAAGATATACAGGGGATAAAATTAACCGCTTGATTTTTGGCAATAATCTGTTTAACTTTTCAATCGTAACATTTTTATTTCGTTTTTTTTTGCAAACGGAAATTCCGACAGCCGAACATAATAAATAATATATCAATCCTGCTGCGGTTCCGACATTGCGGGATGTTGCAAGGCTAAACTTAGAACAAGATATTTTAAAATGAAAAGACTTATGACTCTGACCGCCTTTGCCGCGGTTCTTGCCTGTTCGGAAGCCAACGCGTCCGGATTTTTCCTCAAAGAACAGTCCGCTTCCGCTCAGGGCAACGCCTTTGCCGGCGCCACTGCCGGCGCGGAAGACATTTCCTACTCTTTCTACAACCCCGCCGTCCTCGCCAGACATCCGGGCACGCACGTCTATGCGGGCGGCACCTGGATTTCGCCGCGGTCGACGGCCAAAAACGCTTTTAACGAATACGGCGACGAAAGCGGCTACGTCGACAACATCGTCCACGCCGCCATGTCACCGCATTTTTACCTGTCGCGGCAGATCAATGACAAAGTGACGGCAGGCATTTCGCTTAACGTACCTTACGGCATGATTACCAAATATGACAACAAATGGGCCGGGCGTTTTCACGGTACCGTTTCCAAAGTGACGACAGCGACAATCACGCCGATGGTTGCCTATAAGGCAAACGATAAACTTTCGTTCGGCGCCGGTATGCAGATCCAGTATATCAAAGCCATTTTGCGCAACGGCGTTCGTCAGGCCACGCCTTTGGGAGCCATAGAAGACAATGCCAGCCTGAAAGGCGATACGCTTGATATCGGTTATCAGTTGGGCGCATTATATGAGTTTACGCCGGAAACCCGAGTTGGCTTGGGTTATCGCAGCCAGATTCGCCACAAATTGAAAGGCGACGTTTCCTTTGACGGCGCCATGGGCCCCGGCGGCTTGCTTTCTCAGCTCGGTGCGCTTGGTCCTAACGGGCTCAATCAGGATATTTCCGCCCGTTTGACGACTCCGGCCAGCTTTATCGCCGGCGTCTTTCATCAGGTTAATGACCGCTGGGCGGTAATGGCTGAATACAGCCGGGTTTTCTGGTCTAAATTTAAGAATCTCAATATTGTGGGCGAACAGGTTCCGAATTTGAGCTTTACCGAAGAAAACTGGAAAGATACGGATTTTTATGCCGTCGGTGCCAATTATCAGCTTGATGACCAGTGGAAACTGCGTCTGGGGTTGGCATTGGATAAGAGCGCGGTCGGAGACGAATACCGTACACCGCGGATTCCCGACACGGATCGTGTCTGGTATTCGGCCGGTTTGGAATATCAATATAATGAGAAAATGACGTTTAATATTGCTTATACATATATTCATGCCGATAAGAGCAAGGTCAGACTGCGCGGCGATCATGCCGGGGATGCCTCTCGCGGCGCACTCAGTGCAGACTATTCCAACCGTATTAATATTTTTGCCTTTTCGCTTAATTATAATTTCTAAGCAGAAAAGAATATACATAAAAAAAGAGCCTCATGATGAGGCTCTTTTTTTTATTAATTCCGTTTTACAGAATGGCTGGGCTATTGTTTCGGGATATAAACCATCCCGGAAACAGACACCGTCAGACTGTAAGTTCCGGAAATCATGGTTACAGGCTGAACAAAATTATATCCGTCGCATAACCGGCCTTCTACCGTATTCTCAAACGCATAAGTCAAACTATAAGGTTCGCACTTTATTTCGTCGATCGGATAAGCCGGCAGTTCACGAACAAGCAAACCGTCATCATAAACAACCTGTTGCCGCAAGACATCGAAATCCAAGGCAAAATGATAATAGTCGATTTTAAATTTGCCAGTGTTTTCACGAACATAAATATAATCGTCACGATCAATAATCTGCGTCGATATCTCTTCCAGCCGGGAGGTATTGACAACAATATTGGTCGAGGGAACGATTCGGTACGGCATCACGGCAGGAGTAGCCAGCGTAAGTGCAGCGGTTCTTTTATAAACCTGTTTTTTTTCTTCACCAGTCGACCAGGTCTGTTTGACCTTGATCCACGAGGTGTAGGCACCGTCAACCAGCGCGCTTTTGCCTTCTTCCACCAGCTCGCTTTTGACCAAATAGGGCTTGCCTTCCTCTCCGATAATCCGGCGGAGAATAACCGCGGCTTTAAGCGTATATTCCCGATCGTTGCAAACAACAGTCAGAGAATGGCTGTAAAGCTTTCGTGCATAAACCACGTCCCTTTCGGTCTGATTTTCCATGTCTTCAAGCTTGCCGCCGTTGTCCGTAATTTTTGTGTACGAATGGTAAGGCATTACCTGTTTGCTGATACCGTCATCATAAATTCCAACTTGATAAGCCAGCGGAAATGCTATCGTAAAATTTTCCAGCATCACCTTATAAACCATTATGGAATCAATAACGGTTACAAAATCCTTGCCATAACTTTCTCCGACAGTGTATTCAAACGATGTTTTCGGAATGCCGATTTCATAGTTTGTCACATCCACCGTCTGGCTTACATTGTTCAGCTTGTTGTTGAGAGTAACCGAGACTTTGTTGTCGAAGCTGGCGCGGGTAATACCCTTGACCATAATCCAGCTCTCATAGCTCAGTTTGGTGCCTTCCGTTCCGACTTCCGCTTTAACCTCTTCGGCACGGCCTTCGTCGTAAACTTCACTTTCGATAACCTCCGGCAGTTCATAATCGTCTTTGCTGCAGGAACTCATCATCATTCCGGTAAGAACGGCAGCTGCTGCCATTACAAACCATAAGCTTTTTGTTTTCATATAAAAAAGGGTTTAAGAGTTTAACAATTGTTTTTTATTTTAACTTCAATGTTTTGATCTTCTACTGTTTTTTAGCAAATGAAAACTGCACTTCTTTGAGTTTTGGAACCGCTCGATATTAAAAGTCGATCCTCCCTTTATAATAAGATAAAGTCAAATAGTTGCAGATAATAATTTGTTTTGAAACTTTGCCGTTTTTCGTCCGGCAGACATTCAGGGGCTTGATGCCCCGAGATCCCGAAACAACTTCGGGATGACAGGAAAGGATAGTTCGGGAGCCGCGGGGAGGAAAACACCACTTCAAGTTTTCCTCCCCGCCCCGCTATAGAGGGCCCCGCCCTTAAAGGGGATTTTTATCACCCGATCATATCTTATGTCCGGTGTTGGGCGGGGATGGAATCTAGATTCCGCAATCACTCAAATCATTATTCCAACGGGCATGCTCATAGTTGCTCTCTGGGCCGCGGCCGCCGCCTCCGGCGTTACGCGATGTGCCATTAATATCCTTATAAGTGGTGCCGCTCGTATTTTTGTCATAACCAAATCCACGGTTGGTCGTGCCGGCATGGGCAGTCCAGCAGTGACACTTATTGCCATAAGACGGGTAATTGAGTGACGTGACGTAATAAGCGCCGGTTGAACTGGAAACGCAAAACTTCGATCCAGCCTTACCAACCCAAACTGCTGCCTTTTCATTTGTCTGATTGTTTTTTAGATTATACCAGGCATTTTGTTTAACAATCAGTTTGGAATTATTGGAACCTTCGCCGAGCATAGCCCACTGAACATAAATTTTGCTTGGATTGGAAGCATCTTGCGGCCCGACCAGGTACAAAACCGAACTGTTCTGCACTCTTACAACCCGTGCTCTGAACGCGCCGTTGCCGCCGAGCCCCATTCCCGGATTGAGGTTAAAGGTCGAATTGCTGCCGACATACATTTCCTGATTGATTTTCACATCATACTGATTAAACGTTCCGCTTGAATTCAAGTAGAGATAATCGGTGGTAATAGCCGGCTGGATCAGGCTGGAAGAATACCCCGAAATATCAGGAAAAAATGTTACCGGAGCATTAAATATGATCCCCTTAGCCTGCATATTGACCCGATACATAGAAACTCTGCTGTTGGCTGTGAATTTATTATTGGTAAAATTCAGTTTTAAATCGTAAAAATATGTATAATAGTTGCTGTCCGACATTGATGACGACGTTGCGTCAAATTTTGAATAAGTAGCTGTCAGAGTCGGATTGTTGTCTTTACAGGACTGAGCCATCAGTGAGTCAGCTAAAACCTGAGTGACATAGTAGCGGGCGCCGTAATAACTTTTGCTGCGGTACAACCAATTGGATGACACATCTTCGGCAATAATATAACCACTGGCATTTTTATTCTGAAGACCGTTGCGATCACCATAAACTATTTTGGAATCCGGTGTTTCGGCAAGATATTGCTTGATTGCTTCACTGCAACTTAAAAGTACGCACTTTCCATCCTGAACTTTGTAACCGCGTTTACAGGCAGTTGCACGATATCGGCTTCCTCTGGTGCAACCTTGTTCATCTTCACAGCTGGCATATGAAGCTACCGGACTGCTCGGATCGTCAACATCTTCAAAATCGTAAGGATAAACGTTGCTGTCACAACTGCAGCATCTCTTGGCCTTATAGACATCTCCCTGTTGGCACAAAGGATCGTTGACATAAGTGCCGTATTCGCAATTGCTGGTAATAACCTTGTAATCCTCACCGCACAAACAAGTTGCATAATATATGTTACCGTTACTGTCCGTACATGAGTTACCGGAAGCAGAAGATCCTTTAGTTGAACATTCTTCTTCGGTCTTGGGATAAAGGCCGCGGTCACACAGACATTCGGTGAAAT
>CABUBU010000035.1 GCA_902489795.1 uncultured Azospirillum sp.
GATAAATAAACGGTAATAGAGAAAGCGTCATGAACATCCGACAAATGCAAATTTTCAGGGTTCTGTGCGAAGAGCTGAATTTTACCAAAACCGCCGCCCGGCTGAACGTGACCCAGCCGGCGGTTTCCCATGTCGTTGCCGAACTGGAGCAGGAAACGGGAACACCGCTGTTCGACCGCATCGGCCGGCGGATATACCTAACCGCCGCCGGCAAACTGCTGCTCGAAAAAATCACCCGGCTGCTTGAGCTCTACAACGACATTTCCGCCGGTTTTGCCGGCGAAACCGGACTTCAGCCGCTAAAACTCGGCTCCTGCCTGACCATAGCCAACTTCTGGCTGCCCGAAATCGCCGGGAAATTTGCCTGCGCCTGTCCGGACACGCCGCTTGAAATCACCGTCGACATCGTCTCCCGGATAGCCGCAATGCTGGCTGCCAACAAGATCGACATCGCGCTTTACGAAGGCGCGGTTCCCGACGCGCGCTTCCGTGCCCGCGAATTTTCCTCATACCGGATCGGCTGGCTGGCCGCACCGAACCATCCGCTGGCAAAACAAAAACAAATCCCGCTTTCCGAGGCATTACGCCACCCGCTGCTGTTACGCGAAAAAGGCAGTGCCGTCCGCAGCACATTCGACAGCGTCCTGTTACTGCACGGTCTTAAAGCTGAGGCAAGATGGATCAGTGTCAACTCACAGGCGCTCGTCCGCGGCGCACTCGGCGGCGCCGGCATTTGCGTCATTCCCGAAATCATCGCCGCAAACGAACTGGCCGCCGGACGGCTGGTGCGGCTGGACATTGCCGCTGAACCGATGGTCAACAAAAATTTCATTGTTTATCATCCTGACAAATACCTGTCGCCGGAAGCCTCAAAACTGATCGAAATCGTACTGACCGTGTCCCCCGGCAATCAAGCCGTCAAATAAAAAGCTTCGATCAAAATTAAAGTTTTTCAAACAATTATAATATTTTTTCAATATTTTGGAAGAATATCGCCGCGAACACCCGCAGTTCCGCCCGCCGGAAAGCTGCCATTCTCATCTTCCGAAAAAATTTACAAAAAGCATTATTTTCAATCAGATAATATTCATTTTTAAAGCAACACATAAACCAACAGAATCAACAAACTGTTTTGGAGTTTATTTACGAAACTGAAGTACGGGAACAACTTCAAAGGTAAGAAGTTATATCAACAATTTCCGTATTTTCCGCCGCCGGCTGCCGGAGAAACTCCGTCATCGAGAGCGGACCGCCGCCGAGCCGCAGCCTTGCCGCACGCATAAAATTGCCATGGGTAAAAACAACCGTTTTATTTTCCCCCGGCAGAGCCCGCAGACGCGTCAGCATGTCATCGACCCGCGCCAGCAGCTGATTGAACGATTCCGCGTCCTTGCCGTCGACATAGTCGGGATCATTGCGGGCAAAATAGGCTTCCGCCAGCGGCCGGCGCTCTTCCTGCGTCGTATCGGCGCAACGGTCCGCATCAAGAAAGGAAAATTCCTGCACCGGCCATTCTTCAACCGGCACGTCCGGATATTTTTGCCGCAACGGTTCGGCCGTCTGCCGGGTGCGGACAAACGGCGAAACGACGATCAGATCCGGACGAAAGCCGATCCGCGCCGTCAACGCCTCCGCCTGCCGACGTCCTTTGGACGAAAGTTCCGCACCTCCGTGGGAAGCCGTCCGTTCGCCCGCATTGCTCACACTTTCCGCATGTCTGATCAAATAAACCGTCATTATTGCTCTTTACTCCCGCTGTGTTTTTCTGCCGGTATTTCACTCCCTGTTCCCGCATCGTTTTCTTTGCCTGCTTCGGTAACGTTCCGTCGGATCAACAATCCGCTTGGCCTGTCTTCAGGGTAAAGAAGATAATAGTCGTCCATCCGGCCGGCAAACCGTGCACGTTCAAGCAAACGCCGCCTGATCATGTCCTCATAGGTTTTCTGCGTCATGCATTTCGGTATTTTCGCCACTTTAACCGGCGGATGGTCATGCTCTTCTTCCGCCGACATGGTAAACAAATAGGTGTCTTCGTCCGCGGCGCAATAATAGCTGTAACCGTCGATGCGGTATTTGTCCCCGCTTTGCCCGGCGCCGATACAACGATTCAGCCACCGCTCCATTGCCGGCGTTTCTCCCGCCGCCTGCATAAAGACGTGGCGGACGTCTTTCAGGCTTTCTTTCTCCTTATCGGCGTCAAGATTGCGGTAAACAGTAAAAAAAAGATTATGAAACAACTTTTGCCGGCACTCGGTTACAACCAGCATTCCTGCAAACCGGTTGGCTTCCAAGGTATAAGTCGCCAGCGCCAGCGGACACATTCCCTCAAACTTTTCAAAAACATAGCCGCGGCCGGCAAAATAATCAAGAAAAGGAGCGGACGGCACCGCAACCGGTTCGGCGGCGCAAACGACGGCCGGCAGCAGCAAAAAAGTCACAACACCAAAACCCCTTTTCATCAGCCGACTTTCTGAAAAATTTTTACAGTTCTGTCCTGATAATGTCGTCAATCAGGGTATAACGGGGTTTCCACCCCAATTCGGCTTCCGCCCGGTTGCTTGCGGCCACCAGCACCGCCGGATCGCCGGGCCGGCGTTCAGCAAAACGCACCGGCAGCGGTTTTCCGGTCACTCTCTCGGTCGCAGCAATTACTTCTCTTACCGTCACGCCGTGCGAAGTGCCCAGATTGAATATTGCCGAAGGCCGGCCTTCCAGCAGCCGTTTTATCGCCAGCACATGCGCCGCCGCCAGATCGGAAACGTGGACATAATCGCGCACACAGGTACCGTCGCGGGTATCATAGTCGTCACCGAACACCTGCAGGCATTCGCGTTTGCCGTCAACCACTTCTTTGATGATCGGCAGCAGGTTCTGCGGGTTGCTGTCACGTCCTTTCACCGCGCCGGAAGCGTCATAGCCGGCAGCGTTGAAATAGCGCAGCGCCGTATATCTGATCCCTTTCAGGCGATCGTACCACGCCATCAGCCGTTCCGTTTCCTGTTTGGTAAAACCGTAAAAACTGATCGGATTAAGAGGATGTTTTTCATCTACCGGCAGATATTCCGGCATGCCGTAAACCGCCGCCGACGAAGAGAAGACCAGCACTTTCACGCCGGTTTTTGCCATCGCGTTCAAAATATTGACCGCGCCGTTCAGATTGTTTTCGGCATAGAGCCCGGGGTTGACCATCGATTCGCCAACCGCTTTTTTGGCCGCCAGATGAACCACTGCGTCAAACCCCTGCCCCATCGTTTGTTCCAGTTTGGCATAATCGAGAATGTTTCCTTCGACAAAGCCTGCCTTGGCAAACAGATTGATCTTATGCCCGCTCGACAGGTCGTCATAAACGGTTACCGACGCCCCGTCTTCAAGCAGCGCCTTAACCACATGCGAGCCGATATAGCCTGCTCCGCCGATCACCAGAACTTTCATTTTATTTTTTTCTCCCCACGCATTGATAGTCAAAACCGGCTTCTTTCACCGCGTCGCCGCAGAGCATATTGCGCATGTCGACGATTTTGGCGCGGCGCATGATCTTTTTCAACCGTTCAAGATCCAGATGTTTAAAATCTTCCCATTCGGTCAGGATCACTGCGACTTCCGCGTCCCGGCACGCTTCGTCGACGCTTTCGGCATATTGCACCGTGTTGTTTAAAATCGACTTGGCGTTCTCCAGCGCCTTGGGATCATAAACCGTAATGTTGCGGGAATATTTGATCATTTCCTTGATGATGTCGATCGCCGGCGATTCCCGGCAGTCGTCGGTACCGCCCTTAAAGGCCAGCCCCAATACCGCGATTTTGCCTTCCGGATGTTCTTTTACCGCCTCGATCACCCGCTGTCCCATTCTGGCCTTGCGGGCGTCGTTTTGAGCAATGGTGGTTTCGATCAGGGTCAGATGCGCGCCGAATTTTTTGCCCATCTGCGCCATTGCGTTGGTGTCTTTCGGAAAGCAGGAACCGCCGTAACCCGGCCCCGGATTCAGGAATTTTTTGCCGATGCGGGAATCAAGCCCCATCCCTTTTGCCACCTCACGGATGTCGGCGCCGGCGCACTCACAGAAATCGGCCATTTCGTTGATATAATGAATCTTCATTGCCAGAAAGGCGTTTGACGCATATTTGATGGTTTCCGACGAACGGCGCTTGACACACAGAAATTCGCTCTTGCCGGCAAACGGACGGTAAAGTTCAAGCATCACGTCTCGCGCCTTGTCGTTCTCAGTGCCGATCACGATCCGGTCGGGGTTGAAAAAGTCGTGGATGGCAAACCCCTCGCGCAGAAATTCCGGCAGGGAAACCACGTCAAAATCGGCCTTCGGATTGACTTTGCGGATAATTTTCTCCACTTCGTCGCCGGTTCCGACCGGAACCGTAGACTTGGTTGCCACTACCGTGTAACCGTTCAGATAGCGCGCCAGTTCTTCCGCCGCCGCATAAATATATTTCAAATCGGCTTCCTTGGTCAGCGGATGCGGAGGCGTTCCCACCGCCAGCATCACGATGTCGGCATCTTTGACCGCGCTTTCCATATCGGTGGTAAAGCTCAGGGCGCCGGCCGCCACGTTTTTCTTAAACAGCTCTTCCAGCCCGTCCTCATAGAGGGTCAGTTCGCCGCGGTTGAGTTTGTTAATCTTATCAGCCAGCTTGTCAACGCAGACAACCCGGTTTCCGAGTTCCGCCAGCCCCACGCCCGTAGGCAGGCCGACATATCCGGTTCCGATAACAGCAACTTTCATCATTATACAAATATCCTTATTTATCCAAAAGTTAATTTTCAGGACACTGCAATCATAAACAAACGGTTTACAAAAACAAGCCCGGATTACAGATTTTACACACCGTCAACAATTTATATTGCTAAAACAGGCGAAAAACATTATATTGCATTAATAATTTATTCCCGGGGACTATTTGAAAATGCAAAAGGAACTTTACCTGTTCATCATCTGGCAAAACGGCCGTTTTATGGAAAAACAGATTATTGCCGACCTCAGGAAAAAGTTTGAAATTTTCCGCATTTTCGAAGTCAGCTGGAAGGAAGAAAACTTCGCTCTCAACCTGGCTCGCTTTTACGGCAAAAAACTCCCCAAAGGATGTAAAAAAGAAAAGGAAACCGGAGCCGGCGCTTTCAAAGTATGCCTGGTTTATGACAACAACCCGCAATATGCCGACGGCAAAAACGCAAACATTGCCAAAAGCAAACAGGAATACCGTCAGCTTACCGGCGGCGGAAACCTGGTGCATGCCAGCGACAACCCTGCCGAAACCAACGAAAACCTGTTGTTTTTGTTCGGCAAAACCATCAAAGACCTGGAACAGGAAGGCCCGCGGGCGGAAATTTGCGTCGTCAGGCGCGACCTGGTCGGCTGCCCCGTGTGGGACAGTCTTCAGCAGGCGCTGGACACCGTGAGAAAAATTCCCTTTACCCGGGTAAAAGCCTATAAGAATTCGTATCTCATCCATAGCCGCAACGCCGACCTCGCACGCCGTCTGTTGAACGCTTCCAGTCATTTTTCCATTCCCGGAATCCACAAATATTCGATCGAAGTTGGAAAAACCCGCCAGCCGATCTACATCCGCAAAATCAACTGAAGCTACTCATCATCCTCCTCTCCCTCGTCATCGTCTTTGCCGGAAGTTTTGGCAAACAGGGTTTTCCACACTTGTTTGCGGAACATCCAGAGATTGATCACGCCGAGCACCACCATCAGCGACGCAAACAGATACAGAATATAGTACCAACTGAGCTCGGTCGCGTTCATCATCACTTCCTGATTGGAAAAACGCAAAAAGCTGACCGCCACCGCCGTCACGACAAACGAGACAAGAAACGCCGCCAGCCAGACTTTGCGGATAACGGCCTTATCCGCCATCAGGGAAGTCAGAATATAAATTAAAAACAGAGCAATAAATAAATACAATTCCATGTTCTTTTTCCTTGTTCATCACTTTATGCTAATGATATAACCACGCTCTTTTTCTTTTCAACGTCTGCACGGTTTAAAAACATAAATTTCTGATATTTATTTTTTCAGACTGCGGCAAAGCGCCCTTTCAAACCAGACAACATATTGTTTTAACGCGTGTTTTTATATATTTCTGTTTTTTTAAAAAAACTGATTTTGAAACACCCAAAGCGCTTATCCGCCGCCGTTGTCAAACACAAAAAAAACCGCTGTTTCCTTGAGGGGAAACAACGGTCTTTCTTTTTTCGGCTTTATTATCCGCGGCAAAACCACCATTTCATAAAAATGTTGAATTTACCGAATATCCAGCAGTATATGCAATACGCTGCTCCGACAACGGCACCTACGTACCAAAGTCCGATGAGCCATCCGAGGAAAGCGCCAACCAAAGCGGTCAGAGCAATCTCCAATACATAAGACAAGAGATTTTCCACGCCGTTCTGAATAGCACCCCAAATGAAACATACCAAAATAAAACCGAAAACTAAATTTGCTATCATAATAATTTTTTTAAAAGGTTACTACTGTAAGTCTGTTCAAGTTTTCACTCAAATTTTCTCCACGGCAGCAATCAATAAAAAAGGTAAAACCTGAATTTATGACAACAAACATACGAATAATCGAATAGAAAAATTGAACAGACTAATTTTATTATGGTTTTATTGTATATTTTTTTGTCACAAAACGCAAGTAAAATTCTGTTTTTTGTCATTTTACCAAAACACAACCTTCAGGTTTGACAAAAAAATCCCTGTTATTACCCTTTTTAACATTTTGCTGCTTATTCTGTTTTCATATGCGGAAAACAGCATCAATATTTTCGTGCGGCAAATATATATCCCCGATAAACCGGAAATTCCGCATCAGCAGCAAAGCTGACGGTTTAACCGTGCCCCAGGGCGTGGAACAGTACTTTTCCAACACTAAAGCATTCTGCTACGTTTTTTTGTTTGACGGGGAAATCCGCGCCGGGCACACGGTGCGGCGAACTGTCCTCAAAAATTTGAACGGTTCACAAAGAGCCTGACACTTAGCCAATAACTTTTCCAACCACCGACGCAAGCGTCATTAACCGCTTCTCCTCTTCAAACGCCCGGCCAACGGTTACGCCGGCAAACCCGTCGGCCGGCGAGGCCGGAATGTTCGCCCCCGCTTATTTATACAGTTCTTCTAATCATAAACTTCCGGCAACGATCGGGACAAAACGGCCGGCCGGACTTTTCGTTCCCGGACATTTCCGCGCCCTATTCGGGTTCGTCCAAAAGCGGCCACTCTCCCGTCAGAAACTGCTGCAGGCTCTGCGGCTTCTGTCCCAGCCGGGAAGAATACATCCAGTAATTGGTAATTACCCGCTTGACGTAAAGGCGCGTTTCCCGCCAGGGAATCATTTCCATAAACAGCAGCGGGTCGCCTTCATAATCCAGCGTTTCCGCCCAACGCTTCAGGTTATGCGGACCGCCGTTGTAAGAAGCGGCAAGAAAAATCAGATTGTCGCCGACAAAATCTTTTTCCCGCAAACGACAAACATAATCCTGCCCGATTGTAAGGTTAACGTTCTTGTCAAACAACGGCCGCCAGTTTTTCTTATAACTTTTGTCACCGGTCACTTCGGCTGCCGTCGCCGGCATAACCTGCATCAGCCCGCAGGCGCCGGCATGACTCCGAACCGTCGGCGAAAACAGAGATTCCTGCCGGATCAGCGCCCAAACCCAGGCGGGATGAACTTTCCAGCCGCCTTCCGGCCGCCAGTCAGGACTGGGATACAAAAAGGCGTCATATTCCCGGCCTTTATCATGGTTCTTCAGTCGTTCAGCCGTCACATAGCCCAGGTTGGCCAGACTGTACTGATGCGCCAGATAAAGCAGCAGTTCCTTTTGTCTGATGTTCAGTTTATCATAATTGCTCCGCAAATCACTTTCCGCCAAATCGTTTTGCCCGGCGGCAAGCAGCAGCACAGCTCTTCTCAAAACCGGCGAAGAGAGGATTTCCTGCCGGTAGGAACGGTCTTCCAGTTTGTTAAAATGGCTTTTTAAACGCCAGTCGTACTCAACCTTGTCCGTCAGCATATAACGGGCAAGAATGCCGTAAAAAGTCCGCGGATAATGCGTAGCAATCCTTAAGTTTGCCGTCGCCTCATCCGGCCTTTTCAGTTTGATGCTGGCACGGTATCCCCAATAGGCTCCGGCGGCAATCAGCCACGGATCGTTGTTCTTAAGCCGCGCCAGCCGGCCGAAATAATCAGCAGCCAGTTTATAGTCTTTTTCTTTCCACGCCGCCAAACCGCCAAACCAGCTGGCCGTCGCGTCCCGGCTGCGCATGATCGGACGGCGGCTCCATTTGAGCGCCGCCTGATTGTTGCCGTCAAAGAAATAGGCGGAAGCCAGAGTCGCGCTCATTGCGTCATAATTTTTTACCGGCATCAGCCGTTTAAAACGCGCGTCGTTTAAAACGGCAACCGCTTTGTCGTGGGTGCTGCGGCGGATTGCCGGCAAAAACTCGTCGAGCCTCTTCCTCACATATTCCCGATCGACAGCTTTCAATCCTTTGTAACCGTCCTTATACCAACTGTAGGAAGCGTAGATTTTTTTCTTTTCCGGCTGCGGCTTGGACGGTTTGTAGCCGGGCGCTTTGGTCACCGCCAGATTTTTGATCCGCTGATACTGGGGATGGTCAGGATATTTTTTCAGCCAGCCGCGCAATTCTTCATAAGTTGAATCATAACTTTTATGCAGATACTTTTCCGCCAGCACATGCCCGAACAGCACCTCGTTTTTCAATTTCTTCTGCAGACCGGCCGCTTTGTCCATTTCGCCGTTTTCAACCGCCGCAAAAAGGTCTTTGTAAGTTTCCACCTCCTCGGCCAAAATCCCTGTGCGTTTTAATATGTCGCGATACAGGGCCGGATCAATGATTTTAAAATTTTTTGACGCCGCCGTCACCTCCCACGGAAGCAGCAGCAGCGTCAAAAACAATATAAAAACCTTTTTCAATTTCTTTCCCGCAATGATTTTCACATTTCCTTAATCCAACGGATTTTGCTCGCGCACTGCCGCTGGGTCATACCTTTTGCTCGGCAGCGGTTGACTATAATGTTGGGCTGCCGATCCATATTGTAGCAGCCGTCGCCCAGCAAACCGTAGTCAAAGTGGTTTTCCACGCCCGGTTCAACATCGCTGAAAGTCAGCACCGTTTCCATTTTCGGCCACTTCAAGCGATAGCTGATGTTTGAAAGCTTGACCGGCAACGTCGTCAGAACCGAAAACTTGGCGCTGCATCGGGTTCGCCCGGAAGGACTGCGATAAATGCTGAAATCTTTCATATAAAGCATAATCAGCTCGTCTTCCTCGTGTTCTTCCGTCGTTTCCACCGTCACGCCGCCAACCGTGGAATAGTGGCGGTAAGGCTGTTTGGCCGGCGCGGTTTTGGCCGGCTGCTTTTTGCCGTAAGCATAATCAAAAGGCGAACTGACTGGCTGCTTTTCCACTTTATTTTCGGACTGCTGCCCCTCCGAGGTATCAACAACAGAGTACCGGTCTTCGTCTTCTGCCGCCCGCGGCCGCGCCGCCGGCTGCGCCTTTTCCATCTGCGCTGCCGGCGCACCACCGGACAGCGACGAACCGAAATACTGGGCAGCGGCCGGCTGTCCGACAAGCAGACCGACAGCAATCAAACAAAGCAGCTTCAATTTTTCCATTCTGTTCACCGCTACCCCCTTTTTCAACCTAAAGCGTTATTTGATTCCGCTGATGATGCTGCTGGCAGAATTCAGAGCGTCAATCGTTTTAGCATAGGTGCCGGCAACTTCGTTTTTGCTTTCCTGCTTTTTTGCCTCTTCACGGCTGTTTTCCTCATCCGGGGTTATTTCCTTAAAGTTAAGGTAATACTGTGCATCTTCGGGAGAAACATATTTAAACAACCGGCTGCAGGGACTTCTATTGCTGCCGCGGGCGGAACGACCGCCGGACAAACCTTCCGCCGAACAGGATTTAACGGAAAAATCGACTTTTTCAATCAGCAGAAAACAGCGATCAGTGTTGATGCGGTTGTTGACCGTAACCTGTTTATAAGGTTTAATTGCCGGCACTTCAATCATGATGTTCACGTCTTTTGAAGTGCGTCTTTCCGTTTCCGAATAGGCGCGGTTGGCATTGCGGTTCTGTTTTTCCGCCTCTTCTTCCTTCTCTTTTTTGATCACGTCTTCAAGCGAAGTGTCTTTCCAGGTAAAATCAAGCGTGGCCTCTTTGAGGTTATAGCCCGAACGGTTGTAGAAAGTGGTGTTGAAATCGCAGGCGATCACTTCCCCTTCACGGTTTTCAACCGGCGTAATGTCATGAATCTTAAACAACAATTCTTCCGCCTTGTCGTCATCGGCGGGAACGGCCTGCTGCGCCGACACCGAACCGACATTGGTTGCCAACACGGCCCCGAGAGCCAAACCGAAAACTTTTTTGCTAATACTCATTTTGCTTTCCTTAAAAAGTTATTTGTCATGATTTTACCGAATAATAATTCACTTTTTTAAAATTTACCAACAAATTATGAATAAAAACCTAATTATTTTGCAATTTTTTCGCCAGCCGCAGCAAATCCGCCCACACTTTCGACTTCTGCGCCGGGTTGCGCAGCAGATACGCGGGGTGGAAACTGGCCAGCAAAGCCGCCGTGTCGCCTTTCAGGGTTTTATATTCCAGCCATTTGCCGCGCAAACGCGAAATCGGCTCCTCGTTGTCGAGCAGACTGTTGGCCGCACTGCCGCCGAGCACCAGGATGATCTCCGGCTTCATCAACTCGATCTGCCGACGGAGAAAAGGCAGACAGACCGCCACTTCGGCGCTTGTCGGTGTGCGGTTCCCCGGCGGCCGCCAGGGCAGAATGTTGGTAATGTAGACTTTGCTGCGGTCAAGCCCGACGGCGGTCAGCATCTTGTCCAGAAGATGCCCGCTTCTGCCGACGAACGGTTCGCCGATTCTGTCTTCGTCAGCCCCCGGCGCCTCGCCGACGATCATGATTTTGGCCTTGGGATTGCCGCCGCCGAAAACGGTCTTGTTGGAAGTCAGCTTCAGCGAACAGCCGTCAAAAGCCTCCACCGCCGCCCGCAGTTCTTCGAGCGTCGCCGCCGCCTCGCAAACCTCGCGCGCGTTTTTGCAGGCCTTAAGACTCATCTGCGCCAAATCGGTGATTGCCGGCCGCGAAGCCGTTTCTTCGGCCACCGTTGCGCGTTCCCTCGGCGGCGTCTTCTGCTGAAGGCAGCCGGGCACGTCGCCACAGATTGCGTCCACCCCTGCGGCCAGATACCACTCCAACAATTCTTTTTCGTTCATCATGTCCGATATGCTATGCTTATCCGTTTTCTTTTGCAAACAAATAATTAAATTATCTTCATATTATTATATTTCTGTTGTAAGATGCCCGAGTCTGAAATAAACTGGAACCGCCTGACAAATGAACGGAGTGATAAAAGTGATTGAAAAAGCTGCTTATGTATTGTCTGTCCTGATCGGAATTGTCATCGCCAATTCCTGCACCATTTTCGATTCCCGGCCGCCGGCCGCGGAAAAGGCGCAGGCCGTCAGCGAACCCGAACAGGAAGCGGCCGCGTCCGGCAGGCAGAACTACGGCAGTTATCTGGCCGGCAGGGTTGCCCATATCCGGCACGACTTAAACAAGGCGGCGGACTATTACAAAGACGCCGTCGCCCACGTTCCCGACAAACAAATGCTGCCGAGCCAGCTTTACATCATGCTCACCTCTCAGGGACGCATCGACGAAGCCGTCCGCTACGCGCAAATAGCCAGGGAAAAAGGCGACGAAAGCCCGTTCATTTACACCATTGAAGCCATCAACCTGACCAAACACGGAAAATATCAGGAAGCGATCGACACCATCGCACGTTGTGACAACCCGATTGCCGACACCTTTTTCAACCCGCTGATCTCCGCCTGGAGTTACGCCGGCCTGAACGACGGCAAAAAAGCCATGAAAGCCCTGTCACCGCTGGCCTCCAACCCGGCTTTCCGGCCGCTTTACCTTTTCCACGCCGGCGCAATCAACGATTATCTCGGCAACGACAAAGCCGCCGAAGCGCACTATACCGCGCTGATGAACATCCGCCACATGGAACTGGCGGTTTTCCCCCTGCAGGTTATTTCCAACTTTTACCTGCGCCGCGGCGAACCGGACAAGGCCCTGCGCACCGCCAGCCTGGCGCTGAACAAAGACAACCTGATGATGAAAACCGTTATCGACGACCTCAAAAAGTCCGATGCGGGAGTAGCCCCGATTCTCAAGCGCCCGGAAACCGGCTTGGCCGACGCTTTGTTCAGCATTGCCCTGCTGTTGCAGCAGGACGGCAGCAACGCCGACCTTTCCATTCTGTTTGCCTCTCTTTCCGCGTACTGCGCCCCCGAATATCCGCTGCCGCGGCTCCTGACGGCGGACATTTTGGAAAAACGCGAACTGTATGCCGAGGCCAATCAGGCTTACGCACAAATTTCGCCCGACAGCTACGCCTATTACACCGCCCTGTTCCAAACCGGGAAAAACCTAATGCGGCTGGACAACAACAAAGAGGCGGAAAAAATATTCCGCCGGCTCTACACCGACTATCCGCCCAACCCCGACATCCTGACCAATCTGGGAGAAATTGCCAGAATTGAAGGCAAATACAACGAAGCGGCAAAATTCTACCGGAAAGCCATTGACAGCTATCCCGGCGATTCCGTAACCGAAGTGTGGCCGCTTTACTTTGCCATCGGCATTTCCTACGGCGCCGCCGGCAACAACGACCTTGCGGAACAGTACCTGCGCAAGGTGCTTGAACTTCGCCCCAACCGGATGACGCAAAACCACCTCGGTTATATTCTGCTCCAGCAAAACAAAAATCTGGAAGAAGCCTTTGAACTGATCGTTTCCGCCTATAACCCGAACGCCGCCGACGGCACCGTCACCGACAGTCTCGGCTGGGCCTTCTACAAAATGGGCAATTACGAACAGGCCGTCCGCTATCTGGAAAAGGCTTCCGATCAGGCTCCGTCCGAGGCCGTCATTTACGACCATCTGGGCGACGCTTACTGGCAGGTCGGGCGTACGCGGGAAGCGGCCTTTCAATGGAACCATGCGCTCGGACTGAAAGACGACACCGGCGAATTCAACCGTCAGGCAACGTTGAAGAAACTCGAGAACGGCCTAGGAAAACCGGTTTTACCGGCCTTTGACCAAAAGAAAATAGAACAACAGATAGAACGGCTGAAAAGCAAAGAAAACAAATAGGCCTTAATGGACGCTTTGCGGCTCAAGATCATTCTGCCTTGCCAGCACAAAGGCGAAATCCCTGCTGTCGGCAATCGCCAGCGGGGTTCCGTCCGCGGTATAAACCCGCCAGATTTCGCCGTTTTCAATCTTATCGCTCTTGACAAAGGCAACGTCCTGATCATTCCAGCTCAAAAGAGCCGCGTACTCTTCTTCCGTCAGCTCGACGCCGTCGTCGGCAAACATTTCTTTTTTCATAACATCGGCCTTTCAAAAAGTTCAACTTGCAACTCAATATACTCCCATCGTTAAAGTTTTGCTAATAAAAAATACATTTTTTTCCAAAGTATGGCAGAAATAATTTGCCAAAATAAAATTTAGGGTTTATACACTTAGCTAAAAAACAATGAGGTAACAATTTATGAAAGAAGAATTGCTGGAACTGGCCGGAACGGTTATCGAAAAACTGCCGAACGCCATGTTTAGGGTCAAACTGGAAAACGGAGTGGAAATTTTGGCTCATACGGCCGGAAAAATGCGCAAATTCCGCATCCGTGTCATGGTCGGCGACAAAGTCGACATCGAAATGACGCCCTACGACTTAACAAAAGGTCGGATCACATTCCGACACAAAGACTGAAAACTTGTCAAAGCCTCGGAATACCGGGGCTTTTTTTGTAACAAGAAAACTAGCGGCTAGGCTGTTAGTTCCAAAGAGCTTACAGCTTTACAGATAAAAAAACTCCTTTGCTAAAATGAGTTAGACGGTCTGGCAAGAGTCTAACAAAAG
>CABUBU010000036.1 GCA_902489795.1 uncultured Azospirillum sp.
GTCGGGACGGATATTGCAACGGGTTTGCTGTCGTGCCGTGTTGATGACGGGAAAGTTTTTTGCTGAAAAGGAAAAGCGGGACGAATTATCGACCGGATTTTGCGGCTTGCTGGAGCTTTTCGGAGGAAAAGTCGGGACGGATATTGCAACGGGTTTGCTGTCGTGCCGTGTTGATGACGGGAAAGTTTTTTGCTGAAAAGGAAAAGCGGGACGAATTATCGACCGGATCGCATTGTCCGTGATGTAAAAAGGGGAGAACAAATACCATGCTCTCCAAAATGTTTCGGAGAGCATGGAGCGGATTTGCTGTTGCCGGTTTATATTTTTCCGGTTACTGCATCTGGCCGAAGGGTTTCATTTTCAGCTTGTTCCAGCCGCTGTTGTTTTTCTTTTCTTCCGCCGCGCGCTTGGCCTCTTCCGCTTTGGCTTTTTGCTCCCATTTGCGGATCGGTTCGCTGCGTTTGTTGACGATTTTGCGCTGCTGTTCGTTTTGAATGACGCCGATCGGCAGCACCTGGTTTAAGAGCGACGGCGACACGAATTCCGAATGTTTGGGGCCGAGCGCTTTCAGCATGGCGTCGATAATTGCCGCCCCGGGTTTGAAGTTGTATATGTGAACTCCGCCGCCGTAGAAAATGGCAAACGAGTGGCAGGGTGCAGAGATCAGCATGTCCGTGTAGTCGACGCCGCGGACGAAACGGATGATGATTTTTGGCTGGATAACGCATTGTTCGGCCTGGTCAAACAAAACGTTTCCTTCTGTGCCGAGAAAGTATTTCGTCACCATGTTGCGCACCGGTTCCCCCATTACGCCGCAGAAGCCGCGAATCGGAAAGCCGTCCAGCGTGTAACCTTCATATTCGTTGTTTTGCGGAAAGATCTCATAACAGAAGACCTGTTCGGCGTTGACGATGTTGTCGATGGCAAACTTGCCGGCTTCGTCATAAAAACGCTGCTGGGGTTTGACTTCTTCTTCCGTCACCTGATTTTTCCGTTTCCAGGAACCTTCCGGCTGGCTGAAAGACTGTACGCCTTCGACGGACTGGGCAAAGCCGGCAGCCGGATAGAACAGCATCAGCCCGGTGATTAACAGAATCGGTAGTTTCATGAACGGTCCTCCCAAATAATTTCCTGTAATTATAATAAATCCTCGTTTGTTTCTCAAGCGGTAAATGAAATGAGATTTACTTGTCGCTGATGCGCAGTGCCTCGATGAAGGCCGACTGCGGAATTTCCACTTTGCCGAACTGGCGCATCCGAAGTTTGCCCTTCTTTTGTTTGTCGAGCAGCTTGCGCTTGCGGGTGATGTCGCCGCCGTAGCATTTGGCGGTGACGTCTTTGCGCAGGGCGGAAATGGTTTCGCGGGCAATGACGCGGCCGCCGATTGCCGCCTGAATCGGAATTTTGAACAGATGCCGGGGAATCAGGTCTTTTAAGCGCTCGCAAATCTGCCGGCCGCGGGCTTCCGCTTCCGAACGGTGGCAGAGAAAAGCCAATGCGTCGACAGGCTCTTCGTTGATAAGAATCTGCACCTTGACCAGGTCGGATTCCTGATGGCCGACGATTTCATAATCAAAGCTGGCATAGCCGCTGGTGATTGATTTCAAGCGGTCGTAAAAGTCGAAAACGATTTCGTTTAAGGGAATTTTGTAGACCACCATTGCCCGGCTGCCGGCATAGGTCAGTTCTTCCTGTACGCCGCGGCGGTCGTTACAGAGTTTTAATACCGCGCCCAGATATTCGTCGGGAACCAGAATGGTGGCGCGCACCACCGGTTCTTCGATCGAGCGGACGGTCGAAAGGTCCGGCATGTCGGCCGGGTTGCAGAGGGTGAGCTGTTCGCCGTTGGTCATATTGAGGTTGTAGGCAACCGAGGGCGCGGTGGTGATAAGGTCGAGGTCAAATTCCCGTCCCAGGCGCTCCTGAATGATTTCCATGTGCAGAAGGCCGAGGAAGCCGCAACGGAAGCCGAGTCCGAGCGCGGCCGAGTTTTCGTTCTGATAGTCGATGCTGGCGTCGTTTAATTTCAGTTTTGCGAGAGCGTCTTTTAAGTTTTCGTACTGGCTGCTGTCAACCGGGAAGATCGAGCAGAAAACCACCGGTACCGACGGCTTGAAACCGGTGAGCGGCGCTTCGCAGGGGGTGCGGTTGTCGGTGATGGTGTCGCCGACGCGGCAATCGCTGACGCTTTTGATGCTGGCAGTGATGAAGCCGATTTCTCCTGGATAAAGCGCGTCGACGTCCTGCATTTTGGGGGTGAAGATGCCGACTTTGTCAATTTGGTAAACGGTGTCGGCGGCCATCATACGGATCTGCTGTTTTTTGCGGATAATGCCGTCTTTGATCCGCACCAGAATGATAACCCCGAGGTAGGAATCGTACCAGCTGTCGATCAGAAGCGCTTTTAAGGGCGCGTTTTCGTCGCCTTTCGGCGCCGACAGGCGGGTGACGACCGCTTCCAGGAGGGCGGGAACGCCGACGCCGGTTTTGCCGGAAGTTTCCACCGCGCCGGAGGCGTCAAGACCAATGACGTCTTCAATCTGCCGTTTGACTTTTTCCGGCTCGGCCGAAGGGAGGTCGACCTTATTTAAAACAGGGATGATTTCGTGATTGTTGTCGATTGCCAGATAAACGTTTGCCAGCGTTTGCGCCTCTACCCCCTGAGTGGCGTCAACCACCAGGATCGAACCTTCGCAGGAGGCAAGCGAGCGGCTGACTTCATAGGAAAAGTCAACGTGTCCGGGGGTGTCCATCAGGTTGAGTTGGTAGGTTTTGCCGTCTTCCGCGGTGTAGTTGAGGCGGACAGTCTGAGCTTTGATGGTAATGCCGCGTTCGCGCTCAATGTCCATGGAATCGAGCACCTGTTCCTGCATTTCGCGGCTGGAAAGGCCGCCGCAGTATTCGATCAAACGGTCGGCCAAGGTCGATTTTCCGTGGTCGATGTGGGCGATGATGGCAAAGTTGCGAATAAGATTTAAATCGTGAACCATGTCTTTCCTGTCTTGAATTATCCGTATTAATACCCATAAATAGGGCAAAAAAAAAGAATAGGCAATATAATATTGATTACGGCTGCAAAATATGCTAACAATAAATATGTATCCGGACAGGAGGTTTGAGATGAGAAAAATGATTGACGTCGATTTCGGTTCTTCCCGCTATGACGAGCTGGTGGAACTGCGTTACAAGGTTCTGCTTGAACCGCTCGGTTTGAAGTTTCTGGATATGTACCGCGAAAAGGAAATGAACTATCTGCATATCGGCTGTGTGGAGAGCCTCGACGACAATCTGGTCGGCGGGCTGATGTTGGTGCCGGTCAACGATGAGGAAATCCGGCTGATGCAGGTGGCGGTGGACAGTAAATATCAGCGTGAGGGCGTCGGCCGCGAGATGGTAAAATATGCCGAAAAACGCGCCAGGGAAGCGGGATATTCACGGATTGTCATGCATGCGATGCTGTCGGTCGTTCATTTTTACGAGAAACTCGGCTACCGGCAGGAAGGCGACATTTTCGAGGAAAACGGCATTACCTTTGCGCGGATGGTAAAAGACTTGTAATTTTTTAATAACGGAACTGTCCGATGGCGGAAACTTTTCAAGACCTTAAGGTCAAACTTATCGAACATTATCGGCGGGTGCAAAGCGCCGATGAACTGACGGCGGGTTTTAACCGGCTGGTTGACGGGGAGGAACTGCGGCAGCTGATCGGCGGACTGAAAAAGACTTTTCCGAAAGAGCCTGCTCTCGGTGACGAATATACCATGTATTTTGCCTATGCGATGACACAGGCAGACCAGCGGACGGCGGAAGATTTACTTGATTGGCGCAAACATACCAAAAAATTCATTAACAACTGTCCGCCAAACCATAATCTTGCCAACCATTTGCGCAGCGTAATTCATCATTTGCCGGAAATGGGCGGAACCACCGGAGAAACTTATAATTACGGCCTGCGAGCCTTAAACCTGCTGCCGAAAACTTATCCGCAGTATCGGGAATGCGTCAAAGCGGTGGAAAAAATGGCACGCAGCGATTTTCGCTTTTTGTTGGACAAGGCGAAAAATGAACAGGATTATCAAAAACAGCTGAAAGCTTTTGACCGGGCGCTGGCGCGGCTGACAAACATTCCTTCCGGCGAGCGCTATAAAGGGTTGGATGAGTGTATGCGGGCGATGTTTCCGGTTTACAACCGCACCGAATGGGGACGCCTGGAACTGCCGCATAAACGCCGGCTGGCCTCAAAACGGATTTTTAAGAGCCTGCCGCTTGAAGTGCAGACAGCGATTCGCAACCGTAAAAATTATAACGACTGGTTAAGCAAATAAAATTTTTAACCGACTGACCATACCGGCCGAAAGGCCGGTTTTTCGTTGTGTTTGGATCTGTTTTTTTGCATCTGTTAATGCATTGAAAAACAATATTTTTTGTTTGCTTTTGTCTGTTGCAAAAAAAAGGCACGATAAAATGCGGCAGAAATCAAGACGAAAAATCAAGGGGGCGGGGAAATTTTCTATAACTAAATATCGTACAATATTTTATATCACCTGAACAAAATATATGGATAAAGGGGGAGGGTTATGAAAATATTGTATAAAACCATTGGGTTGTGGCTGTTTGCGGTATGCCTTTGCCTGCTGTATGCGGCGCCGGTTTCGGTCAAAGTCTGCTTTATCGGCGAGGAAAGCTGTACCGGCGGCGGCAGTTTCGACGATTATGAAAAGCCGGATGCCGACGGCAGCCTGTGCAAACAGGAAGGCTATGCGGAAAAAAGCCTGTGTCAGGCGGACATGACGAAATACATTGTCGCCTATTACCCGTACAACAGCACTTACGTGATGTGCTGCGGCAAGGAATATATTTATGATTCTTGTTCTTATCCTCACATCATGACCGGAAAATGCGGCAGCAAATATTCCTGTTTCTGCGATCCGAACGTTTACAAATATACGGAAGAACAGTGTGAAAGCGACAATGCCTATTCGGCCGGGGCAAGCTGTACTCAGGTGTCTTCGGTTTCTTCCGGCGAGGGGGAAAATTTGCAGGCAAAAACGGTAAAGGAAATTTTATATTCCGCTTGTTTGTGTGACCGGGGAATCTATACTCAGCCCAAAGAAAAGTGTGACAAAACGCAAAGCCTGTGCAGGGACAGTTCGGGAGCGGAGTATACGGACAGCTGTATGTGTAACAAAGAAAAATATAAGGTGCAGGTTGCCAATTGTGATTACGGCGGCGAGGGCAAAACCTGTATTGAAGGCGGCGTCACCTTTGCGGAAGATTGCTGTTCGTGCGAGGCTTATCCGGTGGAATTGAGGGACGGAAAGCCGGCAAGCGGCGGGGAAAATTATGGTAAGGCGACAAAATGGAATCCGTGCCCGTGTCCGGCCGGCAAAAACCGGGTATTTATCACCCAGTGTGCAAAAGGCTGACAGCCGACTCCGGATGGTGACGGCTGTGAACGTATCAGCTGCACGGACGCGGTAAAGCTTTACCTGACGGAAACAGGGAATAAAAACATGGGCGTTTTCAACGGCAAGAACGTTGTTACTTATAAGAGGCTGACGGAAGTAGAAAAGGCAAAACTGCCGGTGGCGGAGCAAACTTATGCCGTCGGTGCCGAGGTTGTGCTGCCAAATGCGGATGTCGGTATTTTGCCTGATGACGTGACCATAGAAAGCTATGCCAACGTGGTCGGGCTGGGATCGTCAAAGGCGACTACTCTGTGATCCGGACCGTATTTCGGAGATATTGCGGACGATGATGATATTGCTGCTTCCTGTAAGAAAGAGGCGAGACCGTCGGGATATTTTCCGGGACGAATTTCCCGGGAAACAAAAGCGAAAGCGGAGAGTTGACTTTTGTTGACGTAAATATTGCTTTTGCCAAAGCGGTTTCGGTAAGAAGACCGCTCAAGCTGGAGAATGCCAACCTGACCGGAGGCAGCGTTACTTTTGAAAAAGCAGTTACCTTGGCGGGGAGCAAGCCGAAAGTTGTTTTCTGTAATGAAAAGAGCAGTTATACGTTTAAGTCCGAATTGACGGCCAATGGGTATTACTTTAAGTATAAGACGTTGAATTTTGCCGTCCCGACTTCTTCGGTAAGTGACGTTGCCGTAATCAACCTGCTTTCCGGCGGCGAAATGCTGGGTGGAACGATCAAGGTTTATCCGTAGGTAGACAGTTATTCCCAAACGTTTAAAGGCGTTGTTACAATTCAGGGGAATGAATCCGAAATATCTGCCAATATTTACAGTGACGCTTATATAGGTGTAAATCCATCTTCTAAGAGAAGAGCAAGGGGATTAACAGTTTCTTTGCAGGGTAATGTGAGCTGGAAACTTTACGGGGAGAAGAAGTCGCAGATTGTTTTGGGAATGGATAATCAAATTGAAACAAAGGAGATACGTGGTCGACGCGCCTCTGTTATGGGGATAGTGATACTAAATGGAAGAGGTGTTATGCTTGGAATTATCAGCCACGGCCTATTGATCAAAAATGGTGTAACGGGGGTTGAGACAGCAGGGTTGATTTAGCTTGTACACCTCCCCGCGGATCCCGGATCACTCTTTCCTGTCATCCCGAACCTGTTTCGGGCTTCCATAAGGGGGAAGAGGAAGAAGGGAAAAGAAGAAAGAGGACGGAGAAAAGAGAAGGAGAAACGGCGAGAGCCGGAATAACAAACTCGGGGCAGCAATTCCCTGAATGTCTGCCGGACGGAAAACGGTGAAGTTTCAAACAAAATTATTTTCCGCAACTATTAAGTTTATCGTTAAACAGATTGAGAATGCCGGTATGCGGTTTGTAAAAATACCATAAAAAAGTTTGAAAGACATAAAAAGTAAAGTTTCACATTTAAATACTTGTTGTATGAAAGCAAACAGATTTATGCAAATTCTGGCAGCAGCTGCCGCAATTTGCGGAGTGGTATTGACGAGTTCCTGCGAAAAGGATCCGCTGTTCCCGGAAGTTATAGAAAGCGAAGTCTATGACAACGGCAGCGCGGAAGAAGTCACGGTTACGCCGGCTTCGGACGGAACGTCTTTAAGTTATGAGTCGTGGATAATGGTCAGAGGCGTGACAAAAGGCGCTTTTGACAACCGCGCGGCGGTCACATTAAACGCTTCAATGCCGAACATTGCGGAAACCAGGGACGTTGTTGTCTGGGATTTCGACACTCCTCGCGTTGTTCAAACCCGGGAAACCGGAGAAAGCAGAATCGAAGGTTTTGTGACCATAACCGATTCCGTTTTGGTTTATACGGTGGTGACGGAAGAGTTTGAGTTTTCTCATCGTCTGCATTACGAAGTCGGCGTTTATGACGACGGCGTGACCCGTCAGGTGATGCCTTATCATTATTTCGGCAACTTCCGTCGAGTTCGGCGGCGGGACTTACGAGGTGAAAGCCGAAGTGACGCTGAGTCGGGCTTTGGGACCTGTCGGCGCGCCTTATATTGTCAGGAGCAAAGTCGTTGATAAGTCGGTGACGGCCAAAAGCGAAGGCGACGGTTTTCTGTCGACGATTACGGTCAGGTCGCTGATGTCGACGGGAGAAGAACGGGGAAACTTATTCCGCGGAACTTCCCGTCGGCGGTGAATCAAACTATGCCCGTGCGTGCGAACCGGACTGTGCGTATGCGGATGTCCGTCGTCTGAATATGACGCTGGAATCGGTTTCCGTATCCTGGGAGGGATATGATGAACATGTGACGCTGAAACGCATAAGCGAAAACTTCGTTGTTCATTATAACGCGTTTGATCTGGAGATTCCGTTTTATCGTTACGGCGCTTTGTTTGACAACGGCGTGCTGATTGAGGAAATGGCATGCTGCGAATATGACGTTGCTTCGACGTCGATTGTGGCCGAAGACTGGAAGCTTGAGAACGAAACGGCAAGTTGTGAGAGTTATCGTCTGAATCTTGAAGTTTCGCTTCCGACCGGCAGTCTGATGGCGAAAGGAAAATACGGCGGCAAGTTTTATTTTTACGAATAAACGCGTTTGTCTTTTCCTGTTTTCAAAAAAAACACCTTCCGCAAGGGGAAGGTGTTTTTTTTGTTTGCCGGAAACGTCCGCCTTATCTTTCAAGCGGCTTGTATTTCATGGCGTGCGGGTTGCAGGCGTCTTCGCCCAGACGGCGCACCTTGTCCTTTTCGTATTCCTCGAAGTTACCTTCAAACCATTCGACGTGGCCGTTGCCCTCGTAGGCAAGGATATGAGTGGCAAGACGATCCAGGAACCAGCGGTCGTGCGAAGTGACCAGCACGCAGCCGGGGTAGTTCATGATGCCTTCTTCCAGCGAGCGCAGGGTATCGACGTCAAGGTCGTTGGTCGGTTCGTCGAGCAGAATGACGTTGGCGCCCTTGCGCAGCATTTTTGCCAGGTGAACACGGTTGCGTTCGCCGCCCGACAGCTGGCCGACCTTTTTCTGCTGGTCGCCGCCTTTGAAATTGAACTGGCCGACGTAGGCGCGGGACGGAAACTCTTTTTTGCCCAAGGTGATCATGTCCAAACCGTCGGAAATTTCTTCCCAGACGTTTTTGTCGGGGTTAAGCTCGTCGCGGCTTTGGTCAACGTAGCCGAGGTCAACGGTGTCGCCGATGCGGATGGTGCCGGAATCCGGTTTTTCCTGTCCTGTGATCATGCGGAAGAGGGTGGTTTTGCCGGCGCCGTTGGGGCCGATGATGCCGACGATGGCACCCTTCGGAATCTTAAACGACAGGTCTTCGATCAGGATGCGGTCGCCGTAGCCTTTGGTGACATGTTCGGCCTCGATGACCAGGTCGCCCAGCCGCTCGGTCATCGGAATGTTGATGTTGGCGGTGGTGATTTTGTCTTTGGCGGCCGCCTGCAGCAGTTCGTCATAGGCGTTGATGCGGGCCTTGGACTTGGCCTGCCGGGCTTTCGGATTTTTCCTGATCCATTCCAGTTCGCTGGCCAGCGTGCGCTGCCGTGCGGTTTCCTCTTTTTCTTCCTGCTCCAGGCGTTTGCGCTTCTGTTCCAGCCAGGAGGAATAGTTGCCTTCATAAGGAATGCCCTGACCACGGTCGAGTTCCAGAATCCAGCCGGTGACGTTGTCGAGGAAATAGCGGTCGTGGGTGACCATTACTACCGTGCCGGCATAGTTTTGCAGATGCTTCTCCAGCCAGGCGACCGACTCGGCGTCCAGGTGGTTGGTCGGTTCGTCCAACAGCAGCATGTCGGGCTTTTGCAGCAGCAAGCGGCAGAGGGCGACCCGGCGTTTTTCTCCGCCCGACAATTTGGTAACGTCGGCATCGGCCGGCGGACAGCGCAGGGCGTCCATTGCAATCTGAATGCCGCGTTCAAAGTCCCAGCCGTTGCAGGCGTCGATTTTTTCCTGCAGTTCGGCCTGCTCGTTGATCAGTTCATTCATTTCTTCGTCGCTCATCGGTTCGGCAAAACGGGCGGAGACTTCTTCGAATCTTTTCAGCAGGTCGCGGGTTTCGCCCAAACCGTCCATGATGTTTTCGATCACGTTTTTGGCGGGATCCAGTTTCGGTTCCTGTTCAAGGTAGCCGACTCTGACACCGTCGGCAGCCCAGGCTTCGCTGTTAAATTCCCTGTCGACGCCGGCCATGATTTTCAGCAGGGTGGACTTGCCGGCGCCGTTGACCCCCAGTACGCCGATTTTGGCACCGGGCAAAAAGGAAAGCGTGATGCCTTTAAACAGTTCTCTGCCTCCCGGAAAAACTTTGCTTAAATTCTGCATGACGTAAACATACTGGTAAGATGCCATTTAAATATTCTCCTTATTTCTGTCTTTATTGTCGTTTGCTTTATCAGTTGTTTTTTATTGACGCCGGATGTGTCCGATCGCAGCTTCGGCCGGTGCCGGCGGCTGGCCGTAGCCGGTTGCTTCCGCGGACGACCCGGCGGCGGAAGAATCGTTTTCAACGGTTATTTTGCCGACTTTTACCTTTTTGCCGCGGTCATATATTTTCTGCGCGTTCATGCGGTCGTTCCTGTCCTGATAAAGCAGGGTGGCGTCATAGGGCTGCCGCGGGGTAAAAATTTTGCCGTCGGGCATTTTGATGCTGCCGTCGGCATACAGTGTCGCCTGATAAATCGGCTGGTCGTTAAAACGGCGGTTGATGTCGTCGCATTCAAAAAAGCCGTCTGCCTGCTTGGCAAAAAAGCCGTCTGCCTTGGCGTTGTTGTAGGCATACATGGCTTTGGCCTGCATTTTGTTGCTCGGTGCCTTGGTGATGAGAATGGCACGGGCCAGCATTTCAAAGGTCTGGAATTTGGAGGCGCCGCAGGCCATGCCCTGGCCGGCAATGTAGCCGAGCGTTTTGACCTCGTCAATGTACCCCACGGTCTGTGCGCGTGCCGAAGCGGAAAGCAGCAGGGCGGCGGTTATGGTTAAAAACGTTTTTTTCATCATGGCTCCTTGTTTTGAATCTTTAAGCCGATTATAGGGGAAATATTTTGCAATGCAAAAATAATCTTCGTTTTTACCACATTTTACCAAAAATATGGTTGACAAAAGCCGAGTTTTAGCATAAGTTGCAGCAAAACATCTGATATGAGGAATGTGTTATGAAACTGTATAGTTCTTTAAAAACCAAGAAAAACCGCGATAAGGACTGCAAAATCGTTCGTCGTAAAGGCCGGATTTTCGTTATCAATAAGAAGAACCCGAAGTTCAAGGCTTGCCAGGGTTAATCAATTGACGCCTTTCAAATCGGCTCCGCGAAAGCGGAGCTTTTTTTGTGCCGGAAATTTTTGCGTAAAAATGAAGAGAATCGGACAGCTTAAAGAAGCGGGACGACTTATCCGGCAGGCATAAAAGGAATCCCCCGAATTATCCGGGATCTCACGATACAAAAAACAGACGCCGAAGCGTCTGTTTTGCAAGGTTTCGATCCAGCTGCAATTATGGCAGGAGCGGCGACCACGCCGGATCCGAAGCGTCGGCGGGGGTGACAATCATCCGTTCGTTGTAGCCGGTGAGGTCGATGGTGTAGAGTTTGACCGGCGCGTTGCTGCGTGAAGTGCCTTTGTCCTGGCGGAAGTACATCAGCACACGGCCGTTGGGTGCCCAAACCGGCGCTTCCACCAGATAGCCGCTGGTGATCAGACGTTCGCCGCTGCCGTCCGGGTACATAACGCCGATATAAAACTGTCCGCCGGCCATTTTAGTGAAGGCGATGTAGTCGCCGCGCGGCGACCATACCGGCGTGGCATAGCGGCCGTTGCCGTAGCTGATGCGGCGGACGTTGCTGCCGTCGGCGTCCATGACGTAAAGCTGCTGGTTACCGCCGCGGTCGGAGTTAAACACAATCTGTTTACCGTCCGGCGAGTAGCTGGGCGAGGTGTTGATCGAAGTGCCTGAAGTGAGCTGTACGCTTTTGCCGGTTTTCAGATCCAGTTCGTAAATGTCGGTGGTGCTGCCTTTAGCGTAGCTCAAAAGCAGTTTGGAACTGTCGGGTGAAAAGACGGGGGCAAAAGTCATGCCCTTAAATTCGCCGACCAATTTCTGTTTGCCGGTTTCGATGTCAAGCATATAGACTTTCGGCGTGGTGCCGGCATAAGACAAATAGGTGATTTTTTGCAGGTTGGGCGAAAAACGCGGAGTGAGGGCCATGGAGGCGCCGTTGGTCAGAAACTTGTGATTTTCGCCGTCCTGATCCATGATTGCCAGCCGTTTGATGCGGCGGGTGGCGGGGCCACTTTCGGAAATGTAAACAATGCGGGTGTCAAAATAGCCTTTTTCTCCGGTCAGACGTTCGTAAACAGCATCGGCGATCACATGTGCCACCCGCCGCCAGTTGTCTTTGGTGGTGGTAAACGACTGGCCTTTCATCTGTTCTTCGGAATAAACGTCCCACAGGCGGAATTCCACCCGCAGGTTGGCGGCGTCGATTTCGGAGATGGCGCTCTGGATAAGCGCGGCGGCGTTAAGCGCTTTCCAGTCGGTAAAGCGCGGCAATTCGTCAATCGAGGTAAAAGTCTGGATATAGCTGTCTTCCGGAATAATGCGGAAAAGGCCGGAACGTTCCAGATCGGCGATCACAACTTCGCGAATCCGTTCGCCGTAGGAAGCAGCCTCGCCGCTGCCAGACATTTGTGGAAAAGCGATCGGCATCGGTTCGCGCATGGCGCCGTTAACGTCAATTTTCAACTCGGCGCGAACGGGGGAAATCAGGAAACCGAGCGCCAGGGCAGCGTAATATATGATTTTCATTTTAACACCTTGGGATTTTAAAATTTTACTTATGATATAACATATGTTAACATCGTTAAAATTTCATTAGCGGACAAAAAATTTATGAGGACGGAAAAATGGAACTTGCGGATTTTAAAGCGAAACTGCCGGCCAAAAAAGCGTTGATCGGCTTTGATTACGGCAGTCGCCGGCTGGGGGTGGCTGTTTCTGATCTGTCATTGACGATTGCTTCTTCCTATACCATTGTTTATCGTCAGGACTGGACAAAAGATCTGGCGGCAATCCGCCAAATCGTTGTGGAAAAGGAGATTGGCGGCATGGTGTTCGGCCTGCCGCTGCAAATGAACGGCGAGGAAGGGGAAATTGCCGCAGAAGTCCGCGCCTTTGCCGCCAAAATGGAAAGAACGTTTGCTTTGCCGGTCGCTTTTTGGGATGAACGGCTTTCGTCCTCGGCGATGGAAAGCTTCTTGATTAGAGAGGTTGATTTGTCGCGTGCGAAACGCAAAAAAGTGTTGGATGCTTCTGCAGCAGCCTATATTCTGCAAGGATTTCTCGATAGTTTGAAATATGCTTAGTTTGTTTTGATTAAACGTTTGATTTTAATATAAAAATATATTTTTTTGCCTGTCGCGGAAAAAGGTACGTTAAAATGCAGCAAAAATCAAGACGAAAAATCAAGGACTGTCGGGGAAATTTTCTATAACTATCTATCGTACAATATTTTACATCACCTGAACGAAATATTATGTATAAAGGGGAAGGGTCATGAAAATATTGTATAAAACCATGAGGTTGTGGCTGCTAGCCGTGTGTTTATGCACGCTTGCGGCAACACCGGCTTCGGCCAAAGTCTGTTTTGTCGGCGAGGAAAACTGTACGGGCGGCGGCAGTTTCGACGATTATAAGGATCCGGGCGAAGACGGAAATTTGTGTAAAAAGGAGGGATTCGGTACTACTGCAGCCGAATGCCGAAATGATCCGAACAAGGACATTACGGCATATTGCCCGTATAATAACAATTATGTAAAGTGTTGCGGCAAGGAATATGTTTATGATGCTCCCTGTGTTTACCCGCTGGTAACGAAGGGTAAATGCGGCAACAAGTATAAATGCGAATGCGACTCGTCGCAATACAAGTATACTGACCACGAATGCAAAACGACCAAGGGGTCTGCGGGTGAGGGGTACGAAAACTCGTATGGATCGGGGTCTTTTTGTACGCAGCAGAGCTATGACAGCAATACCCAAAAGATTGTTTCGGAAGTAAGGTATTCTTCCTGTCA
>CABUBU010000037.1 GCA_902489795.1 uncultured Azospirillum sp.
TTTGCCCCGCTAACCCTCGATTTTTCATCTTGATTTTTGCCGCTTTTTATCGTACAATATTTTACATCACCTGAACAAAGTATATGGATAAAGGGGGAAGGTCATGAAAATATTGTATAAAACCATGGGATTAGGGCTTTCGGCCGGATTATGGATAATAAAAAAACCGCTCTTTTCAGAGCGGTTTTTTTGAACGGCGCAGCCTTATTTGGCTGCCGGAGCCGGAACGGCCGGCGTGTTGGGCATGACCTTGCCGTCCAGCTGATATTTTTCGATCTTGGCTTTGGCGACAACATCGTTCAGAACGCCCGGCAGCAGCTCCTGTGCCATTCTGGTTCTGATCTGCGGTTCCGCTTCTTCAAAGGAAACCGGTTTGCTGTCACGAATGTCGTCGACAACAATGATATGATAGCCGAAGTTGGTCTTGATCGGTTTTTGCGAATATTGGCCTTTTTTCATTCTGAAGGCGGCGTCGCCGAATTCGGGCACCATCATTTCCTTGGTGAAATAGCCGAGGTCGGGATTCTTTTCCTTGGAATATTTCTTGGCCAGTTCGTTGAAGTCGTCGCCTTTTTTGATTTTGGTAATGATGTCGTTGGCGGTGGCTTCGCTGTCAACCAGAATGTGGCGTGCTCTCATTTCCTTCTGCGGCTTAAACTCTTTTTTGTACTGGTTGTAGAAGTTTTTGACGTCGTTGTCGGAAATTTTCTTCTCGACTTCCTGTTTCAGATAAACTTTTCCGGCCAGGTCGCTTTTCATTGCTTCCAGCTGCTGTTTGTATTCGGCGGAAGATTCGACGCCGGCTTTTTTGGCGGCCTGCTGCAGGGCTTCGCCGTTGGCCCAGACGGTGACGGCCTGAGGATAAAACTGGTCGAAAGTAACCTGTGCTTTGATCTGCGGAGCGGATTCATAAGTCTTTTTGATTTCGGCAACGGTGATTTTCTTGCCGTTGACGACGGCGGCAACTCCGTCTTTGCCTTCGGCGCCGGCCGGCAGCGGATTTAATATCAGCGCTGACAGGACAGCGGCGGCTACGTATTGCGTTTTCATATAATTACCTCCAAAAAATAACACTACGTTCATTTATAATAACAAATCGGAAATATTCCAAGCAAAAATTTTCACAAAGTTTATAACTTCTTTTCAAGCTATTGACTTTAGTAAATATAAACATTAAATGTAAGGTTGACTTAAATATTATCAAGGTGGAAAAGTTTATGATAGGCAAAATTGCAAAGGTGTTCTTTGGCAGCGCCAATGACCGCTTTATCAAAAAACAGTATAAAATAATAAACAAGATTAACGCGCTGGAACCGCAGACGGTTAAGCTCGGCGACGAAGAGCTGAAGGCGAAAACGGCGGAGTTCCGCGAGCGCCTGAAACAGGGGGAAACTCTTGACGACCTGTTGCCGGAAGCTTTTGCCGTGGTACGCGAAGCCGCCAAAAGAACGCTCGGCCAGCGTCATTACGACGTGCAGCTGATCGGCGGCATCGTTTTGCACAAGGGTATGATTGCCGAAATGAAAACCGGCGAAGGCAAAACGCTGGTCGCCACGCTTGCCGCTTATCTTAACGCCTTGGAAGGCAAAGGCGTGCATATTGTTACCGTCAACGACTATCTGGCCAAACGCGATGCCGAGTGGATGGGGCAGGTATATCGTTTTCTGGGGCTGACGGTCGACTATATCGTACACGGCAAAAACGACGAGGAACGCCGTGCCGCCTATGCCTGTGACATTATTTACGGCACCAACAACGAGCTGGGTTTTGACTATTTGCGCGACAATATGAAATTTGCGCTTTCCGAGATGGTGCAGCGGCCGTTTAACTTTGCGATCGTTGACGAGGTGGACTCGATTTTGATCGACGAGGCGCGCACGCCGCTGATTATCTCTGGCGCGGCCGAGGATTCCTCGGAAAAATACGTGGCGGTCAACAGCATTATTCCCAAGCTGACGGAGGCTGACTACGAAAAGGATGAAAAGGCCAAAAGCGTTACCCTGACCGAAGCCGGTATGGAACACGTTGAACAGCTGTTGAAGGAAATCGGGCAGATTAAGGACGGCGGCCTTTACGACATGGCCAACGTGGCGTTGGTGCAGCATGTTAACAACGCTTTAAAAGCGCACAAAATGCAGATCCGCGATGTGGACTACATCGTCAAAGACGGCAAGGTGGTGATTATCGACGAATTTACCGGCCGCATGATGGAAGGACGCCGCTATTCCGACGGTCTGCATCAGGCGATCGAAGCCAAGGAACATGTCGCCATCCAGTCGGAAAACCAGACGCTGGCTTCAATCACTTTCCAGAATTATTTCCGCCTTTATCCAAAGCTGTCGGGTATGACCGGTACGGCGATGACGGAAGAAGCGGAGTTCGGCGATATTTACAATCTTTCCTGTATCGAAATTCCGACCAACCGGCCGGTTCAGCGCGTGGATCACCATGACGAAATTTATCGCACGGCAAAAGAAAAATATGAAGCCATCATCAAGACCATTCTGGAATGCCATGCCAAGGGGCAGCCGGTTCTGGTCGGTACTACTTCGATCGAAAAATCGGAACTGGTGGCTGACATGCTGAAAGCCAGAAGCGACGTTAAATTTGAGGTGCTGAACGCGCGTCATCACGAACGCGAAGCGGCGATTGTTGCTCAGGCGGGCGTGTCGGGCGCGATTACGATTGCCACCAATATGGCCGGTCGCGGTACCGACATCCAGCTCGGCGGCAACCCGGATATGCGTTTGAAGGCGCAGCTTAAGGGCAACGAAACGCCGGAGCAGATCGAGCGGATGAAAGAGGAAATCAAACTTGAGTGCGAAGCCGACAAGGAAAAGGTGATTGCTTCCGGCGGACTTTACATTCTCGGCACCGAACGGCACGAAAGCCGCCGTATCGACAATCAGCTGCGCGGCCGCGCCGGTCGCCAGGGCGACCCGGGTACTTCCAAATTTTTCCTGTCGATGGAAGACGATCTGATGCGCATTTTCGGTTCGGAAAGAATGTCGGCAATGCTGCAGAAGCTGGGTCTGCCGGAAGGTGAGCCGCTGGTTCATCCCTGGATCAGCAAAGCGCTGGAAAAAGCGCAGCAGAAAGTGGAAGAACGCAATTTCGACATCCGCAAAAACCTGTTGAAGTACGACAACGTAATGAACGATCAGCGCAAGGTGATTTACGACCAGCGCAAGGAACTGATGAAAACTTCCGACGTGTCGGAAACGGTGGCGGAAATGCGCGACGAATATCTGAACGACGTGCTGGCGCCTTATCTGCAACAGAGTCTGACGCCGAAGGAATGGCCGTTAAACGAGCTGCAACAGGAAATCTGGCGGGTGACCGGTTTTGTGCTGCCGGTTGACAAATGGGCGGAAGAACCGGAGATGGACGCCGAAACCATGAGCAGCAAGATCATTGAAGTGATTGAGCAGAACATTGTCGAGAAAAACCGCGGGGTGCCGGAAGAACTGGTGCGTCTGGTGGAAAAGAACATTCTGCTGCAGGTAATGGACCAGTTGTGGAAAGAACATATCGCCACGCTGGATTACATGCGCCACACCATCGTTTTGCGCGCCTACGGACAGAAGGATCCGCTGAACGAATACAAGAAGGAAGCTTTCAACATGTTTTCCGACATGCTTGACCTGTTGCGGGAAAAAGTTACTTTCCTGACCTGCCGCGCGCAGATTCAGAACAGCAGTGAGGAAGACCTGCGGCTGAGGGAAAGCAATACCCGCATGCAGGCCATTCACGAAAGTCCCGAAAGTCTGGTCAGCGGCGGTGCGGGGGTGCCGGCGGAAGAGAAAGAAAAGGCGGTTCCTTTCCAGTATGCGAAGACGACGGTTGACCCGAACGATCCCGCAACTTGGGGCAAGGTTTCACGCAATGATCCGTGTCCCTGCGGCAGCGGCAAAAAATACAAGCACTGCCACGGACAAATTCTGAATTGAGAACAGACCCCGGCGGCAACGGCCGGGGTTTTTGTCATCGGAAAATGCCGCGTTAGACACATGGTTCAGAAAAGCTTAAAGCGATAATTGGACAATAGCGCTCCAAATGAGTTAAAGTTTTACGGTCTGCCAAGACGCCAAATAACTCATTTGGAGGTCATTTATGAAAAATGCCATAGAAAGATTATTGCATGCGAGTTGGAATTATAAATACCATACGGTGTTTGCGCCGAAGTATCGGAGCAAGATCTTTTACGGATGTAAAAGAAATGAAATAGTAAAAATATTAAAGGAGTTATACCGACGGACAGGTGTAGAGATAATAGAAGGAGAAGCCTGTCCGGATCATGTTCATATTTTAGTAAAAATGCCATCGAAAATAAGTATATCAAGTTTTATGTGGTTTTTCAAAGGAAAGAGCAGCTTAATGATATACGAACGTTGGAGTAATATAAAATATCAATATCTAATCGAAAATTTTGGTGTAAAGGATATTATGTAGACACAGTTGGAAAAAATACCGAGAAAATAACATAATACATTAAAGAGCAGCTTAAACAAGATCAATTGGCCGAGCGGCTGATAATGGACTTTAACGCCCCGTTTACGGGTAAGTAGTAATGGATTGCGTCTGGCAGATTTTTGAGTGCCCCGTTCAGGGAGGCAAGCGGTAAAGGCTTTTAGCCGCATATGAAGAACTACCCGTTTTACGGGGGCTTTTTCGTTCTTTTGAATGCCGGGCGGTTCGTTGCCCGCAAAAGGAACCAAAGGGGGATTGTGTTATGATCAGGCATATGATTGCTTTTGCGCCTTCGATGCCGAAACCGGGGGAGTTTAACCAGCTGCGCGGGTGTTGTCGGGGCTGATGCACTTTTGCTGCGGGGACGTGCATTTTGCCTATAACCTTGACATGTGTTTTGAAAACGTGGCGGGCGGGCCGCTCAAACGGCATCTTTACGCCGACGACGAAGCTTTCAAACGTGACGTTTTTCGTTGTCTGGACGATTGTTTTTCCCGCCATTTGCTGGTGCCGAAGGTTTTTGTTACCATTCGTTCACCGGAAGATGCAGGCCATGCCGCTGCCGACGTTGACGCCGTCTGCCGGGCGGTTAAAGACTACTATGCCGCACACGACATGACGGCCGCCGTCAATTCGAGCATATACCGTTACCGGTTTGCCGACGTGGTTCATGTCTGCGGACATCTCCTAAGCGAAGAAGAACGGCAGACGCCGGAAGCCGATGCAGAACTGAAAAGGAAAATTTTCGTTTCGGAGGGGATTGTTCATAATATATCCCGGACTTTTATCCGACAGAAGTTCGGACAGCCGAAGATGCGGGAAATGGCCGCCGCTTACCGGAACGGACGGCCGAATGCGGTGTTTGCTCTCGGCGGCTGGGTGGAGGGGCCGGAAATACGCTTTACCCTGAGCCATGCCGAAGACATTTTCCGCCGTATGCGAGCGCTGGCCGACAAAAACTACAATGTAATCGTTGTCAACGGGCCGCGGACGCCGAACGAAGTCACCGATTATTTTTATGAACAGAGTCTGGCGGCGGAAAGCAAAATCGCGTTTTTCAATTCCAAGCAGGTGGCGCGGACGGACGAAGAGCGGGCGCCGGAAAAATGGCGTATTTATTCGGGGAAGCACGAGGAAGAGTTTTTGTGTCAGGCGGAGAAATACAGTAACGTTTATCCCGGCGTGCTCGGTCTGGAAAATACGCTGGTCGTTCATACTTTTGATTCCTTTGCCAGTTGCGAAACGGCGGTTTCCGACATTCCGACGGTCAAATGCCGCGAAGTTGAAATCGATCACGCCGTTCGTCCGGACTGCTGCCGGTCGGCCGATCAGTTGATTGAGGGATGGATATGCGGTCAATTTGGGCCGGTTTGACGGGCAAACAGAGCTCAAAAATCTGAATTTGAAAATTTTGCCGAACGCTCATGGGCTTTGGGTCGAAAAGTTCCGGATGTCTGTCAAGGCGGAAAGCAACTTTCCGCTTAACGCAGTTTTTTTGGAATAATTATGCTTTATATATGTGTATTTTTTAGTTGTTAGTTTTGTCTATTCGTTGTATAATTTTTTCCGAAAATGTTAAAAAACGAAGGTGATGACAGTGATTAACGATGACATCTATAACTGGTCAAATTATAATCAAAACAATTGGCTAAAAACTGATTCGGAAAGAAAAATTCTGCTGGATAATGAAAGCGGTGAAATTTATAATATGCCGTATTTTGAAGATTTGCGCCAAGTGGTCAGGACAGAAGGGGATTTGGATGAATTTCTGGCTCGGAGACATCAGCAGCTTTATGAGGAATATATTGCCGACAGGTCGGCGCCGATTTTGCTGAAAAAACACGATTGTGAAAATAAAATTGCCGAAATTAATGCGCGTATTTCCGAAGTGCGTGCGGTAAATTTGAAGTTAGATGAGTTTGAAAGCGACGTTGAACGGCTGGTTGCCGCTTATCCCGAGGACAGATGCCGGAATGTTAAAAGGCTGCTGGCGGAATATGTTCGTACGGGAGAGTTTTCTCCTTCGGACCTGGAGCGTTTGTCGAAACAGCCGACAGGTCTTGTCGACAAACTGCGATCAGGGGGTAAAATAAAAAAGGCTAACCGCGAGTTGGATGCTTTTGTAGAGAAATACCGTCAGAGCGACGTTGTTTCGAAAACGTCAGCTTTAGCAAAAAACGCCGATGTGGCCTATGCTTACGGTTCAAATGATTTGAAATTGAAACTGGAGGCCATTGCGGAAATGGATCCACAAAGCGTTGAAGCCACAACGAATGAATTTGAAAAAAAGATTGCTTCCAGAGCAGAGCAGGCATCCTACTATCAACATACAGCAAAAAACGCAGATCAACAGTTGAGTGCACTGGAAGAAAATTGGCAGAAGTCTCCCTATCCTGCACAAGAAAGAGAAATTATCCGCCAGTTTGTTGAGAACAAGAAAGAGTATATCATCAATCCGCCGACAATTGACAAGGAAACCGTCAAAACCCAAGGACTGACAGAAGAATACATCGAGGGACAAATTTGTCAGAGCAAATATCCGGAAAAAGTCCGACGTTCAGTCCGCCGTTATTATGAGGGGCTTGACAGACCGGCTGCGCCAGTGGTCGCTTATTCGGAAGTGGGTGTTGTCGGTGGTGTCGGTGATAAAATTCTGGAAGCAATGAAGAAAAGGGGACTGGAAGTTGTTGACCATATGGATCCCCTATCCGTCAATCCTAATGTTTTTGTGGTAGATAAAGAAGAACGCTGTATTTATGCTCCTTTTTTAGCGCCAGAAGATGCGTTGAAAGCTAACACGATGATGATTGATGCGATTTATGAAAGCGGCGGTCAGGCATCTCTTTCAAATCCGCGCAGCCGCGAGGCGCTGGTTTGGGCTACGGACGGGCCGCTTCATGGCAACGGCGATGCAGGCAATACGCTATTGGATCTCGAAATGGTGGCCAAGTCTCAGCCTGATAACCGCTATGATGAGATTATGAAAGACTTTGCCAGAGAATATATAGATTCCGGCGATTATAAAAAACTTACGGGTTTAGTGGCAAAAATGCGGGCGGACAATCCGGAAGATTACAGCAAAATAGTTATGAATGTAAAAGAGCAGGCTGCGCCGCTTATGGAGAGCGGTGCTTGGTCTGCGGAGACGGCTGACAAGCTTGCTAAAGACGTTATGAAGACCTATGCAAACGAATTGTTTCCCTATATTAAAAAAGAATATCAGGAGACGATGTTGCAAGAGGCGGCGGCCAAAGGGATTGACGCCGCTTTACCAAATGCCGCCAACCAGATTTCTTTGGATAATGACGGCGTTTTAACCAGCGTGTTCCATGCCGGGCAAAATGGCGGCAAGCCGTATTCGATTCTGGCAAGAGAAAAAAGAATGAGTTTTACTTATGCGGCGTCGCAGGTTGGCTGCAGTTCAATTGAAGTTAACGGTAAGGAATATCTGCCGACCGGCTGTATCGGATATGCGTTTGGCCAGTCTACCCACAATGTTAAAAAGTATGATGGACGAAAATTCGGCTTTGTGTATGAATATGAAAGCCGGAGGGAGAAACAGGAGTTTCTTTATCTGGATGCTGGAGCAGCCTCCGGCAATAATGAAGTTGTCAAATTTACCGACGGAAAGTTTGATCATGGGAGATTGAGAGGATCAAGCGACGAAACGGCGGTTTTGGCACATCAGAATAAATTGAAAAAAATTTATATTGCCGTGGAAAGTTTGGAAGGCACGTATACGACTAGGAAGATCTTTCCATTGGAACTGGATGAGAATGGCGTAGTGAAGGATAGGCGGTGGCGCGATTTTTTGGAACTGCACAATCCGGTCGATGATAATTTGAAGGGAAATATGGTTGCCCGACGTAACAACGTTATTGCACAATATGACGAACTCGGCGAAAGTCAGATGTGGCGGAATTTAAATGTGCGCCCCAAAGAAAGAGCGGAAGCCAACGCGGCAGTCAATGCCGGGAAAGAAACGGTGTCGGAAGTGGTAGAAAGTTCGTCGGCACTAGAGAAAAGTGTTGGAAAAACAGTTGGAAAGGCAACGGGAAAAGCGGCATCTTCTTCCCAATCGATCACGGCTTCGATCAAAAAAGCGGATGACAGGCTCAACACCGCCATTGATAAGACGATAGAAAAAGGAAGCGATAAACTGAATAACAGCTGGCTGGGACGACAATATGAGAAGATCAGCAAGAAAGTAAGCAATACTAAAGTCGTTAAAGCAATTAGTAAAGCTGGTGAAAAAATCGGCCAAACGACCGTGGTCAGAGGCATTAAAAAAACGATGGAAAAAGCGACCGGAAAGATTGCAAGTAAAGCCGTCGGCAAATCTTTGCTGAAAAAGATTCCGGTTGTCAGCGCTGCTGCCGGTGTTTATTTTGCCTATGGGCGGCTTAAAGAAGGTGACTGGAAAGGCGCCTGCGGAGAAGTGACTTCCGGAGCGCTGGGGTGTTTTCCGGGGTTGGGAACGGCAGCCAGCGTTGCCGTTGATGCCACATTGGCCGGACGTGACATCTATAATGCCTCCGCTGCTGATAAAAAAGAAACGCCGATCAGGGAGGAAAGTGCCGTTCTTGCTCAGGCAGATGGGGCGAAAAATGGGATAAGACACACGAGAGAGCAAGCGCAAAGTGCCGTTGTCAGCAATATGCGCGCCAAATTGTCCGCGGGGCATGATAGCGTTATTCAGGAAGGGGCTCGGGTATCGATAGCAGAGCGGTTGCATTCACTTCGCTATGATAACTCTCATCGTGTATCGGGAACGGTTACGCCGACTCGTATCAGCGAAAAAGAGATAGCAAAAGCGGCGCAGCAGCAAAATGCTTAAGAAGGCTGAAAACCAAGCACGTTTTTTTGCTTGACTATTGTTATTTATCGGATATAGTCAGGCAAAAGATCAATGATTTTTCATTGCGTACTAGATATTAACCACACTCCGAGGAGTGCCGCCAGTCAGCGAGGGTTCGCACACTGGCGTGCAATAGTTTACAGGTATAGGCATGTTTGAAAGTCTGACGGACAAACTAAGCGGCGTTTTTGCCAAGATCACCTCCCGCGGGGTGTTGAGCGACAAGGATATCGACGAGGCTATGCGGGAAATCCGGGTGGCCCTGCTTGAGGCCGACGTGGCGCTGCCGGTGGTCAAAGACTTTGTCGCTCGGGTTAAAGAAGAAGCGCGCGGCGAAAAGCTGGTGCGTTCCATCCAGCCGGGGCAGTTGGTGGTCAAAATTGTGCATGACGAACTGGTCAAGCTGCTGGGGGCTGAGAACAATGGTCTGAATTTAAATGTGGTACCGCCGGCAGTGATCCTGACGGTCGGTCTGCAGGGGTCTGGTAAAACCACCAGTTCGGCCAAGCTGGCGAAAATGCTCGGCAAAAGCCGCAAAGTGCTGCTGGCTTCGCTCGACGTTTACCGTCCGGCGGCGCAGGAGCAGCTGGAGCAGCTGGCGCAGCAGATCGGTGGACATTCCCTGCCGATCGTTAGCGGTGAAAAGCCGCAGGCAATTACCAGACGGGCACTGGAGGCGGCGAGAAAAGGCGGTTTTGACGTGCTGATTCTCGACTCGGCCGGGCGTCTGCATATTGACGATGCGCTGATGGAAGAGCTGCAGGAAGTTAAAAAACTGGCCTCGCCGGCGGAAACGCTGCTGGTGGCGGACGCGATGATGGGGCAGGATGCCTGCAACGTGGCCAGAGAGTTTAACGAGAAACTCGGGGTGACAGGTATTGTGCTGACCAGAATCGACGGATCGTCCCGGGCCGGTGCTGCACTGTCGATGCGGATGATTGCCGGGGTGCCGGTCAAGTATCTGGGTACCGGCGAAAAGACCGACGAAATGGAAGAGTTTCACGCCGACCGGATTGCCGGGCGCATTCTCGGACAGGGGGACGTGGTTTCTCTGGTCGAGCGCGCAATCGAAAAGGTGGACCGGGAAGAGGCCGATAAAATGGCGGTCCGGATGATGAAAGGAAAGTTTGATCTGGAGGATCTGCTGTCACAGCTGCGCCAGATTCAAAAATTAGGCAGTCTGGGGGGCATCATGGGGATGATCCCGGGGTTGTCGAAATTCAAAAATCAGATTGCGGATGCCGGCATCGGCGACGCGCTGATTAAAAAACAGGAGGCGATTATCCTTTCGATGACCAAGGCCGAAAGGAAAAATCCCGATATCATCAAAGCTTCGCGCAAGAAAAGAATTGCCGCGGGCTCGGGTGTGGAAGTTCATGATGTCAATAAGCTTTTGAAACAATATGAGCAGATGGCGTCGATGATGAAAAAAATGGGCAGGGGCGGCGGTTTCGGCGGTCTTGCTTCAATGATGAAAAACGTTCCTTTCGGAAAATTTCCGGGGGGAACGGGCAATAAGTTTCCGTTTTAGGCCATAAGGCGGAGATTGTTTTAATTAGAAAACTTTTTTAGAAAGGAAAACAAAAAATGGCAGTTCGTATCAGATTATCCCGCGGCGGTTCCAAAAAACGTCCGTTTTACCGTGTTGTGGCGGCCGACCAGAGAGCGCCCCGCGACGGCAGATTTATCGAAAAGCTGGGAACTTACAACCCGCTTTTGCCGCAGGATCATGAACAGAGACTGGTTATCAACGAAGAAAGAGTCAAATACTGGCTCGGCGTCGGCGCCCAGCCGACCGAAAGACTGGAAAAGCTGTTTTCCAACCTCGGTCTGGTAAAAGCTCCGGCTTTGCGTGAACAGCCGAAGAAGTCGGCTCCGAAGGCCAAGGCTCAGGAAAGAATGAAAGAGAAAGAAGCCGCCGCTGCCGCGAATGCCGAAGCAGCTTCTTCTGCCGAATAAGCTTTTTTCAACGGTTTTTTAAGGAAGAACTTTTATGGACAGCGGACGCAGGATTTGTCTGGGGGCAATCGTCGGGGTTCACGGGATAAAAGGCGAGGTGAAGGTAAAAAGCTTTACCGAATCCGAACGCAATCTTGAACGCTACGGTGTGCTCGAAGATCAGCACGGTCGTTTGTTGGAAGTAAAAGTTTCCGGGCATTCAAAGGAACTGCTCCGGGTAAAAATCAAAGGGATTGACGATCGCAACGCGGCCAAGGAGCTGATTGGCTGCCGTTTGTATGCCGACCGGTCCGCTCTGCCGGAACTGAAGTCGGAAGACGAGTTTTATCAGGCGGACCTGATCGGGCTCGAAGTTCGTCTGGCAGACGGCAGTGCGGCCGGCAAGGTGGCCGGAATTTACAATTTCGGCGCCGGAGAGATTTTGGAAATCAAAGTCGCCGACGGCGGCCGGTTGGAAATGATCCCTTTTACCCGCGCGTATGTTCCGGAAGTCAATATTAAAGACGGTTATATTATTGTCAGTTCGGTTTCCATGCAGTTTGACGAGGATGACGGGGACGATGGCGCTGAAGCTTAAGGTCTATACCATTTTTCCCGAAATATTTCCGGGTTTTCTCGGTTTTTCGCTGACCGGGAGAGCGTTGGAAGAAGGCATCTGGTCTTTGGAAACCGTCAATATCAGGGATTATGCTCTGGACAAGCATGGATCGGTTGATGACACCCCCTGCGGGGGCGGCGCCGGAATGGTTATGCGGGCCGATATTCTGGGACGCGCATTAAAGGCCAATCACCGGGGCGGCCGGATTTTAGCGATGAGTCCGCGAGGGCTGCCGCTGACGCAGGAAAAAGTGCACGAACTGAGCAGGGAAAGCGAGATCAGCGTTGTCTGCGGACGGTTTGAGGGAATTGACGAGCGGGTGCTGGAGGCTTACGGAATTGAGGAAGTGAGTATCGGCGACTATATCCTCACCGGCGGAGAGCAGGCCGCGCAGGTTATGTTTGATGCGGTCATCCGGCTGCTGCCGGGGGTGCTCGGCAACGCGCAGTCTGCGGAAAGCGAGAGTTTTGAGGACAGTCTGCTGGAATATCCGCAATATACCCGTCCGGTCGAGTGGGAAGGACGAACGGTCCCCGAAGTGTTGTTGAGCGGTCATCACAAAAAGATCGAGGACTGGCGAAAAGAGCAGGCTATAAGGCTCACCGGCGAAAGACGCCCGGATCTGTTGAAAAAATATCTTGACTCAAAAAGGGTTTAGGCATAGAAAGTAACAAAATATTTTAAGTAAAGGTAACACCAATGAACATTTTAAAAGAAGTAGAAAAAGAGCAGATTGCAAAGCTCAGCGAAGGCAAGAGCCTTCCGACATTCAAGCCGGGCGATACTTTGAAAGTTCACACCAAAGTTAAAGAAGGCGACCGTGAACGTATTCAGGTTTACGAAGGCGTCTGCATTGCCCGTAAAAACGACGGACTGAATTCTTCTTTTACCGTTAGAAAGATTTCTTTCGGTGAAGGCGTCGAACGCGTATTCCCGCTGTATTCTCCGAATATTGCCAAGATTGAAGTTTCGCGTATCGGCCGCGTCCGCCGCGCCAAACTGTATTTCCTGCGCGCTTTGCGCGGTCGTTCCGCCCGTATTGCCGACGACCTGCGTGCCGCTCAGAAGGCCAAGGAAGCTGCCGTTCAGGAAGAAAAGTAATTTTCGGCGTTTGCCGGACGGACATAAAACCCTCTTCTTCGGAAGGGGGTCTTTGTCTTGATGCTTTACAGACTACTCCCATTTTAATGGTGGTTTAATGCTCACGACGCCGATGCTGTAAAGAATTATGGAATT
>CABUBU010000038.1 GCA_902489795.1 uncultured Azospirillum sp.
TTGACACTTTTTCTGATATAATTTTTTCCGTGACAAAAAAAGGATCCTTTTTTTGCCGCAGCTTTATAACAGCAGTTTTTCTACACGACTAAAGCGGGAAAGCCCTTAAAGCCTTTCCCTGCTTTTTCCCGTACAATCTTCATTTTTCCCACAAAAAAACCGCGAACTTTCGTTCACGGTTTTGCCAGTCTACAGCTGCAAAAGCTATTCCGGCAGCCTGCAATCTCTGTGCAAGGCAATTTCCAGCACTTCGTCGGCGTTGGAAACGGGTATGATCTTCAGGCCTTTTTTTACGTTGTCGGGAATTTCCCGCAGATCTTTTTCGTTATCTTTGGGAATGATCACCGTTTTAATGCCGCCGCGCAGCGCAGAAAGCAGCTTTTCCTTCAGGCCGCCGATCGGCAACACCCTACCCTGCAGCGTAATCTCTCCGGTCATCGCCACGTCTTTGCGCACCGGCACTTTGGTCAGTACCGACACCAGCGTGGTATACATGGCAATGCCTGCCGAAGGCCCGTCTTTTGGCGTGGCCCCCTCCGGCACATGAACGTGAATGTCCGTTTTCTCAAACACTTCCGGCTTAATTCCCAGCTTTTCGGCATGAGAACGAACCACCGAATAAGCGGTTTCGATAGACTCTTTCATCACGTCGCCCAACTTGCCGGTTTGTTTGACAATCCCCTTGCCCGGCATGTCCACCGCTTCGATAAACAGAATATCGCCGCCCACTTCGGTCCACGCCAGACCGGTGGTAACACCTATATGGTCTTCTTCCTCCGCCTCGCCGAAACGGAATTTGCGAACGCCGAGATATTCTTCCAGATTGCCGCCGTCAACGTTGATCCGTTCGCGGTTTTGGTGCATCAGCAGCCCCTTGATTGCCTTGCGGGCAATGTTGGAAAGCTCGCGCTCCAGGTTCCGCACGCCGGCTTCCCTCGTATAATAACGGATAATGTCGCGAATGGCATCGTCGGAAATGAAAAGTTCCTCCGGTTTGACCGCGTTTTCGGAAAAAATCTTCGGCATCAGGTGACGCTTGGCAATCTGGATCTTCTCGTCTTCGGTATAACCGGAAAGACGGATGATTTCCATACGGTCGAGAAGCGGCCGCGGCATGTCCAGACTGTTGGCGGTGGTAACAAACATCACGTCCGACAAATCATAGTCCACTTCCAGATAATGATCGTTAAAGCCGTTGTTCTGCTCCGGATCCAGCACTTCCAGCAGCGCCGACGACGGATCTCCGCGCCAGTCGCTGCCAAGCTTGTCTATCTCGTCCAGCAAAAACAGCGGATTGGAGGTTCCGGCTTTTTTCATGCCCTTAATGATTTTACCCGGCATCGAACCGATATAGGTGCGCCGGTGTCCGCGGATCTCCGCTTCGTCGCGCATGCCGCCGAGAGAAGTGCGCACAAAGCTGCGGCCGGTCGCCCGCGCAATCGACTTGCCGAGCGAGGTTTTGCCCACGCCCGGAGGTCCGAACAGACACAAAATCGGCCCTTTGACCTTGTCGGCGCGGCTCTGCACCGCCAGATATTCGATAATCCGCTCTTTGACCTTTTCCAGCCCGTAATGGTCGGCGTCAAGAATTTCCGCCGCCTTTTTCAGGTCCTTGTTGACTTTGGAACGTTTATGCCACGGGATGTCAAGCAGCCAGTCGAGATAGTTGCGCACCACGGTCGCTTCCGCCGACATCATGCTCATGGTCTTGAGCTTTTTGACTTCCGCCAGAGCCTTTTCCCGGGCCTCCTTGGAAAGCTTGGTCTTTTCTATCTTCTGCATGTAAGCGTCGATTTCGCTTTCCTCGTCGCCGTCGCCCAGTTCTTTCTGGATCGCCCGCATCTGCTCGTTTAAGTAATATTCTTTCTGGCTTTTCTCCATCTGCTTTTTAACGCGGGACTTGATCTTGTTTTCCACCTCAAGCAGCGTGATCTCCGCATCCATAAACTCAAGAATTTTATTAAAGCGATCCTTCAGGGTTTTGCCTTCCAGCAGCGCCTGCTTTTCATTGATCTTCAGCGACAGATGCGAAGCAATGGTGTCCGCCAGTTTGTTGTAGTCCTCAATCTGGCTGACCGAAACCAAAACTTCCGGCGGCACTTTTTTGGAAAGCTTGACATATTCTTCAAACTGGGAAAGCACCGCCCGCGACAACGCCTCGGTTTCAACGTCGTGAACATTGTCTTCCGCCAGAATTTCGACATCCACCTGCATAAAGCCGTCAGCCATGATAAAATCGTCGATTTTCACCCGTTCCAGGCCTTCGACCAGTACCTTCACCGTGCCGTCAGGCAGCCGCACCAGCTGCACCACCGTACCCAGCGTTCCGACCTTAAAGATATCCTCCGGCTTCGGGTCTTCGACCGCGGCTTCCTTCTGGGTGGCCAAAACGATGTTCTGATCATTGTCGATCGCCTGCTGCAACGCCTTTATAGACTTTTCGCGGCCGACGAAAAGCGGCACGATCATTTTCGGATAAACGACAATGTCACGCAGCGGAAGAATGGGATATGTTTCTTTGTTCATTAGCATTTTGTCCTGATTTGATTATGATAGTAATATATAGGTAATTATATTTAAACTGCAACCGCAAGAACGAATTTATTTGCGCGGCCTTCCGGCAAAAGACCGCGCTTCGGACACGGTCTTTTCGGCTAACGTTTTAATATTTCTGATTTTGTTTCACAACCCGTCGGATAAAGCGGATTTTGTTCTTCAGCTCCCGTTTGGCCTTTTTGTATTTCTCATGTTTCTTCCCGAAAGAAAACAGCGTCTTTAACTTATATTTCCGCAATTTCCGTTTTAATTTCGGCAGATACAGCGCTTCGTACAAAATCTGTTTGTCCCTGGTCAGCTCATTGATCTGCCGCTGCAGCATCTCCGCGGTTTCAAACAGGCGCATTTCTTCCGGACTGCGTTCCCTGACCGGCGTCGTCAGCGCGTTTTTCAACCATTTCAGCGAGCGCTCCCGTTCTCCAGCAAGAATTCTGTTAACCCGGGCATAGTCTATGTCATGCAGCAGTTCCGCGCGTCCTTCCGCCTCTTCGCTGCTGAACACGCAGCGGTCTTCCAGCCCGAACAGTTTAAACAACGACTTGAAACGGCTGTATCCGCGCGCCATGTTGGCCAGACAGATGAACGGTTTGTTGAAAAGAATGGCAAAACAGACGCCGTGGAAAGAATCCGTAATAAAGAAACGACAGTTTTTGATATGATACAGCCAGTCTTCGACATCGGCGTCAACTTCGTTTTTCGAAGCGTTTACCAGATTGATCGTCTTGCCGATCCCGTTTTTCTCACAGACGTATTCGACCAGCCGGAGCGTATCCGGCGACTGGTCAAGGACATAAGAAGTCACGTAACCTTCGTCCCGGCAGGAAGAATTGCTGATCAGAAGATCCCACTTGCCGGGTTCGGGCAAAAAAACGGGATCCAGAACCTGCTCGGCCCTGACGCCGAAAACTTCCCGGCAAATGTCCACGCCGTCGTCTTCGCGAACCGAAATACCGTCAAATCGCGACATATAATATTTTGTCCGTAAGGTATTTTCATACCCCCCTTCCCAACGGTCAAGGCCAAAGCTCGCAGCATAGGCGATTTTTCTGGCATTGAGCGAAGCAAAACTAAGCTGATAAATGTTTTTTCCCCGCGGCCAAAAATATTTGTACCGCCATATCTGGTCCGAACCGGCAATAAACGTCTGCATTTGCCGGTTCAGGCGGCGCAGGTCTTCAAAATCCGCACAAGGCTCCGTCAGATCAAGATATTTCCGCGAAAACCTGTCAGACAGCAGCCCTTCAAACTTCTCCCACCGGCAATGGTAATTGATGATCCCGGGAACCAGCCCCAGCTCCTTAACGCTTTCCTGCAGTGCGTAACAGGTCAGCAACGCGCCGTAGTTGTTTGAACTCCAGAAGTTCAAAATGCCGCAGTCGTATTTCTTTTCAATTTTTTCCGTCATTCTCGTCCGCCGTCACTTGCCAGTTTTGAAAAAAGAAAACAGCTTTTTCCAAAACAGTTTTTTCAAAACCCTGTCCATTTTTTTGGACATTTTCTTGTTAAAATGTATTTGCGAAGATTTCTCGCCGATGTCGGCCAGTTCTCCGGCCAGCGTTTCCCGCACCGGGTGCAGGTCTTTCTGCGTTTTGCCCATCAGGCCGAGGATTTTGGAATTGTCCATCACCCGGTCGACCATCCGGTCATACATAATCTGATACCAGCCGCCGGCAATTTTCGCATAGGTTTTCAAATCGACCGGCACGATCTCAAGCCCGGCAATTTCCCGGTAATAGCCGGCCACGTCGCCCCAGGTCTGCTTTTCCGCCGAACAGACATTGAAAACTTCGCCCAGGGCTTTGGGATTTAAAATCAGGCATTCGATCATTTCCGCCACGTCGCCGGCCCAGGAAAAGGCTGCCTGTTTTTTCAGAATGTCACGGGCAAAAACCACCGGGCGCTTTTGCAGCATGCGGTGGATCAAAACGCCGGCCTCCAGCGTCCCCAGCTGAAAACGCAGTTTGGAAAAGGTGACCGACGGGCGGACGATGGTGTAATTGCCGCTGCCGGATTCCCGCAAAAGTTTTTCCTGCCGCGCTTTGGTCAGGGCATATTCGTCGGTCTTCCGGTATTTGGCGTCTTTGACCACGTCCAGAAGCAGCGGACTTTCTTCCGTAATCGGCTCCAGCCCGTTGTCGGCATAAACCCGGTAAGAAGAAAGGAAAATATATTGCTTCGCCGCCGCCAGCAGCTGTTTGTAGCGATCGACAAACTCAAAGGTGGAATACACCATAAAGTCGATAATGCAGTCATAACCGTTTGCCAAAAGCGGCAGCAGAAAGTCGTCGTCTTTGGCGTTTCCTTCAATATAATGAATGTTGCCTTCGTCCGGGTGCCCGCTTCTTGAAGTAACATACACCTCATGCTCTGTTTGTTTCAGCCGTTCCAGCAGGTAAACGCCCATTGCGCCGGTGCCGCCGAGAATAAGTATTTTTCCCATTTTGTCCTTCCCGCCGGCATTAGTGAGAATGTTTTCTTCTGAAATCGCGGCGTTTCTGCTTATCCGGAATAAAACAGGAAATGGCCTTAACCACGTTTGAGCATTTCTTCGGCTGTTTCACGCTTTCCCGGCAAATCGCGTCCAAACCTTCGATTTCGCCTTCCGCCGTCGTAAACACTTCAAACAAAACCGGCTGTTTGAAACGGTTGACGTTCGGATCGCAGAAGTCGTCGACATGTTCCGCAAATTCCTTCTCGTCTTTGGCCGACATGTAAAGGAAACCCATCGATTCCGCCCATGCCCTGGCCGAGCCGTTGTGACCGGCGGCGGCAACATACGGATTGACATCTTCCTTCAGCAGTTTGTTCAACCGGAACTCAACCCCCAGATTGTTGTTAACCAGACAGATCCGCACGTTGTTGGCAATATGGCGGTTGCCTAGAATGTTCATGTCGTAGAAAAACGCCAGATCGCCGATCAGCCCGAAATAAAGACGCTTTTTGTCGGCCATCGACTGCCCGACCAAAGTCGAAACCGGTCCGTCAATGCCGAACCCGCCGACATTGCAGATGCTGTCGATCGAGTTGTTCAGTTCATACATATTCATGTTGCGCAAAGAATTGAGCACGGACAGGTGCAGCGAAGACTTCGGCGGCAGCTTCTTTGCCAAAACTCCGGAAACGAAACCGTTTGAAAACACAAGTCCTTCCGTTTTCAAACTGCCGATTTCCCGTTCCAGCTGCGTATAATAGGCATGATTGCTCTTTTGTCCGGCCGCTTCGCTCAGCAGACGGAAAAAAGTTTCTTCCCGGCACTCGAAAAAGTTCTTAAGCGTGCCGTAGCGTTGTTTGATTTCACCGTCTTCGGCCACCCGCCAGACTTCCCCTTTGGCAAACAGACGGGCGACGGAATACTGTCCGCAGACACTGCCGGTGTCGATGATGATTTCCGGAACGTTTCCGGTACCGATGATATCAAATGCCTGCCCGATCAGGATTTTGTTTTTGCCGTGATAGTTTGAAGTGTGGTCGGCAAACACCGCCGCGTCATGGGTGTCAAGAAAGGCTTCGATCGCTTTGGTCAGTTCCGCACTCATTTTCTTGTGAGCGCCGATCATAATGCCGATTCTTTTGCCGGTCAGCCGTTTTTCGACCGAACGGAGCGTTTCCTTTTTAAACAGATCCTCGGCACTCCAATAGTCCAGCTTGGTTACCTTGGGCAATTTTTCCGTACTGCAGGTATAGCTTAAGGTCAGCAGATTGATATGCACCGGTCCGCCGCCTTTTACCAGCGATTTTGTCAACGCCGCGTTGAGCAGCAGCTCGCAATGGCGGGCGGTTCTGGCATCATTGACCGCCGGCAGCGTCACCGAACAGACTTTCACGTCGTTTTGCGAAACGCTGCGGTCCGTATACTGCGGCGTGATATTGTACGGACAACCGAAGTCGTGGCCGCAGGTCACCGCAATAATCGGCAGATGGCGGTAATAGGCTTCCGTCATTGCCGAAAGATAGTTGCGGCTGGCCGTCGCCCCGGTACAGGCGATAACTACCGGTTCGCCGGTTTCAAAAGCGATGCCGGTGGCAAAATAAGCCGCGCTCCGTTCGTCGATCACCGAGTAGGCGGTAAAGAAATCGTCCTGCTGTATGCTTTCCGCAAAACCGTAATTTCTGGTTCCCGGCGAAATAACCACGTTTTTGATGTTATACTCTTTCAGTAATGCAACCAGCAATTGCGTCGCTTTGTCGTCCGTGTACATAAAAAGTTCCCCATAGTTTAATTATTTTTCATTTTGATTCTGATTCCGCAGACAATGACGGTTCTGTGCCGCGCCCCTTTTTCCACGCCGAACAGGCGGGAAAACAGTTCTCCCGTCCGCTGCCGCAGCCAGCTGCGGCGGACAATGCGTTTAAATTCGTCCAGTTTCGCGTTTTTAAGGCTGCCGACGTCATGCCGTTCGTCAATAAAACGGAAAAACTCACGCATTTCCCGATAAAAATCCTTGCGCAGCTTATTGTTCATCGCAGTAAAACGATTATACCAGAAAATAAGGCTGTTGATGCAATAGGGCAGAAAAGAACGATAAAAAGTTTCCGCATGTTCGGAGCCACCGATAATTTCATACCCCTGCTTAAAGGCGGTCAGGCTGTCACGCCAGTTGGAATAGTCTGAAATCAGCGAATTTGAACGCATCAGATGATAGTAAAGCGGCCGCTTTTCAACCGACACCGTATCGGCACAAACCACCGCTTTCATAAAAAAGGGAATATCCTCGCACAACCTCAGCTCGGCAAAACGAATGCCGTTTTCATCCAAAAACTTCTTCCGGTAAATTTTATACCAGCTTTCCGAAGTGCGGATAAAAGGCGGCGTCAGCTCATGCAGACGGAGAGCCGGCTCGCCGAAGACTTCGGCAAAAGGTGTCAACCGATAATCATCAGTTTTCTGCCGTCCGCTGTCTTCCATATAGATATAAGTATTAAAATAGGCAAAATCATTACCCTTTTCGGCAATACACCGGTATGCAGTTTCTACCGCGTCGGGTTCAAACCAGTCATCGGGATCGCAGAACATGATGTATTCCCCCGTCGCTTTTTCCAGCCCCAGATTCCGCGCCCTGCCCGGTCCGGCATTGCCGTCCAAAGAAAAAACCTTAACCCGGTCGTCGCGCGCCGCATACTGTTCCAGAATTTCCCTTGAGCGGTCAGTCGACGCATCATCGACGCAAACGGCCTCAATGTTTGCCATCGTCTGGCCGAGGAGGCTGTCCAAGCATTTCGGCAGATATTTTTCGACATTGTAGACCGGAATAATCACCGATACGGCGGGTAGTTCAGACATTCTTTTTCTCTTACAGTTTTTCCGACAGACAGAATATGTCGAATAGTAATGCATAAAAACAATAAATGCAACACCGATTATCCGCGCATCTGCATAACTGGTTATATAAGCAAATCCCCGGACAAAAGCCGGGGATTTCCAAAGAGTTGAACAAACGTCGCGTCAGGCGGCTCTGCTCATTTTTCTGGTCGCGAATTCGTTCATCTTGGCAATCACATAATCCAGATCCTCGTCATCCAGATACGGCGTCATCGGGATTGAAAGCGCGGTCTTCGACAAACGTTCGCAAACCGGCAGGGAACGGCTGTTCCACTTGGCATAGGCGGTCTGGGTATTGACCGGACGCGGATAGTAAGCGCCGCAGGGAATGCCGTTCTCTTTCAGATAGGACATCAGCTCGTCGCGATCTTCGCAGTGAACGGTATAAAGGGCATAAGCCGAACGGCAGTCTTCCAGAATCTTCTGCTTGCCGAAATATTCGCTCAACTCGCTGTCATAGCGTTTGGCAACCCGACAACGATCTTCCAGTTCCTTGTCGAAAACAGTCAGTTTCTGCAACAAAACGGCGCCCTGGAAAGAGTTCATACGGCCGGTCATCCCCAGACGGACGTTATCATAATGATCTTCCGGGCTCATGCCGTGAACGCGGCAGGACTTGACCAGTTCGTTTTCCTCGTCGGTATTGGAAAATACCGCGCCGCCGTCGCCGTAACCGCCGAGCGGTTTGGTCGGATAGAAGGAAGTGGCCGTCATGTCGGCGATCGAACCGGCCTTTTTGCCTTTGTATACGGAACCGTAAGACTGGCAGGAATCCGCCAGCACCTTCATGCCGTTCTCGTGAGCGATTTTGATGATCTCGTCATAATTGCAGGGAGAACCGAAAATATCAACCGGGATCACCGCCTTCAAATTCAGTTTTCCTTCTTTCTTAACCTGGTCGATCGCGCGCTGCAGGTCTTTCGGATCCATATTGTAAGTGTCGGGATCGGAATCCACGAAAATCGGGGTTGCGCCCAGCAAAACCGGCGCTTCGGCCGAAGCGACGAAAGTAAAGGAGGAAACGAAAACGGCGTCGCCTTCCTTTACGCCCCAGGCCATCAGGGCCAAAGTCAGGGCATCGGTTCCCGAACCGCAGGTGGAACAATATTTAACACCGGAATATGCGGCCAGTTTCTCGTCCAGTTCCTTGGTTTCCGGTCCCTGGCAGTAGGCGCCGTGGTTCAGAATATTTTCAAAAGCCTTCAGAAACTTGTCCTGCCCGATAATGTTCTGGGAAGTTTTGCAGTCAAACAGCATAATCGGTTTGTTGGGTTTGCTTGTCATTATCCATAGTCCTTATCAAAAGTTTTCAACTGAAGCGGATGTTACGACAAAACCGACGGGAATGCAAAACACAAAAAATTTCCGGATTGTAACAATCCGTTTTACAAGCGGAAGGATTCTGATAAAATTATACCCAGCCGCGCTTCTTTTGTCGTTGATATTAAGCTTCGGCATTGCTATATTAGGCAAAAAATCACCGATTCTTTTATGAAAGGATTTATCTTGCCCAAATATTCGTTACTGCTTGCCGTTCTCTTAAGCGGCGCCGCTTTCGGCGTTCAGGCCGCCGAAGACGATTCCGGCTGGCTCGAAAGCTACAACCGTTCGATGTTCAACTTCAACTACCAGCTTGACAAATACACGCTCAAACCGCTGGCCGAAGGTTACCGCGCGATAACCACCCCCGACATCCGCAACCGGGTCACTTCCTTCATCGGCAACATGCGCGAACCCGTGACCGCCGTCAACCACACACTGCAGGGAAGCGTTAAAGACACGTTTGTGTCGGTCGGACGTTTTCTGATCAACAGCACGCTTGGCCTGGGGGGAACTTTCGACGTTGCCGAAGGCTGGGGACTTAAACGCAATTCCACCGACTTTGACGCCACACTGGCCACATACTGCGTTCCCGACGGCCCGTTCGTCGTCGTGCCCCTGCTGGGACCGGCCACGCCGCGTTCGCTTGCCGGCCTGACGGCGGACGCCGTCGCCAGCCCGATGTACTGGGGACCGCTGCAGGACAAAAACTACGCGGACAAAATATCCTACAGTTACGCTGCGGTGGTTGCCGTCAACGCCCGCGAACGTTCGCTTGACCTCTTAAACGATCTGGAAAGCAATTCTGTCGATTTCTACACCACCGTCCGTTCGGCATATATGCAGAACCGGCAGGCCATGAACAACCTTTGCGCAGGCAAACGGCAAAATCCGGCGGCCAGTTACGATTTTGACTTTGAAATTGAAGACGAAGACGATTTTGAATAAAGGGAAAACACTATGAAAAAAACGATTCTTGCCGTATTGGCATCCGCATTCATGCTAACGTCGTTCCCGGTTTGCGCCGCCGTCGACGCCGGCAAAGCCGAGAGCTTTGTCAAGAAAATCACCAAAGAAGGAATTGAGGAAATCATCGATTCCAACGTTTCGCAAAGCGAAAAGGACAAACGCTTTGAAAAACTTTTCAACGAAGCGCTTGATCTCAAATTCATCGGCCAGTTCGTGCTCGGACGCTATTGGCGGCAGGCCTCGCAAAGCCAAAAGAACGAATTTATCGAAGTTTATCGTCAGCTCAACGTCAAAACCTGGTCCAAACGCTTCGACGAATTTAAAGGCAAGGACTTTGTTTTTGAAGGTACCTCTCCTTCCACTTCCGCTAACCAGGTTTTCGTCAATTCCAAAGTGCCGATGGATCAGGGAAAACCGGCCACCGTCGTCTGGCGCGTCAAACAAAACGGCAGCAGTTTCAAAATCGTCGACATCATCATTGAAAACGTCAGCCTGGCGATCACTGCCCGCAACGAATACACGGCGTTCATTAAAAATTCGCCGTCCGGCATAGACGGTCTGATCAAAGACCTGAAGGCCAAAGTAAAATAAACCGTTTTCCGCCCCCGTTGCCGGGGGCTTTTTTATTGCGGACGCAAACGCTCCTCCGACCGGCAACCGTTATTTAACCTGCCGGTCAACACGGCAAATTTTCGTCAATTCCACTCTTCCCCGTGTTTAACAAAGCGAAGGTTTTGTTTGTCCTCTCCGCCGCCGCAAAGCTGTCGGCAAACTTTTCCTTTCGCCTGATCCGCGCCACCCAGCTTTTCCCGCTTTTCCTTTCGCCTGATCCGCGCCGCCCCGTTTTCCCGCTTTTCCTTCCGCCCTGTCCGCAGCGCCCCGTTTTCCCGGCTTTCCGGCCGCTCCCCGGTCGCACATGCCGCAATATTTTAAATTTTTGTCTTGAAAACCGGCAATGCCTGATTATTTGAAAAACAGTAATATTCTTTTAGAAAGGAAACACCATGGGAACTATATTGAAATACATTTTCTACGTTGCGCTCATTCTTGTCATTTATCTGGTCGCCAAAGGAATCTATGACGGCAAAATAACCGAAGACACCACCGTCGCCCAGGTCGGCAGCAACATTGCCGACGGCACTCAGCAGCTTGTCAGCGACACCAAAAAGGCAATTGACGAACGGACAGACAAAGCAAAAGCCAAAGAAGCGGCGGAAAAAGCGAAAGCTGCCGTTGACGCCGGCGCGGAAAAAGCGGCCGACACGGCTTCGGCAGCAGCGGAAAAGACGGCGGACACCGCTTCTGCCGCCGCGGAAAGAGCACAGGCCGCCGCTCAGACTCCCGCCACCCGGCAGTAGCGTTTTCCGTCGTTTCGGCAATCTTCCCACAGCTCCGGCCTTCCCGGGGCTGTTTCCTTATCCTCCCTAGTGCGCGGTTGCAAAAAGCTTTCGCCTTTGCATCAAAAAATTCTTTTGCCACCATGATCAAAACAGCCCGGATAACAAATCCACCGGAATTGCAAATGCCCCGATGTTTCGCGCCGAAATACCGTCGAAAGAAACTTCAGGACAAAGCGCATCCGAAAACAGGAAAAATATCTGGAAAATTATGCCGATAAAAAAATGACAGACCCGACGGAAGCAGCAGTTTATCCGGAGCATGTTCATATGTTGCCGAAGGTAACGTTAAAATAGGTATCACAAACCATCTTAAAAGAAAGAACGGTTCACCGATATGCAAAAAAGAGGCAAAACTCCGGCCTTGGAATAACGAAGCCCGCGTACTTTGCGCTGAGGGTTCCCCGCTGCCCCCGGAAAACATTCAAAAGCCGACAGAGTACATATGAAGCCAACGGAAAAAGCAAGACAAACCCAAATAGGCGAATTTTTCCGCTTACGGTTAAACGGCGGCAAACCGGCCTGTCTGGCCGCCTTACGCCCTTTGGCGCCCGGACGTTTCATGTTCACCGCTCAGCCGCGTCCGCTCCGGTGCCGCCTTGTACCCTCAAGGCGTTTGCCAGCGCCTTAGAGCTTACGGACATAACAAAAAAACAAGTAAAAAAAAGGAAACTGTCCCGTTTTCGACCGCCGCCTCTTGTCCCGTCATCGTTTTTTTGCGCTCAAACGCGCTTTTCCCGACACGCCCGAAAATATGAGGCATCACAGGCGTACGCCTATTCGGATTCGACGAAAATCTTCTCCAGAACAGACAGCAGCTGCTGCATTTTTCTTTCCATATAACTTCTCAGATGCGCCAATTTCAACTGCATGTTATTCAATTGTTCCGTGATATGTTCGGGCATTTCCCGACCGCCGTATTTTTTCTCAAGTCTGGAAACCACTTTCTGACGGCTTTCTATCCGTTCCCGCATATTTTCGATCTGTTGTTCAAGATACATCATGTCCCAATACAACTCTTCAACGTCCTTCCTCTTTTTCAACTGCTTTTTTTCAATAAAGGACACTTCGTCCAACACATCGGGATCCGGCATCTGCCCTTTGTGCCTGGAGTAATATTCCAAAAAGCTTTCCATCGAATAGATATCCCCCAGTTTACTGGGGGTTCTATCGAAAAGGCACCTTTGGGTGTCTTTTCGTTACAGCTCCAAACGGAGCTGACCTAAGTCCTGCCGTTCTTAAAATGCTACATAATGTTTAATTTATTCTTCATCTAAGCCAATGCTACTTACGAAGTATCCACGCGACCAAAATACTTTTTCCTTAAAATATACTTTGCTTAAGCCAAGTAAACCTGGCTCCTATTGGCGAT
>CABUBU010000039.1 GCA_902489795.1 uncultured Azospirillum sp.
ACTCAAACGGTAAATTCTATGTTGACTTTGTACTAATTCCATAATTCTTTACAGCATCGGCGTCGTGAATATTAAACCACCATTAAAATGGGGAGGAGATTGTAAAACATCAATACAAAAGCCCCCGGAAACTCCGGGGGCTTTAAGATTAAGAACAAGTGATCAGTCGTTGTCAGCCGGAACCAAATCCGGCAGCATACCGGTCGCTTTTTTGCGTTTCAGTTTGCTGACGAACTTGATGGAACGCTGCGCATCCCATTTCTTTTTGCCTTCTTCGATCTGAAAAATCTGCTTGTAAATCTCAATCGCCTGATCAAACTCCGACAACTTTGTCAGACAGCTGGCCAAACCGTCATAAAGTTTGTGATGATAACGGTTGTCGTTGATCATCTGCGCCTTTTTGTAACATTTGAGCGCATCGTTGAACTTCATCATTTTCTGGTAAACGAAACCGATGCTGATCCAGGCCTGAATTTCGCGGCTGTTGATATTCAGGATTTTGGTAAAGCATTTCAGCGCGGAATTGTTGTCACCCATCAGCTGATAAGTAACGCCGATGCCGTTCCAGGCTTTGATGTTCGACTTGTCATACGTCAACACCTTTTTGAAAAAAGAAATCGCCCGCTCGAACTGTTTCAGCTTTTGCAGCGTTACCGCAATGCTGAGCAGCGTCTGGGTATGCTTGTTGTCGATTTTCATCGCCTGTTCCAAAACATCCAGCGCCTCTTTATAGAGATACATGTGCTGCAACGCGATCGCTTTGCCGTTCAGGGCTTCAAGCGAGGTCGGATCGTTCGCCACTGCCTGATCAAACTGGGCTATGGCATCTTTGTAAAGGCCGCGCATGGAGAGCGTCACGCCTTTGTTGTTGATCACTTCGACCGATTGCGGATTAAGTTCCAGCGCCTTGTCAAAACACTCTACGGCTTCCGTGTACTTGCTTAATTTCTGCAGGGCAAACCCTTTGGAATTGAGGGCTTTCCAAGACTGCGGCTGTTCTTTGATTGCTTCGTCGAACTGGGCAATCGCTTCTTTGTACATACCCTGGTCCAACAGCTCCTGACCTCTGCGGTATGCGTTATTCTCATTTGTCTTAACCATTAAAATCTCTCTTTTTTACAAAATAATTTGGATTAAAAGCTATCACCAAAAATTTTTTTTGTCAACTACGGCGTTAAATAAATTTCAACTGGCGGAAAATGTCAACGTCGGTCCGAACTTCCATATACCGGCAGTTGAATCTGCGGCAAAATTCGCGCAGCATTGTCTTTTTGGCGGCAAAATGGTTTTGGTACTCCCGACGGAAAGCCGGCGGGCGGCTGTCAAACACCAGACTGCGGCCATTTTGTTCCACCATGTATTCGCCGTTTTTCGGCGCCAGTTCCTCAAGCAGGTCGAAAACGTTGATGCAAAACAGCTGTCCTTTTTTGGCCAATGCCGCCAAAGCCTTTTTTTCCGCCTCGCCGAAAACGTAAAAATCGCTGATGACAAACACCGCCGCCCGGCTTTTGATCAGTTTGGTCATCGCCTGCAAAGCGCGCGCCGTTCCGCTATCCTCTCCCTCATCCGCCGGGGCGGACAAAATTTTGCGCCCCGTTTCCGCAATTTTTTTTAAAACCGCGGTCAGATGCGCCCGGTTCTGCCGCGATTTGAAGGTGCGGATTTCTCGTCCGTCGTAAATCACCGCACCGAATCGGTCGCGGTTTTCCTGCGCCATCCAGCCGATCAGGGCCGCCGCCTTGGAAGCCGTCACCGACTTCAGCTCTTTTCTGGTACCGAAAACCATGCTCGGCGACAAATCGAGCAGCACGTAGATTTCGCGGTCCTTTTCCTCGGCATAAACTTTGGTATAGGGGCTTTTTTTGCGCGCGGTCACCCGCCAGTCGATGTCGCGTACGTCGTCGCCGAAGGTATATTCGCGGATCTCCTCCATCTCAATGCCGCGGCCTTTGAAAGCGGACCTGACCTCGCCCGCCATGTCGGAGGGTTGTAGTTTGCTTTTCTGGTGCAGCCGGGCCAGATTTTTCCGCTGCTCCATCAGCTCCTCCAGCGATGCGGACAACCCGCCGGCCGGTTCTCTGCGGCGGCCGAACAAACCGGCCGCCAGTTTGGCAAATCTCTGCATTTCGCACTCCTTCGGAAAAAAAGCTTACGGCAGCGGCACCAGATTAAGCAGCCGGCCGATAATGTCGTCGCTGGTGACGCCTTCCGCCTGAGCTTCGAAACTCAAGATAATCCGGTGGCGCAAAATGTCGTAGATGACCGCATGAATGTCTTCCGGCGTAACGAAATCGCGGCCGGCCAGCCAGGCATTGATCTTGGCCGCGCGGTCAAGCGCGATCGTTGCCCGCGGGCTGGCGCCGAACATCACCATGCCGGCCAGTTCGCCATCGTATTTTTCCGGCTTGCGGGTGGCAACGATCAGCTGCACCAGATATTCTTCCAGTTCCCTGCTGATATGGGTGTTAAGCGCCTCGCGGGTCGCCGCTTCGACGTCGGCAATTTCAATCTTGTCAAAACCGGTCTTCAGATTCGGTGTGCTGAGCGTTCCCTCACCGCGCACCAGCTCCAGAATTTTGCGCTCGTCGGCGGCGTTCGGCTGGTCGATTTTAATATACATCAGAAAACGGTCCAGCTGGGCTTCCGGCAGATTATAGGTACCCTCGTGCTCAATCGGGTTCTGGGTGGCCATCACCATGAACAGCCGCGGCAAGAGATAACGCTGCCCGCCGGCGCTGACCTGCCGTTCGGCCATCGCTTCCAGCAGCGCGGACTGCACCTTGGCCGGCGCGCGGTTAATTTCGTCGGCCAGCACCAGATTGGCAAAAATCGGCCCCTTGCGAAACTCGAACTCCCCTTTCTGGCTGACGTAAATTTCGCTGCCGGTAATGTCCGACGGCAACAGATCCGGCGTAAACTGGATACGGTTAAAGCTGGCGGAAATGCAGTCGGCCAGCGTTTTGATCGCCTTGGTTTTGGCCAGCCCCGGTGCGCCTTCGACCAGCGCGTGACCTTCCGCCAGAAGCGTGATGATCATTTTTTTCACCAGATCCTTCTGCCCGATAATCCGGCTGTCCATATAATCTTTCAAACCAACGATTTTATCGCGTATTTCAGACATTTTACCCTCTTGTTTATAGTTTCATAAAGCGCTTTTATTTCCGTAAATAATAATATAATATAGGCAAAGACAAACCAAAAAACAAGAAGTATCCTGAAAATGAGCGACATATTCGACCTGGCCGCCGAAGAGCCTGCGGCAACCTATGACAATACCGCCCGGCTGATGCCGGAACTGCCGTGGTTAAGCGAACTTAATCCCGAACAAAAACAGGCCGTCACCACCACCGAAGGCCCGTTGCTGGTACTTTCCGGCGCCGGCACCGGCAAAACCAAAGTATTGACCGCACGGCTGGCTTATATCCTTGCCAACATGAAAGCCAACCCGTGGAATTGTCTGGTCGTCACCTTTACCAACCGCGCCGCGCGCGAAATGCAGAACCGCGCCCGCAATCTCATCGGCAACATCGCCGATTCCGTCTGGATGGGCACGTTCCACGGCATTGCCGTCAAAATCCTCCGCCGCCACGCCGAACTGGTCGGTCTTAAAAGCAATTTTACCATCTTGGGCGAAGACGACCAGCGCCGGCTGATCAAACAGATTCTTGAAGCCAACGGCATCGACGACAAAAAGTATCCGCCGCAGTCGATTCTTGACAAGATTCAGCTGTGGAAGGACAAAGGGCTGACGGCTGATAAAATCGACGACAGCTTCCGCGCCAACGTCGTCACCGAAGTTTACAAAAAATATCAGGCTCGGCTTTTGGAACTCAACTGCGTCGACTTCGGCGATCTGCTGCTTTACACGTTAAACATTCTGATGTCCGACGCCGCCGTGCTGGACGACTATCAGACGCGCTTCAAATACATCATGGTCGACGAGTATCAGGACACCAACGTCACCCAGTACCTGTTTCTCCGCCTGATCTGTCAAAAATGCCGCAACCTGTGCTGTGTCGGCGACGACGACCAGTCGATCTATTCCTGGCGCGGGGCGGAAATCGAAAACATCCTGCGTTTTGAAAAAGATTTTCCCGACGCCAAAGTGATCCGGCTGGAGCGCAATTACCGTTCCACCGCAAACATTCTGGCCGCCGCCTCGGCGCTTATCCGCCATAACCGGGACCGCCTGGGCAAAACCTTAAAAGTGGCGGAAAATTCGCCCGCCGCCCGCGGCGACAACAGCAAAATCAAAGTCGTCAGCACCTACAGCGGTTCGGAAGAAGCAGCCTATGTCGCCGACGAAATCGAAAACCTGCACCGCAACGGCACCGGCTACAGCCAGATGGCCGTTCTTGTCCGCACCGCCGCGCAAACCCGGGAATTTGAAGAAAAATTCATTGCCGAAGCCATCCCCTATCAGGTTATCGGCGGACCGAAATTTTACGAACGGGCGGAAATTCGCGATGCCCTCGCTTACCTTCGGGTGGTTTTGCAGCCGGCCGACGACCTGGCTCTGGAGCGCATCATCAACAAACCGGCCCGCGGCATCGGTGCCAAAACCATCGAAAAGTTTGAAAACGAAGCCCGCACCAACCACATCTCGATGTTCATGGCAATCGAAAAAATGCTGAAAGAAGGCGCCTTAAGCGGCAAGGTAAAAACCAACGTTTCCGAACTGATTAACAACTTCTATCAGTGGCGGCAGACCATGAACGCGGTTTCGCCCGACGACCTGGCCGCCCAGATGCTGGAAGACTCCGGTTACATGGAAATGCTGAAAATGGACAAATCGGCGGAAGCCGAAGGCCGGATCGAAAACTTAAAAGAACTGATCAACGTCATGAGCGACACCGAGCAGTACCCGACCTTAAGCGACTTTATGGAACATGTCAGCCTGGTAATGGACAACGACAACAACATTGATACCGACAAGGTGATGCTGATCACCCTGCACTCGGCCAAGGGACTGGAATTCGACGCCGTATTCCTGCCCGGCTGGGAAGAAGGCCTGTTTCCGCACCAGCGGGCGCTGGACGAAGGCGGCGGCAGCGCTTTGGAAGAAGAACGGCGGCTGGCATACGTGGCCATGACCCGCGCCAAACAGAAACTGTACATTCTAACCGCACTCAACCGCCGCATCTACGGCCAGTGGCAGAACAACCTGCCCTCGCGCTTTATCAACGAACTGCCGCCGGCCAACATCGAAATCTGCAATATGGCCGCGTCTTATTTCGGCGCCGCCGGCAACTACGGCGGCAGCTGGGCGGAACGGCACAAAAGCTCTTCCAACTGGTACAACCGCAGCCGGCAGACGGAAGAAAACGTCATCCGCGACAGCGACCGTTTCAGCTATGTGCGCGACGAAGACGACGGCTGGAGCGGCAGCGTCTGGCAGGCAAAACAAAAAGCAAGAAACGCTGCTTCCGCCACCCCCGTCGGTTCCCGCGTGTTTCACGAAACCTTCGGCTACGGAAAAGTGTTAAAAATTGAAGGCAACAAGCTGGAAATCTGGTTTGATCAGGCCGGACACAAAAAGCTGCTGAAAGATTACGTAAGAAAGGCGTAAAATTCTGAAAGTCCGGCCCTGCCCAAAAGAAAACCGCCGACCCGGCCGGGAATTTTTCAGCTACAAATAATCTGCGAACCGACCGGCGATCCTTCATAAATGCCTATAAGGCTGACCGTACCGGCAAACATCTTAAGACATAAAACGGTTTGACCGGGCGGAAACTGCTTGGCTCACCGTAAAGGGAGTGTTGGAACGAGGCTTGCCGCCCTTGGTCAACCGGACGGAAACTGCTTGGCTCACCGTAAAGGGAATGTTGAAACGAGGCTTGCCGCCCTTAGGGCAACCGGGCAAAGACTGCCCGGCTCACCGTAAAAGGGAACAAAACTGATAATCAGCCGAATCCGCATCGCGTCTTCTTTAAGTCAACTTCGCGTATATTCCGTTATCTTTCGGATATTCTTCCCCTAGATACCGCCATACCATACCGTCCCCCGACAACCGCCTAGACGCCTGAAAACTGCATTTTCCCGCCGTTCACAAACCGCCCTCGTCTTTGAGAATCCATAACCGAATATTCTGACGCATCTCGGAAAACATACGGCCATGACCGAACAAACTCCGGTTTCCGTAACATCTGCCCCTTTCGCCGACACAGGTTTCACAGACAAGAGGCCGGTTTCAGCCGACAAAAAGCTTCTTTCCGATATTTCGGAACAATGGATATCGCATATGTTGCGTCCATAAAAAAACGATTTTGTTTTCAGTTGTTAACCTTACGACGGCAAAGGCGTTTTTTTATGCACAAAGCCGGAAGTTCTCCTGTTCCGGAAAATTCCGTGGTTTTCCATACATGACAAACAAGCCCCAACAACCGGGCTTTTCATATTCGGCGGCAGTTTCAGGGCTGCGCCTGAAACTTTTGCAGCTTTTTTTCCAGCAGATCGGCACGGATGGCCGTCGGCCGCACACCCCCGCTGCTGATCGTTTTTGAGCTGCGCAGCCGGCGAATGGCTTCGGTGTTGTCGTTGCCGCCGAAAACGTCCCGATACATAGCGGCTCTGTCTGCTTCGTGACCGGCCGCTACTTTGGACCGCATGGCAGCAATCCGGTCGTGTCCGCGGCGCATCTCCTGCGCCACTTTTTGCACGCTGTCCGCCGGCTGAACCCGCTCATCTGCCGCAAGAGGCGTCTTTTGTGCCTGAAGTGTATCCGCCTTTTCCACCGGAACATTTTCTTTTGCGGTCGGCACCGCCTCTTCTGAATGTTCCGCTCCCGCCGACGTCATCGTTTGCCTTACGGAATCGCGGGCGCTTTCGACCCGCTCTTCCGTCCGCCTGATTTTTGCACCGGCGGCGCCTTCCATCCGCACGCCGCGGCTGTCGTAAAAATCGGCTTTGGTGCCGTCAGCCGTCTCAACCACTACCGCGCCAAAAGGCTTTCCGTCCAACATAAACGTTGTTGCCCGTGCCGGCTTGCCGTTTATCGTCCGCTCTTGCTCATCAATGCCGAATTTATGTTTACTCAAGTCTATTTCCTGACCGTTGTCGTACGCTTTTACCTCTTTGATGTTGCCGTTTTCGTCGCGCAATACGGCCGCACCGTGCTTTTTGCCGTCAACCAGCGTCATTTCTATCTTTTCGCCGCGTTCGTTGACATAAGATTTTAATTCAACGTTCTGATATTGCTGCGGACGGTTAAAATAATATTTGACGCCGTCCATCAATTTGTACGACAATGTCTGCGGCTTAGTCGTCAGGGGCTTAACCTCCCTTTCCGCTTCCCGACGCGCTTCCAATTCGTCTTTTAGCAAATTCGATTCCATGTCGGTTATACTTTTATGATAAGCTTCTGAAATTCTTTCTTTATGAGGATGCTTTTTATTATATTCCTCATCCCATTTAGCGTCTTCTTCCGCTTTTTGCCGCATTTCTTCCAAAACTTCCTCTTTACTGCTCCCATCAAGCGGAAGTCTGAATTTATCCATATTAACTACCGCCTCGTCAAAAGATACGCTTTTCCCACGCAACCTGGCCATCCGCTGTTTCATGGCGGCAAACTCGTCTGCCCGGTTCGGATCCTTAGCTATTATCAGAATATCCCGCACTTCCTCCAGCCATTTGTCGGGATCAAGCTTCACGGTTTTTGCCTGCTGCATCAAGCGGGCAAATTTTTCCTCATCCCCCTGTTCGCTAAGGATTCCGTTTTTTTCCCAAACATCTGCTTTCATATCCAAATACACGGCGGTTTGGTTCCGCAGGGAAGACGCCACATAACGTAAATTAAACGACGGCTTTTCGCCCAACGCCATGCTTCCGGCTATCTCCGTTGCCAGTTCTTCGTTTATAATTGCGGTTTGAATAACCTGTGCGGCCTGATCATAAGACAAGCCGGAAACGTCCAAAGATTCTGCCAGCTTATAAGGCCCCTCGCCCATGTTGTTAAAAGCCTGCAGCTTCTGCGCGCCCACCCCTTCGACCCACATTGATTCCAGCGCCGCCAATGTTTGATTTTCAACCGGCAGACGGCTATTGTCCTGCCCATAACGGGTAAAGTCAATGCCGCCGATGTGATACATCTTTTTCAAATTATCGGCCAGTCCCTGCGGGTTTGAAACGGCTTTTTCCCCATATTCCCTCAAAAAATACATAACCTGGCCATTTTGATTTTTTTGATATTCCAAAGCATCGTGCTTTACCCACCAGTCGGTCGAACTGTCTTTGATGAAAGCCATTTCTTCAGCAAAATCTTTGGACGACTTGCTGTTAGGATTAAATTTCCCGCTTTGCAAAAGTTCTAAATACGTTGCGTTTTTTCTGTCACCGGCAAACTTTTTAAAAAAGGCTTTTTTTTCATCCTCGCTTTTCAACTGTTGATAACGCCGTCTGATCTCCAATTTTTCGGCAATGGAAGCCACAATCTCGTCATGCATGGCCTCCTGATAGCGTTCTGCAAGCGACATCGGCGTATGTCCGCACCCCTTGCGTGCATTAATCTGATGCTGAGCTTCGTGAACAAGCAAAATATCTTCGTCCTGAATGCCGTTTCCCCGCATTCCGAAGTCCTTTTCCGTCAAATCGCCTTTCAGCAGTCTGATTTCGTCATTATCGGGAGAATAATAGGCCTGAGTTTCCCCGACCATCACAACCGAATCATTGCGTACGAGTATTTGTTTTGTATATTTGTCAGGCATAGTCCCCTCCTCTACGACAGCCCATAGTCACCTTTTAATACTATCATCCGATCCTGCGCAAGTCAACTTTCCATCGGAAGACCGCCCGATATGTCATTATTTTGTAACACGCCGTCTACAGATTAAACAAATCGGAATAGGCAAACGAAAGGCCGATCAGGAAGTTGGAACCTTCCTTGTCCACGCCCCGCGCCTTTCCCTGAAAATAGCTGACATAGGGTGCCAGACTGAACTTCTGATAAATTTTCACGTCCATCCGCCCGGTAACGCTCAATTCGTATTTCAAATCCGTCACCACATATTTGCTGTAGCTGACATAGTTGCGGAAATAGCCTTCGAGCTGAAATTTTACCTGATCGGAAATGGGGCGTTCCGCCCGGATCCCTATTTCATAGGCACCTTTTCTCACTTGATCTCCACTGTAGGTGAAGTCATATTCGCCGACCGCCGCCGCATACAATTCCTTGATATATTTTCCGTTAAACAACTTCAAACCGGTTTTACCTCGAGCCACTTTCATTCTCGGCGCATCGTTGTTTCGGGTAAACTCGGTCTGATAGGCCACACTGGCAAACGGACCGGCGTCCGCATTCTGAAATTCCAACTTCCACAATTTGCAGTTATAATCTGACGTCAGCAAAATCTTGTCGGCATCTTCATCTGTCGTATGTTTTTCCCCCGCAGGTTTCAAACGAGTTTCAGCATACTCCATAAACAGGCTGTTGTTCCATTGCCAGTTTGGCTGTTCGTATTCGAGCACAAAATCAAACACGCCTTTGACCATCGTTTTGCTGTCCGCACTTAATTGGGAATTCGGACTGTCGACGTAAAGATCGGCGTTTTTCACTTCGGTTGAAGACATCTCCAGCGCCACCCGGCGGAAATTTGCCCTGAGATCGCTTTTGTCTGTTTGTTCTTCTGCCTGTGCGTCTGCACCGCCAACCATACACAAAACGGCCGCTGCCGCCATTAATTTATACTTTAGCATCCAATCTCCGTGGTTTACAATTTAATCCATCAGATATATAAACGATCAAAAGGGTTTGGCAAGCATTAAATATTCGATACTCGCAATTTTAATAAAGCTGTTATATTCTGAGATGAGGAAAATCATGAACATAGATCAACTGGCTGAAATCGTCTGCCGTTTGAAAGACACTCCCCGCACCGGCTGGATCCGCCGCATGGTAGAAAACCCGGAATCCGTCGCCGCACATTCCTGGGGGCTCTGCCTGCTCACGCTCATCCTGTGTCCGGACGATCTTGACCGGCTGAAATGTCTGGAATTTGCCGTCGTTCACGACCTGGCGGAAGAAATCACCGGCGATTACGTTCCCGGCGACAAGATTACCCAGCAGGAAAAATACGACTTGGAAATCAAGGCATTAGAACAAATCGCCGCCCGGACAAAATGCCCGCGGCTGCTTGAGCTGTTTGCCGAATATGAACGACGCGACACGCCGGAAGCCGCATTCGTCAAGCAGATGGACAAGCTGGACGTCATTCTGCAAGCCCGTTATTACGATCTCAACCGCCGCAGCCGCTATTTCGAACAAAAGCGCGAATGGTCGTCGCTGTTTGAGGAATATGAAAAGAACGCCCGCCCCGTCCTCGGCGGCATGTGGAAAAATTTATAGAAATTTTTTATAAAAAAACTCTTGACAAGCGGACAAATTTTCTTTATTAAAAATGCTGTCTTTATGGCGGGGTAGCTCAGGTGGTTAGAGCAGCGGAATCATAATCCGCGTGTCGTTGGTTCGAATCCGACCCTCGCTACCAATAAAACCCCGGATTTTCCCGGGGTTTTTATTTTTTATCACTTCCCCGAAACTTTCCGTACGGCAGCCAAACGGCCGTTTTCTGATCGTTCCCGCGCTTCTTTTGTCATGACGATGTCCCCCCCAAAAAACACGCTCTTACCATATTCAAACTTGTTTCGGCATCTTGTTTCTTTTTCCGTCCTCTCCGGCATAATTTCGCATATAAAAACATTTTCCCGTTTGATATCCCGTCGTTTTTCTTCGCCCCAAAAAGCCCCCGATGCAAATTGCCTTTATTCCTGCCTTGTCGTTCAAAAGCCGAAAGAAAAAACGGAAAAAACATACAAATTTTTTTGATCAAAATTTTTACGACAAGAATAAAAACAACTAAACAAACAAAAAACGCCCCCAATAAAAACCCCGGGAAAACCGGGGTTTCTATTTGTTCCAAACGATGCCGGAAACTATTTGGCTCCCGGCAGGCGCTTAACCGAGGTAAAAGAAGAAAAAGCCAACAATACAGCGGAAGCGCCGACCAGAATATATACGATACGGCTCAAAACGCTCATTGATCCGAAAAGAAAAGCAACCAGATCAAAACCGAACAGGCCGACCAGCCCCCAGTTCAAACCGCCGATAATGGTTAAAATCAGCGCGGTATTGTGAATTATGTTATTCATAACTTATCTCCTGTTTATTTTGTAATACCGTTATGATATTATATCAAATGCAGATTTTTCAATACAACCGGTTCGCCTGAAAGGCTTTTCCCGGTTCTCCCCGGGCTAGTAAAGGAAAAAGCCCGCCGCGCCGCAAACGCACATGACCCAGACCGGATTCATATGAAATTTTCTCAACAGCAGCAATGCCGCCAGACTGATACCGACGGCCCTGAGGTCCGGCCCGCCGCTGATCTGACGCCACGAACTGACAGCAAACCAGGACAACAGCACGATCACCGAAGCGGCAGACGCAATCAGCCCGATCGACACCGACTTCAGCGCTTTTAACGTCAGCTCCACCGTTTCGCTTTTGTTTTTGGCAAAGAAACTCTGCAAAGCCAGCGAAATCAGAACGCCGCTGATCACACAGCCGAAAGTTGCGGCAACCGCGCCGAAAATGCCCGCCACCCGCAGGCCGACGAAAGTGGAACCGTTAACCGCAAGCGGTCCCGGCGTCATTTGCGAAATGGTGATGATGTCGGCAAACTCCTTATAGCTCAGCCACCCGTGCAATTCGACAATCTGCTCCTGAATAAGCGGCAAAGTGGCATAACCGCCGCCGATGCTGAAAAGACCGACATACAAAAAACTGATCAGCAGTTCAAGCATTTGACCTCGCCCCCTTTTCCTTTGCCTTAAACTTCAGCCGGACCAGCAGCAGAAAAACCGCCACGCCGCCGACAATCACCGTCAGCGCCCCGAGATCAAACAGGAAAGAAGCGGCAAAAGCGGCTGGAATCATTAAAACCGGCAGCGGTTCCTTCTTTGCTGCAACAATCCCGCTCATATACCAGACTACATCGACGATCAGCGCGGCCACGCCGGCTTCCATTCCCTTCAGTACCGCCGCCACAGCCGGATTCGACACCAGCTGCCGGTAGCAGGCGGAAACAATCGAAAGGATGACAAGCGGCGGCAGCACTGCGGCAATCCCGGCCACGACGGCACCGGCCGTGCCGGCCGTTTTTCTGCCGCACAAAACCGCCAGATTAATCGCGATGGCGCCGGGCGACGACTGCGCCACCGCCGCCATGTCCATCAGTTCGTCTTCACCGAAAAGTCCCTTCTCTTCAACAAAATACCGGCGGATCATCGGCAGCACCACATATCCACCGCCGAACGAAAAACTGCTGACCAGCACATCGGTCTTAAACAGCCACAGCAAAAGCTTTACTTTTTCCCAAGTCATTATTTTCTCCTTTGCCTTGATTATACCAGTTGTTTATTTATAAATAAAATTATATTATTTTATAAATAAGATAAATAAACGGTA
>CABUBU010000040.1 GCA_902489795.1 uncultured Azospirillum sp.
CAAAGTCAATTAACAATGGATTTTGACCCGTTTACGGGTAGCAAGTAATCTTCGCCCTGTCAGACCGTCATACACCCTTAAGGCGTTCGCTGGCACCATTAGGGGTACATCCGCTTGAGAAGAACCACCGGCTTAGCCGGTGGGTTACTTTTTTTGTATCGTGAAAACGTCCGCACAGGCAGGCGAATGCGGACATTCTGATCCGATCGTCAGACTTGCGGAACTTCAATGATAGGCGTTCAGGATTCAAAACGGTTGATGCCGTTTGTTCAGCTGATGAAAGTTTATGCGGCAAAAACGCCGAAGACGTCATGCGGGCGGATGGAAAAGGCGGCGATGCCGTTCAGTCGCCGGAATAGCGGGAGTACTTCCATTTCAAAATCTGTTCGGTTGACAGATTGGATTGTTTTTTTGCCTCATATTCCCTTTGTTCGGCTTTCTTGCGCGCAATTTCCTTTTGCCGCCTGGCTTCTTCGATTAAAGCCGCTTCCCGTGCGCTTTTGGGAGAGCCGTTGTCTTCCGTTTGTTCAAACCCGTAAAGGGCGGTCAGTTCGCTTATGCTGACGTCGAGCGTTTTTTCTTTTCCGGCTTCGCGCATTTGACGAAAACGCTCAAGAATAACCGGTTTGTATTTTCCGGCGTCATATCCGGGCTTGCGCCGTTCGGGACCGTAAGCCGCTTCATAACCCATTTCCGGCCGGCCGAACCCGTAGTCGGTCAGGATCAGTCCGTTTTCCACGCTGTCAACCCCCGGGTTGATCGTCCGCCGCATTTGCAAAATGGCGTCGTGGCTAAGGCAGTTTTCCTGCCGGCTTTGTCCGGCCGGCATAAAGTCTACAAAAATCTGTCCGGGATAAAGTTTTTGGTTTTCGCTGCATACGACACGATAAACGTCTTTCATGTTGTCTCCTGCTGCCGGTTGTAGATATTGTCGGATTATAACCGAACGGAGCGTTTTTGTCCAGCGCCGTTTCGTACGGCTTTTTGCCGGGCGGGCAAAACAAACCCCGGCCGGAGCCGGGGCTTTGTTTTCAGACGTTTTCTTCCGTCTTTTCCGCTGCCGGCCGTTTTTCCTCCTGCTCTTTGTTTTTCAGATAACGCCGGGTAATTTTCAGCGCGTTTTGGAAAGAAGAGGCGATGGAAATGGTGTGAAAGTCGATTCCTTCTTTCAGAAAAGCGTTGTGCAGAACGCGCCGCGGCTGTTTCTTGACGTTGGAAAGAATGATTTTCGTATCGTATTTTTTCACTTTTTTGATGAATTCGATGATGATGTTGGCGCCGGTGGCGTCAACGACCGGAACGTATCCCATCCGCAGAATCAGCACCTTCGGCGCTTTGCCTATTTTTTGAAAAAAGTGCGATACCTGGGAAGCGCCGCCGAAAAACAGCGGACCGGAAAGTCTGAGCGACATCACGCCTTTTTCGTGCAGAACCTGTGTCAGGTCACGGCCGCCGCCGTCTTCTTCCAATACCTGTTCGTCGGTTTCAATTTCGATTTCCCGGCTCATGCGGTGCATAAAGATAATGCTGGCCATGATGAAACCGACGCTGATGGCGGTGTTGAGGTCGACCAGAACGGTCAAAAGCAGGGTGACGACAAGGGTGTAACGGTCGCCGCGCGGCCCCTGCAGCAGTTTGAAGATTTTTCCCAGTCCCATCATGTTCCAGCCGATCAGAACCAGCACCGCCGACAGGCAGGCCAGCGGAATGTATTTGGCGGCCGGCGCCAACAGCAGCATAAACAGCAGCAAAAATACCGACTGCATGATGCCCGATACCGGGGAATAGGCTCTGGCCTTGAAGTTGGCGGCGGTTCTGGCAATGGCGCCGGTGGCCGGTACGCCGGCAAAGAACATGCAGAAGATGTTGGCGGCGCCTTCCGCCACCAGTTCGGCATTGGAATTGTGGTTGTCGCCGCTCATGCCGTCGACGACGGTGGCGCTCAAAAGCGATTCCACGCCGGCCAGAAAAGCGATGGTCAGGCCGCTCGGCAGCACTTTGAGCAGCAAATTGACCGAAATGTCGGGCATTTTCGGCATCGGCAGAAAATGCGGCACACCGCCGAATTTGTTGCCGATGGTGTCAATGTCAAGGCCGAAGACGGCGACCAGCAGCGTGGCGCCGGTAACGCAGACGAGATAGGCCGGCAGTTTCGGTTTTTTGATCTGCATGTAAAGGATAGCGGAAAGCGATAACAAAGAAATGACCAGCGAAGCGGCGCTGAAAGAGTTAAGGTTGGCGAGGTAACTTTCCCATTTGGGCAGGAATTCGGCCGGCACGTTTTCTATTTTCAGTCCCAGCAAATCCTTGATCTGGGTGGAGATCAGCGACAGTCCGATGCCGGCGGTAAAGCCGACGACCACCGGATAGGGAATATATTTGATGTAAGAGCCGAGACGCAGATAACCGCTGATGACGAGTACGCAGCCGGCGATCAGCATGGTGGCGGCCAGGCCGTCGTAGCCGTAGTTTTGCATAACGTTGAAGATGACGACGACAAAAGCGCCGGTCGGGCCGCCGATCTGGTAGCGGCTGCCGCCGAGCAGGGCGATGAAAAATCCGGCGACGATGGCGGTGTAAAGTCCCTGCGCCGGCGTAACGCCGGAAGCGATTGCCAAAGCCATTGCCAGCGGAATTGAAATGACGGCGACGGTTATTCCGGAGATGCAGTCGCGGCGGAATTTTTCCGTGTCATAGCCCGTTTTAAGGACTTCGTAAATTTTCGGAGCAAATTGTCTGCCGTAAAATTGTTGAAATTTTTTCCAAAGTGCCAGCATGATGAGTCGTCTTTCTTTTTTTGCTTGTTTTTTAAACCGTGGTAGGAATACAACTTTTTTGACGGCTGTCAAGAGATTGACAAAAAATATTTTCGATTTTTGAAACGGCCGGCCGGGCGGCGGGAAGAAAGCGGTTATTTTTGCCCCGTGTCCGTATTTTCGGATATAAACTTCCGCCGGCTGACGCAAGCGGCATAGCCGTTCCGGACATCAAACGCCGGTCCGGGAGCTTCGCAAGCCTTGCGGACGGGCCGGGATGCCTGATCTGTCTGCCTGCGCGGACGCCCGAATCATAAAAAAACACTCCCGAAACCTGCCCGGGAGTGTTTTTGCCGCATAAGTCTGAAATTACAGGCTCTGGCCGCCGCGGCCGCTCAGCGCTTTCATTTGCTCGGCGGTCAGCGTTGTGCCTTTGTTGTTATTGTTTTGCGAAGCGTTTGCCGGCTGCTGCGGTTTGTTTTCCTGCGGATTGAGATAAGGATTGTTGCCGCGGCGCATTGCCTTCAGCAGTTCGGCGTCGTTCAGTTTCTTCACGCGGTCGCGTTCTTCGGGGGTGCGGCTCATGACGTCATCGGGAATTTTGCGCGTCATCTTTTCCCAGTCCGCCAGCGTGTGGTTTTCGTCTTTCATATATTCGTCCTTCAGATCTTTCCAGAACTGCCTGTCTTCCGGCCAGCCGGCGATGATGGTGGCGTTGTGTTTTAACAAGGCGTTTTTGGAAAAAGTCTTTTTGTGTTCTTCGTTGTCGGAGTGCAGGCCGATGGTTGCTTCTCTGCCCTGGGATTTGCAGTGTTGAACCAGATCGGCGCAGACTTTGTCGTTAATTTCTTCAAAACTGCTGCCTTCAAGGATACTGCCGTCGCTTCCCCGCGCGATAAACTTGCCGTTTACCTGTTCAAGGCCATAGCTTTTGCCCTGGCCGTTGCTTATGTTTTCTTTGTCTTTTTCAACGAAATTGTCGGCGCTGATGCCGTTGAGGTTGCCGTTCTTCTCGGCATATTCCCTGGCTGCCGATTTGAAGCGTTCCGCGTTGAATTTGTCACCGTGCTGCGCTTGCATTTCGGCGGCTTTTTGCTCAATTTCGTCGTTAAAGGATTTGACTTCCGGTTTGATTTCGTTTTCCGGCTGAATTTTTTTCTCTTCCTTGGAATTTTCGCTGTCTTCCATGGCTGCTTCCTTTTAGGTTAAAAACTGGGAACAGTATAGACATAAAAACGCGAAGAGTCAATAAGACTGCCGTTTCCCGGCCGGGGGAAAAAGGGATATCGCGCCGGCAAACAAAAAACCCCGGCGGATTGCCGGGGTAAAAACTTTGGAAAGATCAGGCGCTTCGCTTGAAATATTTGCGATCAAAGCTTTTGCGCAGCTGCTTTTCCCAGTTGCGGACGGAACCGAACTTTTGTTCAAACCGGTGAACAAAAGTGTAGTTGCGTTCGACGGCCAGTTTCCAGATATGGGGATTGCCGGATTTTTTAATGATCCGGCTGGCCTCGTAGCTCAGCGGATGATTTAAAACCAGCTCCCAGGTAAGGATGCTGTCGCCGCGGAAAATCAGCGCCCGCTCCGCTTCGACGGTCTGCGGCCGGAAAAGGCGGATATAAGCGAATATCAGTTCGAGCGGTGCCGTTCGGAAAAACAGGATTTCCGCATTCGGCTTCCACTTCCGCGCGTACTCGCGCACCTTTTTCCAGTCTTTTGACGCCAGCAGGGAAATTTCTTCCTCTTCGCTCAGCGGTTTGCTGAAACAAGCGCCCGCGGCCATCAGAAGCTGTGACGTCACGCCGTATTCTTTTTCGCTTTTATAAGCAAGCGGCGAACATATCATGTTATGCCGCAGCCATTTGAGAAAATCTGCCTTGGTTTCTTCTTCCGAGCGGTCGTCCGGTGGGAGGATGCCGCGTCGGCGCAGTTCGGAAAAAAGGCGGTAATTCCACATTTCCGGGTGAACCGTCTGCTGCAGTTCGATCCATTTTTCCTCGCCGGCAAGAAGTTTGCGCTGGGCGGAAAGGGCTTGGATGCCGCGGCAGCAGATGTAATAGAAACGTTCTTTTTCGCCGCCGTTGACCAACAGTTCCGTTTCCTCTTCGGCGGTTTTGAAAAATACGGGATGCGTCCCCTCGATAATAATGCTGTTCATAGTTTTTTTCATGCCTTCTACTTGACTTGAAGGGCTTTTTTTAAATTGTTAAATAATTTTAAGTTGACAAAGTAATTTGTGTTGCAAAAAAATTTGAACATATTCCGAAAATTTTGTCAAGTAAAATAAAAGAGAGGTTCGGTCAAAAAAAAGCGTGGTTTAGCCAAAATGCCGGAGACCAAAAAAAATCCCCCGCTTTTCGGCGGGGGATTGTCGATTTTTGAACCGTTATTCGGCCGGGACGGTGTCGGCTGTGTCGTCCTCGCAGAATTTGTACGAATAGATGTAACAGTCATCCTTGTCGTCGTAATATTCCTTCAGGACGGCCTCCAGCTTGAAGCCGCAGGATTCGTAAAATTTGCGGGTCGGCAGATATTGCTCGGTCCCTTCGGTTTTGACGAAAAGCTTTTTGCCGCCGAGTTCGCGCACGGTTTCAAGCAGCCGGGCGATCATTTTGCGGCCGATGCCGTGCCCGCGGTAGCTGCTTAAAGTGGAAATCAGGTGCAGTTCGTAAGCGGAATTGCAGTCCTGGATTTTGCCGAAACAGGCATAACCGACGGTTTTGCCGTTGTCTTCGGCAAGCAGGAAACTGGGTTCTTCCACATTGTCGTTGGCGTGCCGCTGCCCGTCAAGGGCGCTGTGCGCAAGGTTGACGCTGATTTCAATGTCGGTGGCGTCAAAAAAGCCGGTAGAAGCCGAAATTTTCCGGATCGCTTCCGGATCCCGGGAATTCAGTTTGTTTCTGAAAGAAAGCATAATTACACTCCTTTCAGAACCGATAAGCCCTCGCAGAGATAAGAAAAACCAGACGGCTGGTTCAAAGTTTGAAACGAATTGTCAATGCCCCGCAAACGGTTGTTTTTTCGGGGAGGTTGGTTGCTTTGCACCGCAATCGGTGTTACCGCGTACATAAAAACTCCATACTTGTTAATCCAATGCAAACGCCGGTTTCTGTCCTTCGGACTTCCGTCGTTTGCATTTTTATTATACTATCCTTTGCTGTTTTTGACAAGGGGGAACGTTTGTTTTTTGCCCTGTCAGAGATGCAAAAGCTTTGGACAAGCGGTTTGCGGCTGTTGACTGTCAAAAAAAAGCAGTTTATAACAAAACGAAATTTTGGTCTTTTTATTGAAAGTAAAAAATTATGGAAAAACTGAAACAACTGTTTACCGACCATTATGTCATTCCCGAGGAGTGGCTGTGGGTCATTTTCGGCGTTGTCGTTTTGCTGCTGCTGTTTTTTGATCTCTTTTTGTTCAACCGCAAGAATGAAGTGCCAAACTTCTGGCATACTCTTAATTTGTGCATTGTCTACATTTTGGCGGCCTGCGTATTCGGGGTGTTCATCATCTATGAGGAGGGGGTTGACAAGGGAATGGACTTTTTCACCGGCTTTCTGGTGGAAAAGAGCCTTTCGCTCGACAACATTTTCATCATGTCGCTGATCTTTTCCAGCCTCGGGGTGCCGCGGATGTACCAGCACCGGGTTTTGTTCTGGGGAATTCTCGGCGCAATCGTTATGCGCGCTTTGCTGATTTTGGTCGGGGAAACGCTGATCTCAAACTTCCACTGGGTATTGTATATCTTTTCCGCCTTCCTCGTCTACACCGGGGTCAAGATGCTGCTGCACAAGGGTGAAGAAGAGCCGGCGTTTGAAGAAACCCGAATGTTTAAGTTCTTTTCCAAAATTTTTCATGTTACCGGCAAGATCCACGGCGAGCATTTCTTTGTCAAGGAAAACGGAAAGCACTACATTACGCCTTTGTTTTTTGCCCTGATTACGATTGAAACCATGGACGTGATTTTTGCGTTGGATAGCATCCCCGCGATTTTCCTTATCACTCAGGACGTGTTTATCGTCTATACCAGCAACATTTTCGCCATCCTCGGCCTCAGGGCTCTTTATTTCCTGCTGGAGGCGGTTGTTCACAAATTCAAATATCTCAAGCCGGCGCTGTCGATCATTCTTATCTTCATCGGTTTGAAGATTTTTGCGCCGAGAGTTCTTGGTTTTGAACTTGAAGCTTGGCATTCCTTAAGCGTTACGTTTGGTCTGCTGTTTGCCGGCATTGCCGTTTCCCTGTGGAAGGCAAAAGACGAAAAATCGCCGGAAGCGTAAGCGCGTCCCGACGCTTTGAAAGCCGCTCCGGCAACGGGCGGCTTTTTTGTTGTCTTCGTCGGCGTTTTATGCTAAATTGGCCTTCGTAAAATGAAAAAATGAGGAATTTTATGACAAAAAATTCGGATTTTTGGTTTGATTACGATCGCACGCCGCGCGACGTCACCGATATGAAAGGGCGGCAGCTGGAGATTGGGGAAGAACCGGTCAAAGTCACCGTCTTTGCGCCCGGTTTCGGCAGAAAATACCCGTGGGGACACGTGCAGATGGAATACGAAGGGCTGGTGATCGACTTTGAAGCCGGCGGCATGAGGAACCTGAAAGCCGACCAGCCGCAGATATTTGAAGAAGGCGTTCGTCATTATTACGTTTTTCCGGCTGCGGCCGGCATCAGTCGCGAGCGGCTGCGGGAGGCGATTCTTCGCCGCCGGGGGCAGGCGGGAGATTACAGCCTGCTGTCGAACAACTGTGCCGACCAGGTGAGGACGGTTATGGAAGAAGCCGGAGCGCGGGGAATTAAAGAGTTCGGCCCGCTTGAAATTTCCGTTCCCGAACGGATCGGCGGCTGGTGCGCCGGCCGCGGCGTGGAAATCGACGTTCACACCACTAATCTCTATCGTCTGGAAAGAAGGAAAGACTTCGGCCGGCTGAAAAGAATGCTGGCTTATTCAAAGCGTCTGCTGGCGGGGGAATATGCCGTGGAGGAATGGCTGCCCGACGGCGGCAGCGGCGAACAAATGCGCGATTTTATGGTGCGCCGTGCGGTTCAGGAAATCAGGCGCATCGTACGAACCAGCCGCAACGATTTCGGAACCGGCAAGGTCTTTGTCGATTACCTGACGGAAAAATGCGGGAAAAGTTCGTTTCTCGAACAATACGGCATCGCCGGGGAAATGCGGCGTACGGCTTATCTGCGCCATCCCGAACGCGAAGCGTGGTATCTTGCCCGGCAGGAAGGGCCGGGCAGCTTCAGAAACGTGAAAAACGACGGCCGGAGCTGATGCGGGCTTGAATTTCGGCCGGCAAAACATATATCGGATTGAAACAACAAAAGTCAAAGGGGTGTCTGATGAAAAAAGAAAAAATCAGAAAAGAAACGGAAGATAAAAACACGGTTTACGTCCGCGGCGCCGAGAGCGTGCCCGAGAAGGCGGCGCCGGAAAGAGCGGCCGAAGAAAGGCCGGCCTACAAAAGACCCGGTTTCAAAAGACCGCCGCCGCCGCGGGGACCGTTGCCGGAAGAGGACGAAAGTTGTCCCCGCCGCTGCCGGACGGCTGCCGCAATGGTGCTGGCTGCCGGTATTGCGCTGGGCGGTTTTTTCCCCGGCTACTATTACTATCAGTCAAAAATCAATGCCAACAGCGTAACCGTCAAAGGTCTGGCCGAACGCGATGTCCGTGCCGACATGGCGGTCTGGTCGCTGCAATTCGTGGTGACCGGCAACGATTTGTCCGAACTCCAGCCGCAGATACTCGGACAGGCCAAAACGATTGTCGCTTTTCTGAAAAAGCGCGGTTTTGCCGAGGAGGAAATTTCGGTCAGCCCGATCACGACCAATGACCTGTTTGCCAATCCGTACCAAAATACGGCGGAAACGAACGGACGTCGCTTCATTTTGACCCAGTCGGTCGAATTGCAGACAAACAAAGTCGATGCGGTGGCTGACGCTCTGACCGCAAGCAACGAGCTGATTGCCGGCGGCATTGTTTTCAGCCAGGATTACGGCGGCGGTTCCAGAGTATCGTATTTGTTTACGAAATTAAACGACATCAAGCCCGAGATGTTGGAAGAGGCGACCCGCAACGCCAAAGAAGCTGCATTGCAGTTTGCCAAAAACAGCGGCAGCAAGGTCGGCAAAATCCGCCGCGCCAGCCAGGGCGTGTTCTCGGTGCAGCCGAAAGTGGACGCCGTGAACGCTCAGGAAAACCGGCAGATTGAGAAAAAAGTACGGGTGGTTTCCACCGTCGAATACTGGCTGAAATAGAAAATTCGTCCGGATTTTTTTGCAACGGGGAAATTCCCCGTTGTTTTTTGCCGGTATCCGTGCTAACGTGTTATTGTTTTGAAAACAGTTTTTAAAAAAGAGGAAAAATTCATGGAAACGAAAGTGGCCGTTATCGCCGTCATCGTCGAAGACCGCGATTCCGTCGAACGCCTGAACGAGATTCTGCACGACTATGCTGATTATATCATCGGTCGGATGGGAATTCCCTACCGCGCGAAAAAGATTAACATCATCAGCGTGGTGGTTGACGCGCCGCACGACGTGATCAGCGCGTTGTCCGGCAAAATCGGCAATCTGAAAGGCGTTAGCGCGCGGACCGTCTATTCCGGTGCCGGCGAATAGCCGTTTTATCAACTGACGGGGAAGAGTATTCTGACCCATAAGAAAGAGGTGTTTTATGTATAATCCCGAATCATTGAAGGCTGAAGAATTTATCAGCCATGAAGAAATATTGTCGACTTTGGAATATGCCGAAGCCAACAAAAGCAACGCGGCGTTGATTGATAAAATTCTCGACAAGGCGAAATTGCGCCGGGGGCTTTCCCATCGCGAAGCTTCGGTCCTGCTGGCCTGTGAACTGGCGGACAAAAACGCGGAAATCTGTGCGCTGGCCGAACAGATAAAAAAAGACTTTTACGGCAACCGCATAGTTTTGTTTGCGCCGCTGTATCTTTCCAACTACTGTGTCAACGGCTGTGTCTATTGTCCGTATCATGCCAAAAACAAACATATTGCCCGCAAAAAAATGACGCAGGAGGAAGTGCGCCGCGAAGTGATCGCCCTGCAGGATATGGGGCATAAGCGTCTGGCGATTGAAGCCGGGGAAGATCCGGTCAACAATCCGATTGAATACATTTTGGAATGCATCAAAACGATTTACGACATTAAGCACAAGAACGGTGCCATCCGCCGGGTTAACGTCAATATTGCCGCCACCACGGTGGAAAATTACCGCAAATTGCACGAGGCCGGGATCGGCACTTATATCCTGTTTCAGGAAACTTATCATAAGGAAAGCTACGAGCAGCTGCATCCGACCGGGCCGAAGCACAATTACGCCTGGCATACGGAAGCGATGGACCGGGCAATGGAAGGCGGCATCGACGACGTGGGACTGGGCGTTTTGTTCGGGCTGGAAAGATACAAGTACGAATTTGCCGGTCTCCTGATGCATGCCGAACATTTGGAAGCGGTGCACGGCGTCGGTCCGCATACCATCAGCGTGCCGCGGATTCGCGCCGCCGACGACATTGATCCGGCCAGTTTTGCCAACGGCATCGACGACGACACGTTTGCCAAAATCGTCGCCTGTATCCGCATTGCCGTTCCTTATACGGGAATGATCGTTTCCACCCGCGAAAGCCGAAAATGCCGCGAGCGGGTTTTGCATTTGGGCATTTCGCAAATCAGCGGCGGCTCAAAAACCAGCGTCGGCGGCTATGCCGAACCGGAACCGGAAGAAGAAAATTCTGCCCAGTTTGACGTCAGCGATACTCGCACGCTGGACGAAGTGATCAATTGGCTGATGACAATGGGCTACATTCCGAGCTTTTGCACCGCCTGCTACCGTGAAGGTCGCACTGGTGACCGCTTCATGGCTTTGTGCAAAAGTAAACAGATACAAAACTGCTGCCATCCGAACGCGCTGATGACGCTTAAGGAATATCTGGTCGACTATGCTTCGCCGGAAACAAAACGGATCGGTTTGGAACTGATCAGAAAAGAATTGGGAAATATACCCAAAGAAAAAGTGCGCGATATTGTGGTTGAAAGGCTGGAGAAAATCGAAAACGGCGAGCGCGATTTCCGTTTCTGAAGTCAGTTTCCGGCGGTTGTCCCCGGTGCTTTGCGCCGGGGGCTTTTTTATGCGCCGAACGGCGGCGTAAGAAGCAGATCCCTGCATGATAAACCGGCCGTAAAGCTCGCAAAACTTTTTTATGGACATTTTAGGTTTGAATGAGCCGATTCCGCCTGCGTCGGCCGGCGGAAGTTTATTTTTGCCGTTTGCTTTTTTGGTGTTTTCCGCCGTTACGCCTTTTTGATTTTTTGTCGTTCATTCATGAAAAAAATATTGAAATTTTTGTCCAAACAGAATATCATCAAA
>CABUBU010000041.1 GCA_902489795.1 uncultured Azospirillum sp.
GTGAGCCAAGCAATCTACGCTTGGACGGAATCTGATGCGCCATTCAGGCGTCGTTGGTGAGAAGAGCCTTTTTAGGTGTTTTTAGGCGTTTGTGAAGAACCCCCGGCTAGGCCGGGGAAGAAAGCATACAAAGAAAACTCCCGGACAATTCCGGGAGTTTTCTTTGTTGCGTGCCTGGCGGGAAAACCAGCGGAGGAAAGAGCGGGGAAACCAGCGGGAAAAAAGACGAGAAAATTCTCGAAATGAAAGGACGAGGAAACCACGAGGGGAAAGGACGAGAAAATTCTCGAAGGGAAAACGGGAACCCTCACGGGAGAAGGACGGGAAAAAACGCGCCGGTGCATGATTCCGAAAAACTTATGGCATTATGGGGGATGGCAAAGAGAAGGGCTCTTTCAATATATGAAGGCGGAGAAATGCAAAGTAAGTTAAAAGAAGATGCAAAATGATAATGAAGCAAAATTCCCGTTTACGGCAACAGCTGATACTTGTTTTACCCGACCAGAGGCGCTTGCCGGTACCGACAATTATCAAAAAAACAGGAGGCAGCGATTATCTGTGTACCGATGCTCAAACCTTGCCGCGTTATCAAAAAACTTGTATTTGCCGCGAAAAGACCTTTTTAAGCAAACAATTGTAATATCGGTATGGTACGAAACACCCGGCAGTATTTTTTGTTCAAGCAGGAGCTGCTCCGTATCTTCGCTCCCGTGGTGTTCAACACAGCGTTGTTTTATGGCCCCGTTGAGGGTGCAGCAGTAATATGTCTGTCTGAGCAAAACTTTTCGTACTCAAATAACATTTATTAAGAAAATGATGTGTTTTTTAGTCTGTTCGCCGGGATTGGATATGATTATGCGCACGGCACGGTCTCCGCTCGTTTGGGGAAAATGGAAAGTGGAAGGCTATACGGCCTTTGTCATGGTTTTGCCTGATGAGTTCCGGTTGCAGACTGTGTTTATGAATTTCTCCTAACCGTTCCTAAAAAACATAAATGCCCACATAAAATGCCTTCTTCCGGTGTTTCGTCGCCATTGCTATCTGAAATTGATGTACGCAATTACTTTATTTGTGGTGCGAAGCTGCTGATGCGTCCGCATCCGACTGTTGACGTCGGATGCGTTGCGTTGAGACGTAAACTTCCCCCGGTTAACGCAAGAGAGGGATTAACTGTCCCGAAATGTTCACCCGTTTTAAAAGCCTCTCCGTCAGCACAACCTTGCTGTTTAGGCGTATGTGAAGAGCTCCGGTTGTGCCGGGAGCAGTTTATTTTTTGGGGGATCAATTAAAATGGATCAAATTTATACGCTTTGATCACATCATGTTTTGCAGACTTATTTTCTCCTTTTCTTGTCTTGCCGTTTTTGTTTCTTCTCCTTTTCCCGTCTTTTGGGTTTAATTGACACAAACGTAGCATTTCCGAGCTTTTTATGAATTTTTTATCATGCCGGAAATCGATGCAATTTACAAACGTTATAAAAACGGCCGTCATTGTCAGGTTACCGGCCTTGACAAACGTTCTGAAACCTTAGACATGTTTCATTTGTAAAGCTTTATACGCTCCCGCTGATTTCTCCGAAGGGCAAATTGTGTGCAGCCCGAACAAAATACGGGAAGAAATAAAAGGCAGGAAAACATGATTTGAAAAAATCAAATAAAAAACGATATTCAAAAAGCTGCATTTATGTCAGTTGAGCCTAAAAAAGAACTTCCTTTGGGAGGAAGTTCTTTTTTGTGTCGGAATACCCCTTTTAAAAAGCTGCTGTATCAAATCAGTCGCTTGTCAACAGGCGGTAAATATCATTGCCGGTGGCTGTTTCGCGGATTTTTTCGCAACGTTCCTCGTCTTTGATGATTTTGGAAATTTGCGCTAACGCACTTAAGTGGTCGGCGCCGCTGTTTTCCGGAGAAACAAGCATAAAAACCAGATCGACCGGCCGATTGTCACAGGCAGCGAAGTCAATTCCTTTATTTAATTTGGCAAAGACGCCTTTGACATGTCTTAAACCGGGAATTCTGCCGTGGGGCAGGGCGGTGCCTCCGCCAAAACCCGTAGATCCGAGATTCTCTCTTTCCGCAACAATATCAAACATCGTGCGTTCGTCGATCCCGGTATCTTCGGCAAGTTTGCGGCTCATTTCCTGTAAAAGCCGCTTTTTTGATACGGCATCGTCAATAACGATGACATCGCTGCTGGTCAGAATATCGGAAATTTTCATTTTGTCACCTGAAGTCTAGTTGTCGGCTTTTGGTTCAACCCAGCCGATGTTTCCGTCTTTGCGACGATAGACCATGCTGATGTGATTGTTGGCCGCGTTTCTGAACATCAGGGCGCATTCGTTGGCCAGATCCATGTACATGACGGCTTCGCTGACGGTGCAGACCGGGATGTTGGCGCCGGTTTCGGCAATGGTCAGCGGGGCGTTGACGTCAATATCCATTTCGTCTTCGGTTTCGATGACCGGGAAAACGGCTTCGGAAGCCAGTTCGGCCAGACCGGTTTTGCTCTTGTGGTCTTTCAGACGGTTTTTGTGTTTGCTCAGACGAACGGCGATGTGGCTGTTGGCGTTGTCAAACGCGGTATAGGGATCGCCGGCGGTGCCGGTGCCTTTCAATACGATATTTTTTGCAGGATGAACGGTAACTTCGGCTGAAAACTCATCACCTTCTTTGGAAAAAGCAACATTGCAGCCGATCGGATCGCTGAAATATTTAGTTACCGAATTCAGAACGTTTTCTTCGATATGAGAACGCAATCTGTCCCCGATATCTACCTGTTTACCTGTAAGTGTGATTTTCATAATTTTTCCTTGCAAAATATAATTGATAAATTGAATTTTGAAACTTTATTCTAGCATATAAAACGAAGATTTCAACTACAGTTTTGGAATAATTAACTTAAAAAAACGTTAAGATGCGGGATTAAAAAAACGCCGTTCCCGCAGCAATCCCCTTTCTTTGCTGCCTTTCGTTTCCTGAAAAGACGTCCGTCGTTTCCCCTTTTCAGCGCATGTGTATTTTTCCCGTATGCGTACTTTTTTCTGTCCGCGCCTTTTTCCTGCGCGCCTCGGGAAGTTACATCGAGAAGTTGTCGCCGAGATAGACTTTCCGCACTTCTTCGTTGTTGACGATTTCTTCCGGCGTGCCTTCCATCAGCACCGTGCCGCCGTGAAGGATATAGGCGCGGTCGGTGATATCAAGCGTTTCGCGCACATTGTGATCGGTGATCAAAACGCCGAGTCCGCGGTGTTTCAACTGTGAAACGAGCGATCTGATTTCACCGACCGCAATCGGGTCAATGCCGGCCAGCGGTTCGTCAAGCAAAATGAAATTCGGCTGGCTGGCCAATGCGCGGGCGATTTCCAAACGTCTTCTTTCGCCGCCGGAAAGCGCTATCGCCGGCGACTTGCGCAGATGGGCAATGGAAAATTCCGACAGCAGCTCTTCCAGCATGTTTTCCCGCTTGTCTTCGTCTTCGAGCACGATTTCGAGAATGGCCTTGATGTTGTCTTCAACGCTCAGCGAACGGAAAATGGAAGCTTCCTGCGGCAGGTAGCCGATTCCCATCCGCGCGCGGCGGTACATCGGCATGTTAGTGATGTCCTGCCCGTCGATGTGGACGTCGCCGTAATCGGGCGTGATCAGCCCGGTAACACAGTAAAAGCAGGTGGTTTTGCCGGCGCCGTTGGGCCCCAGCAGACCGACCGCCTCGCCGCGGCGCACGTTTAGGGAAACGTTGCGCAACACCGGCCGGTTTTTGTATTTTTTGCCGATGTTGAAGATTTCCAAAGTAGAACTGCCGTTTTTGTCAAACATGTTTTCTTGTTTCCTTAATTTTTTATTCTTCTTCATACCATATGCCGGAAACTCTCGACTGCCCGGACAATACTTTGCTGATACCGGTGTTGAGGTCGGTTTCGGCTTTGTCGCCTTTTAAGATGTTGCCGTTTTGGTTGATGACGACGTTTTCATAAAGATAAACTTTGCCTTTGTCGGGATAATATATGCCGGTTTTGGCCGTTACCGTGCCGTCTTGGGTGACGATTTTCGGGTTTTGCGGAATTTCCACCCGCTGCAATACCGGGTTACCTTCCTCGTCCTTTTTGAAATATGTTTCCATCACCTCGGAATAGATTTTGTTTTTGCCGTTGTCGGCAATGACGTTGTCCCGGGCAACGGCTTTGTTCCTGCCCGGATAATAGGTGATGTTCCCGTCGGCGGTGATCTTTGTCTTGTCGTTTTTGATCAGAGCCGGTCTGCCTTTAATCACCATATAATCGTCTTTTACGTGGTACTCCATCCGTTCGCCGAAAGCGTCAGCCTTTTCCATATGCAGGCTGACGTTTTGTTCTGCCGTCATATCGGTGACGGAAGTCTTTTTCTCTCCGTTTTTGCCGCCGGTTTGGGCAAAATATGCGGTCAGTCTTTCGCCTTTGACCGTCATTCCGGGTTTAACCGCGACCGCGTTGCCGACGGCCACCGCCTTTTTTTCGTCCTGATAAACTTCCACCCTTTTTTCCGCCGTAATGGTGATGTCATACGCGGCGGCGGGAAAAATGCGGAGAACGCTCAGCAATGCAATCAGCCAGAATTTTCTCATTTTTCCTCTTCCTCAAACTTTTCCTGACGAATGACAATTTTTGACTTGCCGGTAAATATGATTACCTTTCTGTCTTTGTGATATTCAAAGCCTTCCGACCGCAGGGTGCCGAAATATCCTTCGGAAAAAACGGGGGTGATGCTGTAGGCTTTGGCTGCGGCGCTGTCGTAAAAGACAGTTTCGGTGGTTGCCGTCATGCCGTCGCTGTAAACCATCTTGACGTTGTCGTCAAGCCACAGCAGTTTTTTGTTTTGATCATAAAAGCCGACCGGCGATTTGACGCTGATCCACCGGTCGTCGGAAGAAGGCAGCAGCCCTTCCGGCCGGATCAGCTTGATCAGCTTTGAGCCCGGTTCGGTCTCGTCGATGGTGTCGGCGGTAAAGTTGTTAACCCGGTTGGCGTCGTCGGTAACGTAAAAGACGGTGTTTTCCATGTGCAGCTTTTCCAGTTCGCCGTCTTTGGGTTTGGCAATGTTCAATTGAAGGTCGCCGCCGCGATCCTGCAATCCCGGCAAAACGATCAGCAGTCCGGCCAGAGCTGCGGCAACTGCCGGCAGCAACAACTTGACCAGCCGTACGGCACGGGTACGGCGGACAATGTTTCTGTCGTTTTCCCGACCTTTCTTTTTCAGGCTGTCTTCGGCAAAGAAAACGTCTAATTTCTTAAAATCAAACAATTATGCTACCTTATTGTGTTCTGAGTCGTGAACCGGAGTTTTCTTTTCTTCCACCGTAAAGCCCGCGCGCAGGCAGTCGTGCATGTGGATGACGCCGATCGGCTTTTTGTTGTCAACGACGAATAGCTGGGTTATTCCTTTACCGGTCGTGTTCATGACGTTTACCGCTTCCGCAACCAGAACGTCGGGAGAAGTTGTTTTCGGATTTCGGGTCATGATGTCTTCGGCGGTTTTGTCGAACAGGTCGTTGTCCAGCGAACTGGCCATTGCCCGGCGCAGGTCGCCGTCGGTAATCATGCCGCTCAAGTCGCCGTTTTCGTCGATGATGCCGACGCAGCCGAGCATTTTGGACGACATGGTCAGGATAATCTGACGCAAAGCGGCGTGTTCGTTTAAGATCGGCATTTCGTCGCCGGCGTGCATCAGGTCGGAAACCTTTTGCAGAATGGCGCCGAGCTTTCCGCCCGGATGCCGCTGCTTGTAATTGCTTTTGGAAAAGCCTTTGCGTTCCATCAGCGCAATCGCCAAAATATCGCCCAGTACCAGGGTGGCGGTGGTGGAAGACGTCGGCGCCAGTCCGAGCGGACAGGCTTCGCCGGCGTCCGGCAGCCGAAGCACGATGTCTCCCGCTTTGCCGAGCGTGCTGTCCGGGTTTTTGGTCATCGAGATCAGCGGGATGCTGTATCTTTTGCAGTAGATCAGAATGTCGGACAGTTCTTTGGATTCTCCGCCGTTGGAAATGGCCAGCACCATGTCTTCGTTGGTCAGCATGCCCAGATCGCCGTGGCTGGCTTCCGCCGGATGGACGAAAAACGAAGGAGTGCCGGTCGAAGCCAGCGTTGCCGCGATTTTCTGGCCGATGTGTCCGGATTTTCCCATTCCGGTGACGATGACGCGTCCTTTGACGGACTGCATCATGTCGAGCGCCTTGGTCAGGTTTCCGTCAAGTTCGCTTTCCATGATGCGAAGGGCGTCGATTTCCTTGTCAATGGTTCGGCGCGCAGATTCGATATCGGTGTTTGACATTATTGCGTAGTCCTTAAAAAACAGCATTAAAATATAGCAGAGGATATTATTATTTGATTCGGAAAGCAAGTATTTTTCCAAATATGTACAAATGTATTTTATAAGCCACGGGGGAGGTGGGGCGCCGGGATTTTTGTTTGCAAAGATTGTTCCGTATCTTGGGCGGTTGTTTGAAAAACGTCTGGCGGTTGTTGCGTGTCTTGCGGAATTTAGGTAAAAAAACAGTTGGTGTGACGAATGTTTCCGGTTCAAACGGCGCGGGTGAAAAAGCCGGTCGGAAACTTTTTGCCGCCGCTGTCGGCAAAAGCGTTCCGTACGTAAAAAAAACGGTTGACTCTCAAACAAATCAACATTAGTATGCGCTCAAATCCGGTTTCCGAAAGGTGCCGGAAATGTCGAAAAATAAGAGTTTTCACGTCGTGCGGGCAGATTCGTCTGCTGCAGGGCGACTTTTTATGTATTGTAATTTAATTTAACATAAGGAAATTTGTGATGCCTACAATTAGTCAGTTAATTCGTAAATCACGAACACCTAAAGTGAAAAGAAACAAGGTCCCGGCCTTGAAGGCTTGCCCACAGAAACGCGGTGTTTGCACAAGGGTTTACACGACGACCCCGAAAAAGCCGAACTCCGCTTTGCGTAAAGTGGCTCGCGTTCGGTTGACAAACGGCTTTGAAGTAATCAGCTATATCCCTGGTGAAGGTCATAATCTTCAGGAACACTCAGTGGTGCTGATTAAAGGAGGCCGTGTAAAAGACTTGCCTGGTGTTCGTTACCATATCATCCGCGGTACTTTGGATACTCAGGGTATTGCCAAACGTCGTCAGCGTCGTTCTCTGTACGGCGCCAAGAAACCGAAATAGGGAGGGGTAAGTTATGTCACGTCGTCACAGTGCAGAAAAAAGAATTGTGCTGCCCGATGCAAAATACCATGATAAGGTAGTTGCAAAGTTTATTAACAACGTTATGGAAGACGGTAAGAAAGCCGTTGCCGAAAAAATCGTATATTCGGCATTCGACATTCTGGCCGCCAAAACCAAGCAGGATGCCCTGACCGTTTTCGGCGAAGCGATCGAAAATGTTAAGCCGGTTCTGGAAGTGAAATCTCGCCGCGTAGGTGGTGCCACTTATCAGGTTCCGTGCGAAGTTCGTGCCGACCGTCGTCAGGCGCTGGCGATCCGCTGGATCATTGCCGCCGCTCTGAAACGTTCGGAAACCACCATGACTGAAAAGCTGGCCAACGAACTGCTTGATGCTGCCGCCAATCGCGGTGCCGCCGTTAAGAAACGCGAGGACACCCATAAGATGGCCGAAGCCAACAAAGCTTTCTCTCACTACAAGTTTTAAGTTCGAGGAAATAGCGCAATGGCTCGTACACACAGTTTGGATTTGTACAGAAATATCGGTATCATGGCGCATATTGATGCCGGTAAAACCACCACAACAGAGCGTATTCTCTACTACACGGGTGTAAACCATAAGATTGGTGAAACTCATGAAGGATCCGCCACTATGGACTGGATGGAACAGGAACAGGAACGCGGTATTACCATTACTTCTGCGGCAACGACATGTTTCTGGAAGGGGTATCGTGTCAATATCATTGATACTCCGGGACACGTTGACTTCACTGTTGAAGTTGAGCGCTCTTTGCGCGTTTTGGACGGTGCAATCACTGTTTTCGATTCGGTTGCCGGTGTCGAACCCCAGTCTGAAACCGTATGGCGTCAGGCCGATAAATACAAGGTTCCGAGAATTTGCTTCTGCAACAAAATGGATCGTATCGGCGCCAACTTCTATCGCTGTCTGGATATGATTAAAGACCGTCTGGGCGCCCGTCCGATAGCCATTCAGCTGCCGATCGGTGCAGAAGCTGAATTCCGCGGTATTATCGATTTGTTGCAGATGAAAGCAATTGTTTATACTGGTGATACTGCAGATTCTCCAATTGAGATTCAGGAAATTCCGGCTGACTTGAAAGAAAAAGCCGAACAGTATCATGCCGAAATGGTCGAAATGGCGGTTGAAGAAGACGAACAGGCCATGGAAGATTACCTGGAAGGCAAGGAAATTCCGATAGAAACCCTGAAAAAGTGCATCCGCAAAGGTACTTTGTCGCAGAGCTTCGTTCCGGTTTGCTGCGGTACCGCTTTCAAGAACAAAGGCGTTCAGCCGCTTCTGGACGCGGTTATCGACTACCTGCCGTCGCCGCTCGATATTCCGGCGATCGAAGGGGTTAAGCCCGGCAGCGAAGAAGTGATCCTGCGTCATCCCGACGACAAGGAACCGTTGTCGGCTCTGGCTTTTAAGATCATGAACGATCCGTTCGTCGGTTCGCTGACTTTCGTCCGCATCTATTCGGGCACCATGCAGGCCGGTACTTATATTTACAACTCGGTCAAAGACAAAAAAGAACGCGTCGGCCGCATGTTGCTGATGCACTCCAACAAACGCGAAGATCTCAAAGAGGCCAACGCCGGTGACATTATCGCTCTGGCCGGTTTGAAGGATACCACCACCGGCGACACTTTGTGCGACCAGTCCAATCCGATCATTCTGGAAAATATGGAATTTCCGGATCCGGTTATTGAACTGGCGGTTGAACCAAAAACCAAGGTTGACGTCGAAAAAATGGGCTTGGCTCTGTCCCGTCTGGCAATGGAAGATCCGTCGTTTAAGGTTTCTTCCGATCCGGATTCCGGACAGACCATCATCCGCGGCATGGGCGAACTGCACCTCGACATTATCGTTGATCGTCTGAAACGCGAATTCAAGGTCGAATGCAATGTCGGCGAACCGCAGGTTGCTTACCGCGAAACGATTACCAAACCCTGCGACATCGAATACACCCACAAGAAACAGTCGGGTGGTGCCGGTCAGTTCGCGAAGGTCAAGATCAAATTTGAACCCTTGGAAGGCTATACCGGGTTTGAATTTGAAAATACCGTTGTCGGCGGTAATGTTCCGAAGGAATATATCCCCGGCGTCGAAAAAGGTTTGCGCAGTGCCATGGATGCCGGCGTTATTGCCGGATATCCGGTAACCGGCGTCAAGTGCAACCTGTATGACGGTGCTTACCACGAAGTCGACTCCAACGTTATGTGCTTTGAAATCGCTGCCCGTGCCGCTTTCCGCGAAGGAATGCGTCAGGCTAGCCCGAAGCTGTTGGAACCGATCATGAAAGTGGAAGTCGTTACCCCTGAAGAATACATGGGTGACATCATCGGCGACCTGAATTCCCGCCGCGGTTTGGTAAACGGCATGGATCAGCGTGCGAATGCCCGGGTGATTGACGCTCAGGTACCGCTCGCCAACATGTTCGGTTACGTCAATACGCTGCGTTCGCTTTCTCAGGGACGCGCTCAGTTCACGATGGTCTTTGATCATTACGCGGAAGTTCCGAACGATATTGCCGAGAAGGTAAAAGCGAAGAACGCTTAAAGCATAAGTGAATGTTTTCGGGGCGGTTTGCGGCGTTTCCGCGGCCGCTCCGGAAAAGTTTTTAATAAAATAATTTTTTTAGGAAGAAGCACAGATGGCAAAAGAGAAATTTGAAAGAAGCAAGCCGCACTGCAA
>CABUBU010000042.1 GCA_902489795.1 uncultured Azospirillum sp.
TAGCAGCCACAACCTCATGGTTTTATACAATATTTTCATGACCCTTCCCCTTTTATCAAGACTGATTACTACAGGTGCTGTAAAGTATTGTACGTTAAATTGCGGCGAAAATCAAGCCCAAAAATCAAAGGGAAATCTATAAAAGTATCTATAACGAAATAACGTACCTTTTTTCGCAACAGTCCAAAAACGAAAAACAATACGTAAAATCAATAGAATAGAAAAAAACACATAAGTGTCCGGAAACACCGCTCTCTTCTTCGGGACGAAACAAAAAACTTGTTTTTATCAATAAGTTAGAAAGCGCCCATTCTGACCGTCAAACGCGTTTTTTTTAAAAAAACGCGTTTATTCCCGAATAATGGTAAAACTTTAGTTGAAAAACAAACCGAAAGTAGATAAGAAAACCGCCGCGGCAAACATCGGACGGCTTTTCCGCTCAAACAAAAAAAACCGACCCGAAGGCCGGCGCGAAAAGTGTAAAAAAACATCCGGAATTTATCCGCGAAAATCAGATCAGCCCCATTTTCTGCGCGATGATCACCGCCTGAGTGCGGTTGGTTGCGCCGATCGCGCGCAAAAGGGCATTGATATGCAGCTTGACGGTTGCCTCAGACACGCCCATTTCATAAGCGATCTGCTTGTTTGACATACCTTTGGCAACCAGCCCCAGCACCTGCGACTGCCGGTTGGTCAGCATCTTGCCCTTGCCTTTGGCCGGCGTATCGTCCAGATTTTTGCCGAGCATCACCGGCGGAATATAGGTGCCGCCGTCCAAAATCAGTTTCAGCGCGTTGCTTAATATTTTGGTTTCCGCCCGCTTGGTAATATAGCCGCTGGCGCCTTTTTCCAGACTTTCCCTGATGTTATGCACGTTTTCGGAAGCGGAAATGACCACCAGCCTGGCGTCTCCGGCTTTGGCGCGGATGGCGTCAAACCCCTTTTCCCAAACCATATCCTGCATGTCAAGGTCTATAATGATCAGGTCGAACTTGTGCTCGGTGTCAAGAATTTTCAGCGCCTGGGCAAAATTTGAAGCCTGCAGTATCGTCGCCGACCCGTCCAGCTGCTCGATCAGCAGCCCCAGACCGTCCCGGAACAACGCATGTTCGTCTGCGATTAAAACTTTCATACAACTTTCTCCAACTGTACAGATTCGCCGTCTTCGGCCCGCACGGCAGCTGCCGCGGAGGTAAAACTTTAAGACAGCGTCAATTTAGCATCATATAATCAGTCGGATTTATATTTAAAGAGGAGCCGCGCGGTTTTTTAGTCAAGAATCTTATATTCGACCCCGGCTTCCTTAAACATCTGCTCGGAATAGACCAGCTTGTCACGCCAGCCGCCGGCCGGCGCGTTCGGATCTTCCGGCAGCCGGTTGGTCACCACCATCCTGATCCCGGCCTGGATGATCGCCCGCGCACAGTCGGTGCAGGGCGGATGGGTGGCATAAAGAACACAGCCTTTAAGGGAAGTGCCGGTCAGACACGCATTGTAAACCGCGTTTCTTTCCGCGTGTTCGAAAAAATCGTATTTGGTCGGGCGCTCCATCCGTTCCGGAATGTCGTCGTTGACGCCGCGCACCAGTCCGTTATAACCGGTGGCGCGGATTTCCCGGTCCGGCCCGACCACGATCGCGCCGGTTTTGGTGTTGGGGTCCTTCGACCAGGTGGCGATCAGCCTCGCCACTTCCATAAAGCGGTAATGCCATTTTTCCGAAAACATCAGAACCTCCCTGTTGATAACCTTGTTTTTAAGTATTACCCGAGCGCCCCGCTTTTGCAATTATTTTTTAAGAATTCTGCAACGACTTCATGCACACACTTGACAAACAAACGAAAATAGTCAAAGTTAAAGGCAGTTTTGATAATTTAATTTAGGAGAAAAAAATGAGTGCAATTGTTGATATTCATGCCCGCGAGATTCTTGACTCCCGCGGCAATCCGACGGTTGAAGCGGAAGTTGTCCTGCAAAGCGGCGCTTTCGGCCGCGCGGCGGTTCCTTCCGGCGCATCGACCGGCGTGCATGAAGCCGTAGAGCTCCGTGACGGCAACAAAAAACGTTACGGCGGCAAAGGCGTTCTGAAAGCGGTTGAAAACGTCAACGACAAAATTTACGACGCCCTGGCCGGCCTGGATGCCGAAGACCAGATCGAAATCGACCAGACCATGATCGACCTCGACGGCACCGAAAACAAAGGCAAGCTCGGCGCCAACGCCATTCTGGCGGTATCCCTCGCCGTTGCCAAGGCTCAGGCCGAAGAAGCCGGGCTTCCGCTCTACCGCTACCTCGGCGGCACCATGGCCCGCACTCTGCCGGTTCCGATGATGAACATCGTCAACGGCGGCCAGCATGCCGACAACCCGATCGACATTCAGGAATTCATGATTATGCCGGTCGGCGCGGATTCGGTCAAGGAAGCGATCCGCTGGGGCGCGGAAATTTTCCACACTCTGAAAAAGAACCTGAAAGCAGCCGGCCACAACACCAACGTCGGTGACGAAGGCGGTTTTGCTCCCAATCTGAAATCGGCCGAAGAAGCCCTTACCTTCATTGTCGATTCGATCAAAGACGCCGGCTACAAACCGGGCGAAGACGTCGTTCTGGCGATTGACGCCGCTTCTTCCGAATTCTACAAAGACGGCAAATATGAAATGACCGGCGAAGGAAAATCCTACACCAACGCCGAAATGGTTGAGTTCTACAAAGATCTGTGTGAAAAATTCCCGATTTTCTCAATTGAAGACGGCATGGCCGAAGATGACTGGGAAGGCTGGAAAATGCTGACCGACGCCATCGGCGACAAAGTTCAGCTGGTCGGCGACGATCTCTTCGTCACCAACCCGAAACGTCTGGCCATGGGTATTGAAAAAGGCGTTGCCAACTCGATTCTGGTCAAAGTCAACCAGATCGGCTCGCTGAGCGAAACCCTGAAAGCGGTTGACCTTGCCCAGCGCAACAAATACACCGCCGTTTTGTCCCACCGCTCGGGCGAAACCGAAGACACCACCATTGCCGACATTGCGGTTGCCACCAACTGCGGCCAGATCAAAACCGGCTCCATGTCGAGAACCGACCGTATGGCCAAATACAATCAGCTGATTCGTATTGAAGAAGAACTGGGCGACGTTGCTTTGTTCGCCGGCAAATCCATCCTGAAAAAGTAATTTTTTTAAGGGTTAATGCCAAAAATCCCGCATCAAATGATGCGGGATTTTTTCTTGCCCTTTGTCAACACCCGAAAAACAAAAAAAGCGGACGGATTGCTCCGACACGCTTTTTTTAAAATTTCTGTCTACCGCGCCCGTTTTAAGGAAACTTCAGCAATACGCCGCCGTTTTCGGGCGATTCGCGCCAGGGTTTGCCGTTGCACAAACCGACCAGTTCAAAACCGTCGCCCTGCCGGCACCAGAACGGCCGCGTCACCGGGATCGGCGACAGGCCGCAGACTTCAAGCGCGGCATTGAGCTTCGGCAGCAGCAAAACCGTCAGCATCAGCTCATTGTAAGAAAGCATCTCCTTGTTGCTTTCACGCGCATATTCCGCGGCACAAAGAGCATCGCAGCCGCACAACTGCATGTTGGTACTGAGCGTCAGCCCGTCTGCAATCCTGATCCCGGAAAGCTCGACGTCGCGGTAAAACCGTTTGTCCTCAAAACCTTCGTAAACATAAACGAATTCCGGCAGCGGCCGCAGCGGGGAAACCGCCGGCGCATAGGGATGTCTTTTATCAAACGATATCAGCCAACGACCGAATTCCGACGGATCAATGCCACGGGCAATGAGTTCCGCATAAGCTTTTTCAAATTCAATAATATTCATAAGCAAAACATTTAAAAGTGATTTCGTTTATTTGCCGACTGCTGCCCGCGAAACATGGGAACTTCCTTTGTCCTGCACCAGCGTATAGCCTGAAGATGCGTTAACAACAGAAGCATAAAATTTATCACCGCCAGCCGTCCAGTAAACCGTACCTGCCAGCAGAAAATCAGCATTAACTCCGTTTTCACGCAAAACCTTCACAGTTTGGTTAATTTCCTCTCGGTGCGACACCCACAAATCAAACTCTTTTTTCAAAGACAGATAACCGTAGTGCCCGTCGGTAAAAGTCAGATTTTCACATTCCCGTTCTGCTCCGCGATACGACATGCGAATTTGATTTTTCAAACTCATCAGCGTATTTTCAACCACGATGGCAATCACCTTCTCGCCTTTCAGCAATTCGTTGGTCACCGTGCCGTTAAGATAAAGCAACGGACAGGATAATAAAATTTTTTCCATATAATTAAGCTTAATAATTGTTTCACATACCATGTACTTTGTCACCTTTTTGGACAAAAGTCAATTTTTTTCTAAAACCGTGCCGGCCGATGCGGGCACACGCCTCTCACATACCAAGACGAGGCATAAAACATCTTGCGGCCGAAGATAAAGCGCAGCGACAGACACAATAAGCATCGGAATATTTCGGCCACGACCGGTCAACGTCAGATCCTGTTCTTTAGGGCCGGGAACGGAAACCAAAGCAGGCAATGTGCAGAAGTAAACTCGAAGATAACCGGCCGAATGACCTGCTCCAATATGCTTACAAAACATATACATTAACCGCAATTGTTTTCCGGCCGCCCCAAAACCGGCGCCGCACGGCGGATAATCCCCGCCCTGCCCCTGCTGTCAAAACGTTTCCGTCAATGCCTGCTCTCCTGCCTGATACTCCGACTCGTCGCGCAAACCGAAGCCGCTGTGGTCGACGCTGCAGCTGTCTGTTTTGTCTTCGCCGTTTGTATAACCGAGCGGGGACTTCTGCTTTGGATATATTTCCATCACCGTTCTTCTTTTTGCCCCCAACCTGTTACACAAGAAATACAACACCGGCGAAACACAACCGTTATTTGTTTTTACATTGACAAGCTATTAAAATCAGCAGCAGAAATCCGTTTTTTTATCCACAAACGCTTAACACATCGCCAAAGACAGCCGTTGCCTGAGCAAATTTACACAGACAGTTAAAATTTTAACCGTTTAAACCACCGCCGAACGCTTACCGTAGGCAAAAATCCGTTGTTTCCGCCCCGCCGACGGTCTTGCACCGCGGCGTTCCGCCCTTTGCCGCTGCCGTTATGAACCGCGGCAAACTTTCTCTGCGCCTTTGGCCGCACCTTGTCCGCGTTCCCTTTTCCGGCCGACAGCCTCTTCCTCCGTCTGCCCGTAACGGCAGCTTTGTTTTATTTCGTTGATCAGCTCACAGGCCAGTCTGGCGATTTTCGGATTATCGACAGCATTGATCAGACGGATGTTTTCGTTGCTCAGCATCGGATCAACCGCCGGGAAAAAACTTTCCGCCATTTTCTGCACTTCCTCAACGGTATGAAAATTCGTCAGCGGCGAATGATTGATCACGTCTTCATCCATGCCCTGAAAGAAATATTCGACCGGCACCCTGAGAATACGGGAAAAGTCCCACAACCGGGAAGCGCCGATTCGGTTGGCGCCGCGCTCATATTTCTGTATCTGCTGAAAAGTCAGCCCCAGCATGCCAGCCACCAGTTCCTGACTGTAATTCAACTGTTTTCGGCGGAGCAAAAGACGCATACCGACATGAACGTCAATCGGGTTGGGCTGTCCGTCGGCCAGCCGGCCGCGCGAGGCTTTTATGGATTTGACGGTTTTGGCGGAAGATTTTTGGGGAGATTTAAGCATAACTCTGTTTCCTGATAAAAATGAATGAAAAAAAATCTCCTCCTTTCGGGTCCCCGAAAGAAGGAAGGAGTTTTCCATACTGCATCACCAGCAACACTTATTCGTCCTCAAAAGAAGCTCTTGCGAGTCCAATGAAGCTTAGTTCGTTGTACTCCTTCCCTGCTTTCGAGGAAAAGAAACACAACGATATTTCTGTATAACTCATTGTTATTACGTGATGCGGGATGGAATTCCCGACAGCTTCATAATAATAAACGGTTTATGCTTAAAAAAACCAAGTTAAGCATAAATCGGTTTTGGTTAATTTCCCCTTAAAAAACACGGTGTTTTAACTAAAAAAAATACCGCTCCCGGCAAGGCGGAGGAGCTTCGAATACACGACGAGGTGCAGCCGCTTATTGGACATGCCGCAGGCGCACCGACGGTCGGTATTGCAAAAAAAACTCCACCTTGGCAAACGCTTTAAGGTGGAGGAGCTTCGAATACACACTAAGATGCAGCCACTTATTTGGCATGCCTTATTCGTGGCACTCCTCCTTGCAGAAGAGCGCCAACTTTCGCCACAAACACTTGGCTATGTTTCTTAGTGAGGGATTCGATTCCCCTGGGCTTGAATAATAACGCCGCTGAAAACAGCGACAGAACTTTTATAACACGGCCGCCGGCAAAATGCAACCGTTTATTGCGCGTTTGGTTTATTTCTATCATTAGCGGGCATGCCGGCGATCGACGCTTCCCCGTCCGGACAAAGCCCGAACCCCCGATCGCCGCCGCGGATAAAAGGCTTTTTTTTCCCAAAAAAAATACGAACCGTCCGGAAAGATCCTCACAGACGTCTCCCGGTCAACCGATCCGTTACAAAACCGACATTTGCCTATTCCCGTTGACATAATACGGCGCGATTCCGATAATCGGCCCCGGCTCGGCCGGGGATTCTTCACACAGGCCTAAGAAGGCTCAGCCGCACCCAAATGACGTATCAGATTTCAACCAAACGCAGATTGTCTGACTCGCCATAAACGGCACAAAGTCCATAATCTGCCGACCTGCCTTCCCGTCTTCTTTTAATTGCTTCCGTATATGCCCGGCTGTCTTTTGGGTATTCTTTCCGGTCGTATCAACAAGTATCCTTTGCGCCAGAATTCCCGGTTGCCATATCGAAATTTCGCATTTCCCCACCGTTCATATATCAGCAAACCGCTTTTACCTTTGAGATAATCTATGATTGAGCTTACGAAGTGTTCAGGCGGTATTGCAGGCAACATATGAATACGGTCCGAACAGACCTCTGCCTCCATTACCGGCATTTCTTTTTGTCTGTACAATCCCTTCAGTATTAAACCTGTTTGTCTGCCTCCGCAAAACGCTTTCCGGCGATATTTCGGCGCAAAGACAACATGGTATTTTCCGGTTCCATGTTGTGTGCGTTATTATATGCATGTTCATAAAAAAACGCCTTTGCTTTTTATCAGACAGTTGCCGGACCGTCGCTTTTGTTCCGACAAAGGATTTTTTCATACGCTAAGAACAAGGCATAAAAAAATACAAGAGAAAGAGAAAACGGAAAGGGGAGAAAAGGGAAAAGGGGGAGAAGCAACGAAGAAAGCGGAAAAGAGGAAAAAACAAAGAAAAAACAGAAAAGAGAAGCGGAAAAGCGGAAAAATGGGGAAAGGCAAAACGAAAAAGATGGAAATAACGGAAATAAGAAGAACAGAAAGAAGGAAAAGGGAAACGGAAAAATGGGGAAAAAACGGGAAAAAGAAAAACAGAAAACGACAAAGAGCGAAACGGAATAAAGCCGTAAGCTTTTTATAACCACGCGCAGGGTTTTCTCGTTACAAAAAAAGATCCGGCAAAACCGGATCTTTTTTTCATTTAAGCCTGAAACCGATCAGGCGCGCAGTTTGCAAAGCAAGCCGCCGGAAGTATCCCATTCCTCACAGCCGAGCATTTTGCATTTGCCGTCGGAAAGCGATATTGCTTCCATGTTCTTGTAGTTGCCGTCCCCTTCGTCAGCCGTCCAGATCAGACATTTGTGATCGATTTGAACATGACTGCCGCATTTTTTCAGCATCATCCGCACTCCGCTCAGGCGGCTTTGGACGATTTTGGCTTCCTTGGGCATCAGCAGGGAAACACCGTGCAGACAGGCAAACTCGAAAGCGTCATACGAAGTGTAGCCGGTGGTTCCGAAATACTCCGTCGACAACAGACAATTCTCGGAAATCCGAATTGCTTTCACTTTTTTCCCGCGATCAATTCGGCACTTTCCGAATTGTCGTCATAAACAAACAAAAACTGAAATTTTGTTTTCATACCTGATAATATTTGAAGTTAATAATCGATTCGTTGTTTTCAGTATAGACAAAAATTTTCAGAAATCAACCGAAATCGGCAGCCGATTCCACAACCTGCCGACAGCCGCTTTCCCCACTTCTGCCTTCTCTTTCGCCCTGCAATCGTCTTCCCTGCCTGTCTCCCGTCTATTCCTCAGTCAGCCCCTCTTCTCCCTCAGTTCCCGCCGCCCGACCTATACTGCCGTTTTCCTCACCCGCCTCCCCTTTCCGATAACTTTCCTCTCTCCGTGCCCGCCGGCCGCTTACCTTGACTCTCTCACGGCTGTTTCTCTTCCCCCCGCGTCTTCCTTCTCCCGCAGCGCCCTGCCGCCGCCTCTCAACCGCCGCTTTCCCCACTTCTGCCTTCTCTTTCGCCCTGCAATCGTCTTCCTTGCCTGTCTCCCGTCTATTCCTCAGTCAGCCCTCTTCTCCCTCCGTGCCCGCCGCCCGACCTATACTGCCGTTTTCCTCACCCGCCTCCCCTTTCCGATAACTTTCCTCTCTCCGTGCCCGCCGGCCGCTTACCTTGACTCTCTCCCGGCTGTTTCTCTCCCACCGCGTCTTCCTTCTCCCGCAGTTTCCGCCCGTTGCCCCAACCGCCGCTTTCTTCGCTCCGGCTGCCTTTTCGACGCTCTTTCTCTCTGTCCGATAAGCTTTTTACAATCAAAAAAAGACGCGCCGAAAGCACGTCTTTTCCCTCAGGCATTTTTACAGCCTGCATTCCAGTTCCGCGGCAAAAACATCCGGCTTGCGGCCGAACGTATCCTGCCAGATTCCGAGGATTCTCCGTCCCCACCAAACCAGCGTCCGAATCAATATGTGGCTGCCGGAAAGCATAATCTGCCGTTGATGTTCCGGCGACAGAAACAAGCGCCGCAATTCGATTTCCGCCGCGCTTTCGTCAGGACGATCCGCCAGAGCGGAAGCCATAACCGGCGCCTGTGCGCAAAGATCTTCCACACAATCTGCCGGTTCAATCGCATAGTCATGTCGTCGGAACTCGCGAAAACGGCGCATCCGGCAGAGCAGACGCTGCAACAGCGTATACAGTTCGGACTGGCGGCCGGCTTCAAAAAACGCTTTGACAGCGGCAAATTCCTCTTTGTTCAAATCGCGTTCGCCGGCCGGGGATTTTTGCAATTTTCCCTGACGGACAAACAAATAAGCCGATAAATTCTTTTCCATGTTTTTATATGATTAATAATTAATGAATAAGGTTAATAACGTTTTGATTATAAACATTTTTTCGGCACAATCAACACATTTTTCAAGCTAACTCGTTGAAAATGTTTAATTTTAAGAACAGTTATCAGTTTTTAAAGGCAGTCGTCCGGCCTCGGGAAATTTTCATTTTCCGGCGACAAACCCAACTTTCCGATCGCCGGACAAAAAAGGCGAAGCGGAAAAATCCGCTTCGCCTTCCGATAAAAATACGGAAAAGGGTTATCTGTATTTCAACAACACCGCTGCCGCCCCTGCCTCTTCACGCTTGCTGCCGTCGATCAGGGAATATGCCGCCGTTTCGCCACTCTCCGCATCCCGCGTCCATACGTAATCATGCGCCAGCACCAACGGCGCCTTACATTTTTCAAGCATGCCGCGGATTTCCTTTTGCCGACTTCTGATCAAAACAAAATCCATTGCATCAATCAGCATCAAACCGCTTTCTGACGCCATCCAGCCTGCTTCCTCCGCATCCGCTGCCCGATTGTTCGCATTGCTGCCATAGTACGCACTGATTCGTGAACCGTTTTCCAACATAATGCCCGCTACCGGAACATCATAAAATTCTTCCATCGTTGCTCCGCCTTTGTAA
>CABUBU010000043.1 GCA_902489795.1 uncultured Azospirillum sp.
CGTCATCTGCTTGAGTTTTACGGCAAAGAGCTCAAAATCGAACTGATTGAGAGAAACGGGCGCATCGGGAACGGTACCGTGAAAAACGGTGGCGGAAATGACCGGCGGAAAATTGCCGAAGGGGAAAAGTTACCGCCGGTGTTGTCTGACGGTTGCCGGAAGTAGAACTGTCAGCGGGTTTTTGGCCGCGGGCAGCGGTCCAAAGCGGCATATAAAAAGGCACCGGTTGAGCTTCGGTGCCTTTTGCCTTGACGCTTGTTTTCAGAATAGATTAACCGCGCGGTTTGTTCATCGGATGACGCGGCCGGCGGTTGAAGCCGCCTTCGTGTCTGCCGGTTCCCGTTTGCCGTTCCGAACTGCTGTTTTCGAATCTGTCGTCGAATTTTTTGCGTGGGGCAAAGCCTTTTTTGCCTGGTTTCCGCGGCAGGGCGGCCGGATTTTCGCCGTCGTCGAAACGCATTTTGCGGGAGCGCTCGAACTTGTCGCGGCCGTTGAATTTTCCTTCCCGCCTGCGGGGGCTTTCCGTTTTCGGGGTCCATTTTTTGCGGGTGAATTTGCTATCCTTTTCCATTTTGGAGATTTTCGGTTCTTTGACCTCGACCACCACGTTTTTCATCTTTTCGCGGGCTTTGAGCGCGCTGCGGCAGACGGAGAAGCCGAAAAAGCCGACGTTGCGGCCGAGGGTGTAGTAATAGTTGTGCGAATAGGCGATCAGCCCGGCTTTTTCCAGCCACAGTTTGCCGTCCTGATCAAGATATTTGTCGTCGACGTTGACGGCGACGATTTCCGCCAGGAACATGTCGTGACTGCCGTAGTTGGTGACGCTGATCACTTTGCACTCGATTGAAACCGGGCTTTCCATAATCTGCGGGCAGGAAACCTGCGAGCAGGCGCCGGGCGTCAGATTCATTTCCTTGAATTTGTCGGTGTCGCGGCCGGATTTGACGCCGCAGAAGTCGGCGGCGGTCACCAGCGGAAGGGTGGTCAGGTTGATCACGAATTCACCGCTTTCCTTGATCAGCTCGTGCGAGTAGCGGGAAGGGCGGATCGAAACATAAGTCATGGCCGGGTCGCTGCTGACGATGCCGGTCCAGGCGGCGGTCATGACGTTGGGTTTTTCCATGCTTCCGCAGCTGACCATAACCGGCGGCAGAGGATATTCCATCGTTCCCGGTTTCCAAGTGATTTTTGCCATTGTAAAATTTTCCTGTCAGATAAAGTTGATAATGTTTTCCATAACTAAACCAAATAATAATAATGTGCAATTGCAAAGTGAACAGGGGTGCGTTTTATTTTTGCCGGCGGCGTTTCTCCTTTTCGGCTTTTTTGTCACAAAACTATAACAACCGGCGGTCATTTTTCGTGCTATGGTATATATTAAAGGAACGGTTACGGAGAAAGACAATGTCGGTTACATTCAATAATGTTCAGGAGCTGGAGGAGTATTTCCGGTATCTGGAAGAAACGATCCACGACGATGAGCGCCGGCTGGTTCTCCGCGGCATTGCCATTGCCCGCAATCTTTATATTTTCAGCGAATACCGCAAGCGGCAGGCCAGGCTGCGCGCCGCCTGCCATAAGCCGTCCTGAACTTTCTTTCTTTTTTGTCAAAAAAACTTTCGTTTGTCTTTTTTTTCTGCTAAGCTGACAGTGTTTTAACAAAGTCAGGGTTTTGAGCAATGAAGCGCATGAAAGAATATTTTACTTACGAGGAACCGTCGGCGTTCGTTTCCGTGTCCAATACGCCACCGCGCCTTTTTCGTCAGGAACGGGACTGGACCTGCAGTGTGGCCTGCATCCGTACCCTGTTGTCGGGGCGGACCGCGGAGGTTCCTTCCGAAAACGAATTTATCGAAAAGTTCGGTCTTGTGCCCGGGCCTCATTATACGGACGAGTTTCTGGCCAAGGGAATGCTGTCGCCGGCCAGAACCGTCAAAACGCACAAAAGCTTCCGGCCGGAGGAGATCGGGCTGTCGCTTCTGGCAAAACTGCTGGCGGAAAAGTATTATATAATGGCGGAATGCATGTATAATTACGCCCATTGGGTCGTTGTGCTCGGTTATTTTGCCGTCCGCGATCCGGAAGATACCGAAGAACACCGGATTTTGCTTTATGATCCCTATTATGATCAAGTGCGGCTGGTGATTGCCGACGAGTTCCTGACCATGTGGTGCGATCCCGACGGACATGTCAAAGAATTTGTGGCAATTCGCTGAAGTATATGGTATAATTTGCAATAGAAAAATATTTGGGGTATGAATATGGCTGAGAAAAAAAGCAACCTTTCTCTTGAGGAGCAGCAGAAAAAACGGCGGAACCGGGCGCTGGTCAACGCGCTGCGCGGCGTGGTTACGGTGGGCGTGACGGCGGTGGCGGTGGAACTGGGCAACGACAAGGTAATGACAGCGCAGCAGGATGTTGACCGCAAAGTCGAGCCGGTGACGCAAAATGCGCCGCAACCGGTGCCGGACAATACTCCGACGGCCGAATGGCCGGGACTGGGCGTGACGCCGCAGAGCATGCCTGAACAGCCTGCTCCGGTTGTTGACGACCGGCCGGCAGGGATCAACATTCCGGCAGCCGAGCCGCCGGCGCCGGAGATCAGAGTCGGAGAGGAAGAAGACGTTTCCTACGATTATGAGGAAGCCAGAAAAACCTGCGACGACGAACATTACGACATCTGCAACGACATGCTCGGAGAATGCGAGGACGCCGGCTACGGCAAGCAGGAACTGGATTATGAAACCGAACTGGATTTGGCGATCGGTGCGATGGAAGTGGAAATGTCCAAACTGATGGGAGAAGAAATGCTGCCGGCTTTGGACGGCGTGGTGCAGACCACGTCCGGCATGGAAAAGGTGCTGACAAACTACGGCAGGGAAGATCAGAACGATCCGATCGTCCGCGCCAAGATCAACCGCGATGTCAAAAACGTCGACAAGTCGGCCAAAAAGGCCGCCGGCAAGGCGATGAAGAGCTATCGCAAAATGCTGAAGCTGGCGCAGGAAAGCGGGCGTATTCACAAACTTGCGGAAAAATACGCGAAAACCGGCGAAAAAGCGGATGAAAAGATGCTGGACAACAAGATCAAGGGCATGTATGAGCATGCTCAGGACTTTACCCGGAAATACGAGAAGGAAAACTTTGAAAAGTCCGGCAAGAACAATTCCGCCGCCTTGTCCGCCGCGCAGCAGAAGATGGTGAAAGATTCTCTGAGCCGCTGAGTTTCGACAATCAAAAAAGTCCCCTTCCGGAGGGGATTTTTTTTATGCGGTTTAACTCAAAATTAAAAAACACCGCATATTCTCTCCAAGGATTTATTTTTGCGGGAAAAAACGATGCATACCATTCATGCCCTGATTATTGACCTGACGCTGATTACCATTTATGCCGGCATTACCACGCTAATTTGCAAAAAGCTGAAGCAGCCGATTGTGCTGGGGTATGTGCTGGCCGGCATTTTCGCGGGGCCGTATTTTGATTTGCTGCCGACGGTCAGCGACCGGGAGAATCTGAGTTTGTGGGCGGATATCGGGGTGATTTTCCTGCTTTTCGGCTTGGGGCTGGAGTTCAGCTTCAAAAAAATGCTCAACGTCGGCAAGTCGGCAATGATCACGGCCAACGCCAACATTTTGTTTATGCTTTTTCTCGGATATTATACCGGTCTTTTGCTCGGCTGGTCAACGACGGACAGCTTTTTTCTCGGCTCAATGATTTCAATGTCTTCAACCACCATCATTATCAAGGCCTTTGACGATCTTAACATCAAAAAGCAGAAGTTTACCGATCTGGTGTTCGGCGTTTTGGTAATTGAGGATCTGGTCGGCATTTTGCTGCTGGTGCTGCTGCCGATGGTGGCGCTCGGGCAGAGCATCAACGGCGGCGAGCTTGCCCTGAGCACGTTCAAGCTGCTTTCCTTTCTGATTTTGTGTTTTGTCATCGGCATTTATATCGTGCCGACGGTGTTGAAAAAGCTGACTTCGTTCTTAAATGACGAAATGCTGCTTCTGATCACGGTCGGCATGTGTTTCGGCATGGTTTGGCTGGCGACGGCTTCGGGGTTTTCTTCCGCTCTCGGCGCCTTTCTGATGGGGTCGGTGCTTTCCGAAACCGGGTTGATTGTGCGGATCGAAAACGTGGTTCGTCCGCTGAAGGATTTTTTCGGCGCGGTATTTTTCGTTTCGGTCGGGATGATGGTTGATCCGGCCATGTTCGTCACCTATGCCGGGCCGATTGCGGTCGTTACCCTGATCGTGGTTATCGGCAAGGTCATCTTTTCCTGTTTTGGGTTCGTTATTTCGGGGCAGTCCCTGCGTACTTCGACGGAGTGTGCGTTTTCGCTGGCGCAGGTCGGCGAGTTTGCTTTCATCATTGCCGCTCTGGGTATGAGCCTCGGGGTGCTGGACGGACAGGTCTATCCAGTGATCGTAGCGGTTTCCGTCATCACGACTTTCCTTACCCCGGTGATGATCCGTTCGGCCGACCCGGTTTACAGGCTGGTCGAACGCAAACTTCCCGCTTCCTGGAGCCGCTACATCAACAAGGCTTCGGCGGCCCGGGCGCCGAGCAGGTCGGAAGAGCGCCTGTGGAGCGTTTTGTTTAAAAATTATGCCGTGCGGATCATTTTGTTTTCGATCATATTGTTTGCGATTATCGGTTTTTGCACCCAATTCGTCCGTCCTTACGTACGGATGGCGCTGCCCGGTCTGACGGGGCGAATCGTTATGACGATGATCGCTTTTGTTCTGGTTTCCCCTTTTTTGAAGGCTTTGATCGGATGGGAAATCGTGCTGCCGTCGTTTATCCGTTCTTTTGCCGATTTTCTGCCTGCGCGCCGGCGGCGGAAGTTTCTTGAAACTCGGGAAGAAGAATCGGCCGCTGCCACGGAAGAACGCCCGGCGTCCCGCCCCCGGCCGGCGGAAGACAAAAGTTCGCTGATTGACAATCTGCTGGGGGAAAATGCCGAGAGCCTGAAAAGCTTTTTCGTTTCCAATGCGCATGCGGCGAAAATCTATTATCAGCTTTGGCGGAGCAAAAAAGCCAACCGGCTGCCGCTGATCGTGCTGACCAGTTTTCGTTTGTTGGTCGTCGCCTTTTTCATCGTCACTGTCGTGCATCAGTTTCTGACGGAAAACCAGAAAGTGACGCTGATTTTGCTGGTCGCTTCGGTGGCGCTCATTTCGCGGTCGAAATGGCTGCTCAGCCAATATCTGAAAATGGAAGCGCAGTTTCTTGACAACCTGAAAGGCAGTGCGCCGGAAAAAGACGACGACCCGTCCGAATAGTTACAGAATTGTGAATTTCGCTGCCGCTGGCAATTTCCCGCTTGGTATCGTGCCGGTCTTTCGGTATAATGAAACCGAAGGCGACATAAGCAGGCAGAAGAAAAATGCTGAAATTCAAAATAATGCTGGTGGTGTTTATTGCTTTGGTTTATTACGGCGTAACCTATTGTATGCTCAGTCCGGGCATTTGCAAATATTACGCCGACTATTATCTGCTGAGCGCGCGCAGTTTTTCAATCGACGAAGAGAGGGCTTTTCTCCGCAAACCGATAACGGAAACGACAAATTATTTCCGTACATACCGCTTTAACGGTCAAAACCGTAACTTTAAGATACTGGGGTTTGTCCGGTTTGACGACCGCGGCATATGGAGCACAGGCAACATGGTGCGGATGTCGTTCAGGCTGCCGCAGGTTTATTCTTCCGTTTGGCTTGATTTTGAAATTGATCCCTATGTCAACAAGAAGAATGAAAACGTTTTTGCGGAAGTGTATCTTGACGACAGGAAAATCGACGAATGGAATTTTCAGTACGGGCGCAAGATGCCGAAAACCAGGATCAAGATTGCCCAAAAATATCTGAGCCGCGAATATCCGGTTAATCTGATTTTTAAAATTGACGGCGCCGTTTCTCCCAAAAGTCTCGGCTTCGGACAGGAAAACCGCAAGTTCGGCCTGATTTTCAACAGTCTGACGATCACTCCGGACGATTGACGCTGCGATGAAGGGCCCTTTTTTCAGGGGAAGGCGGCGTGCATTGCCGTATGTCGGCCGGGCGGGTTTAAGGAAAAATAAACCCGAATTAGCTATTATTTTGTGCAGACGTTTAACGGGAGGGGCGAATGAAGCATTGTTTGATTGTTCTGGTATGTCTGTTGTTTCCTCTTTCTCTTATGTGTAAGGAAACGCGGGAAACCGGGCAAAATGCGGACAAACGGTACGAAGAGATTGTAAGGTCCGTAAAAGACAATCCGAAACAGGCTCTGGCGGAATTAAAACAACTGGCCGACAAAAACCACTCTGCCGCAATAGAATATCTGATACTGCTCAGCATTTACGAACCGCAAAAAGTAAATACGCCCGAATTTGAACAAATTGCCCGCCGGCTGCATACGGACGTGGTCGCGCAATATAAAAAGCTTGTTCCCGATTCCCCTTTTTACGAAATATATCAGGAGCAATACGAAGAACTGATCAAAGATGATTATTTAAAATGCTACAGGGATTTAAGTTGTCTGATAGAAGTGGGCGCTTTTAACTTTTCCAAATTTTTCAGCATTTGGGGAGAGGCGAGCGGCGATATGCTTGATGTTCCGTGGAAAATCGTAGTTCCCTGTCCGGTGGCTCAAAAACTCCATCTGACGGCTGTTTTTGACGGCGCCGGCGGCGGACACGGTGCCGAAGCGCTGGATATTTCCAACTGCGGCCAGTATCCGCAATACGATTTTCCCGATGATGTTGAAGAGTATCGGAATTATATTCAGCGAGAATTGGAACTCTACAATTCTGGTTCAATACGCTATGTGTATATGGCCGAAGATGTATATCACAATATGGTAAACCGTTATGACCCCGATTGGAATTTTGAACGAAGTTATGGCGAAAAAGAATATTTGCAGGCCTTGCCGCTTGAAGCCTGGGCGATGGAATCGTATCCCAATTACAAATATTTTTCGAAGGTTATCAATCATGGAATCGGGTTTGACAAAGCGGTCGACAAGCTGACGCGGCATTATGTAAAAACATTTAAGGTTGATGAAAGCAAAGCCCGGCAATATGCCCGTTATGTCATGATTCCCCGGGCGGCGGCAAGCTCTCAGGTAAATAAGGAAACTTTGCGCTATAAGATCCTTTCCGGAGTTCCCGCGGAGGAAATAAAAGCCTGGATTGAGGATAAAAAATTAAAAGGGGAAGAATTTGTGGAACCGGAAACGCCTCATCAGGCAGATGAAATTTTAATGGTCAGCGTTCACCGTCCCGACGTTTTGAAAATGCTGATTGAAACCTGTCCGGATAATGAGGAAAAACTGAACTGCCTCGGTCTGAACACGGATGTTGACGCCGGAAACGCTTTTGGCAAAACCGCTTTGATGTATGCGGCCCAATACGGATTTGCGGAAAGCGTGAAGATTTTGCTTGAAGCCGGAGCGGACATAGACGCGCAAACAGATGAAGGCATTTCGGAAGATACTGGCTGCTGGGAGAATATTTGTATTGTCAACGGCGAGCGCACGGCGCTGATGTATGCCGTACAGGAAGGAAATTTGGATATCGCAAAATATCTGGTGGAAAAAGGTGCGGACATTAATCTGAAAGATTCCAAAGGCATGAGTGTTTACGATTATTTAAGCGGAAAAGCGCCTTATTTGGGAAATTTCGAAAAACATGAAAATAAAAATGTTACTCCCGAGCAGGCAGACGATTTTATCGAATTCTTAAAAAATGTGTTCAAAAGTCTGGCAGCTGTATCGGAACTTACCGTTTGAGAAACGCTAAAAATCGGGATGTTGCGGAGAACACGACAAAAAACCGCCGAAAGCGGCGGTTTATAAGGTGGTGCGCTAGGCCGGAATCGAACCGGCACGGCCTTGCGGCCAACAGATTTTAAGTCTGCAGCGTCTACCAGTTCCGCCACAAGCGCAAAATCTATTCCCCTTATACAGATAAAAAGACAAAAATGCAACCGTAAACTTGCGGACCGGAAAATTTTTGCCTTTTCGTCTGGACTAATCCGATTAAAAACTTGTAACCGTGGAAAAAATGTGTTTTGTTAATCGGTAAGGCATGCGGCGGAAACAGCGTTTCGGCATGCCGGAAGCTTTTGAACGAAAAGAAAGGATAACTGATGAAAACTGTTGATATTTCCTGGCGCCGTTACGTTCTGCCCAACATTAACAAAGAAGGGTGGAAGTTTTTCGGTATTTTTGCGGCAATAACAGCGTTATTGGCAATGATCTGGGAACCGCTCGGCGTTATCGGGCTTGTCTGCACCGTCTGGTGCTATTATTTTTTCCGCGATCCGGAACGGGTTACGCCGGAAATTAAGGACGTCGTGGTTTCCCCCGCCGACGGCATCGTACAAATGATTACCAAAGTGAAAGCTCCGGAAGAGCTGGACATGGGGGGCGAAGAATTTACCCGCGTCAGCGTGTTTATGAGCGTGTTTAACGTACATGTCAACCGGGCGCCGGCCGAAGGCACCATAACCAAGGCCGTTTACGTGCCGGGCAAGTTTTTGAACGCGACGCTTGACAAGGCCAGCAAGGACAACGAGCGCCAGCTGCTGGCGATGAAGACGGTTTCCGGCAAAGAAATCGTTTTTGTTCAGATTGCGGGGCTGATTGCCCGCCGTATTCTGTGTTTTGCCAAACCCGGAGACAAATACAAGGCCGGCGAGCGTTTCGGTCTGATCCGTTTCGGTTCGCGGCTGGACGTTTATCTGCCGGCAGGCGTTGAACCGCAGGTCTGCGTCGGTCAGACCATGACCGCCGGCGAAACCGTGATCGCTAATCTTTCGTCGTCTGCCGCCGCGGTTAAGGGAGTGATCAGATAATGGAAAAACTCAACAACAATCTGCTGCAGCAGAAACTGACTTCGCTGCCTTTTCGCAAAATCGCCCCCAATATCGTCACCACGCTGGCTTTGTGCGCCGGCGTCACTTCCATGCGTTATGCGATTATGGGACTGTGGGGAAAAGCCATCGTCTGCATTTTTCTGGCTGCCCTTTTTGATATGCTGGACGGCCGCGTGGCGCGCATGCTCAAAGGATCGACCAAATTCGGCGCCGAACTGGATTCGCTTTCCGACTTTGTCAGTTTCGGGGTGGCGCCGGCCATTTTGATGTATCAGTGGACGTTGTCCAGCTTCCCGAAATTCGGCTGGTTCTTCTGTCTGCTGTTTGCCATCTGCATGGCGATGCGTCTGGCACGTTTCAACACCATGCTGGAAGATGAGCCGCAACCGGTTTACTGGCAGAACTTTTTTGTCGGCGTGCCGGCTCCGGCCGCGGCGGCGCTCGGCATTTTGCCGATTATGCTGAGCTTTGAGTTTCCCGAAGCGACCTTTCTGCGCAGCGACTGGTTCTGCTGCGTGGTGATGTGCGTGGTGGCAATGCTGATGGTCAGCCGGATTCCGACGGTTTCGACCAAACATATGAAAGTGCCCACTTATCTGGTGGTGCCGCTGATTATCGTGGTGGTTTTGTTTGCCACCATGATCATCAGTTCGCCGTGGCTGGTCTTGAGCGTTTCGACCGGGCTTTATGCCCTGAGCATTCCGCTCGGCGTGCTGTTTTTCCTTAAGGCCAAGAGGAAGGCCGAGCGGCGCATTTAGCCGAAAATCCGAAAGGAAAGCCCCGTGCCAAAGCGGGGCTTTCGCTTTTTAGTTTTTCGGAGTGGGAAGAGTTTGGCAAAAGTGTTTTTCCGAAACTTGACAAAAAATAGAAAAAGAGGTACAAAGAAAATATATAAAC
>CABUBU010000044.1 GCA_902489795.1 uncultured Azospirillum sp.
TTTTGACAGTGCATAGGCGGTTATGACAGTAAGAAAACAGAGCAGCATAACCGTCAGATTATGATATTTTGAGTAGGGCGTTTCGACCGACGGCGACTGCGGCAGTGGGAAGTCTAGCGTTCCGGAAGCGTTCAACGGCAGCCTGCGGAGGACGATGCCGGTTTTGGAAATGAGGGCGCTGATGCCGGAGTTGGCCGCACGCACGACGGTCAGCCCTTCTTCCACCGCGCGCATGCGGGCGGCGACCAGATGCTGACGGGGTCCGGCGCTGTCGCCGTACCAGCCGTCGTTGGTCAGGTTGAGCAGCCATTGGGGACGTTGTGCGGGATCGGTAACCGCGGCCGGAAAGATGATTTCGTAACAAATGAGGATGCCAAACGGCGGAATTTGCGGCAGGACGACGGTGGAAGGACCGGGGCCGGGCATGAAGTCGGCGATGACGTTGGTCACCGGTTTTAAGCTTTCCGGCAGGTACTGCCGCAAGGGGATGTATTCGCCGAAAGGCACCAGATGCGATTTGCCGTAGGCGGCGGCGACCCCTTTGCCGTCAAGCGCCTGCATGGCATTGAGCGGCCGCCATTTTTCTCCATCGTAAACATAGTCGAGCGCGCCGGTGACAAGATATCCGCCGGCCGGCACCGCCTGCAGAAGCTGTTCAAGATACTGCGGCTGCAAACTGAGGACAAAGGGGTTAGCCGTTTCTCCCCAGATGATCATGTCGGTTTGCGGGGCAAGGTCTTGAACGGACATCTGAATATAAGTCTGCAGATTTTGTTCCAACATTTCCGGTTTCCACTTCATTTGCTGGGGAATGGCCGGCTGGACAATTCGGATGTTGACGTTGGAGAAGCTCCCGTCGGGGTACCGGGCGAGGCGAAGGCTGCCGTATGCAAACAGCAGTGTCGGGATCAGTGCGGAAAAGAGAGCAGCGGAAACAAGGTTTTTCCTTCCGGGGCAAAACAGGGGAACGCCCCAGGCGCCGGCGGCAATGATGGTGAATAGGGAAAGGCCGTAAGTTCCGAACAGCGCGGCGGCCTGAATGGCACTGTCGTTGAATGCCCAGACGGTACCCAGCAGATTCCAGGGAAAACCGGTAAAGATGAAACTGCGGATCCATTCGAAAAACGTCCAGGCTGTGGCAAAAGCCAGCAGTCTGGGCCAATTGCCTTTGAAAAAGCGGCAGAACAGGGCGGGAAAGGCGGCGAACAAACCGAAAAAGCCGCCGCTGCCGGCAAAACACAACGGGATCAGCCAGCCCAGACGGGGCAGATCCATCATCAGCGCGTTGTTGATCCAGAAAAGACCGCAGGCAAAATGGCCGAAACCGAACCAATAGCCGACGGCAAAGGCTTTTTTCGGCGACGGGCTTGCCAGCAGCAGAAACATCAGTCCGCCGAAGGCGGCTGCCAGCAGCGGCAGCAGATAATAAGGCGGCAGCGCGGCAACCGACAGACAGCCGAGTGCCAGTGCCGAAGTTTTGGGAAAGTTTGCGAGCAGCCGCTTTGTTTTGTTGAGCCAACACATGAATCTGATTGCCGAAGAGGTTGATGCCGTATTTGTATAAAAATGTCTTCTCCTCTCCCGGAAGGCAGCGGCCGGCGGGAGGGAGAAGGTCGTTGTTATTCTTTTTCCCCGTAAGGGTCGGCGATGTTGAATTCTGCCAGCAGCCGGGTTTCCAGCGCTTCCATTTCCTTTCGTTCCTCTTCTTCCGTGTGGTCGTAGCCGAGCAGGTGGAGGATGCCGTGAACGAGGATGTGAATGTAATGCTCTTTAAAGCCGATTTCCAGTTCCGCGCTTTGAGCGGCCATGGTTTCAAAGGCGATGATGATGTCGCCGAGTTCGACTTCCGTCATTTCCGGCAGGGCGTCGAAAAAGTCGTCGTCATCAATGTTGGCAAAGGAAAGCACGTTGGTCGGCTTGTCAAGATTGCGGAATTGGCGGTTGAGGGCTTGTATTTCTTCGTCGCCGCCGAGTTCGACATTGAGGCCGACTTCTTTTTTGCCTTGCAGAAATTCCGGTTGCAGCCGGTTAATGACGGTTTGAAAAACGTTTTCCGAAACGGCTGCCGCGTCGGGCAGCCGGTCGTCCCAGTTTTTGTCGCCGATGTTGAGGTTAAGCGTCGTTTTCATCTTTTTTCTTTTCTTCCCGATGATATTTCTGTTCATATGCGCGGACGATCTTGGCGACCAGACCGTGGCGGACGACGTCGGCGGCGCTGAAGGTGACCGAACTGATGCCGCCGACCCCGCGGAGAGTGTCAAGCGCGTCGCGCAGGCCGGAAACGACCCCGCGCGGCAGGTCAACCTGGCTTAAGTCGCCGTTGACGACCATGCGCGAGTTTTCGCCCAGGCGGGTGAGAAACATTTTCATCTGCATGGGGGTGGTGTTCTGGGCTTCGTCAAGGATAACGAAGGCGTTTGACAAGGTGCGGCCGCGCATGAACGCAAGCGGCGCGATTTCGATTTCGCCGGCGGCCAGTTTTTTGTCGACCTGTTCGGCCGGCAGCATTTCGTACAGGGCGTCGTACAGCGGACGCAGGTAGGGATCGACTTTATCCTTCAGGTCGCCGGGCAGAAAGCCGAGGTTTTCGCCGGCCTCAACCGCCGGGCGGGAAAGGATGATCTTGTCGATCGAACCTTCCAGCATCATGGTGACGGCAAGCGCGACCGCCAGATAGGTTTTGCCGGTGCCGGCGGGGCCGAGGCCGAAAACCAGTTCGTTGTTCATCATTTCGACGATATATTCCGCCTGCGTAGCCGAACGGGGATAAATGTGGCGTTTTTTGGTCTTGAGCACGATGTTGTCGATGTTGACCTGCGGTTTGACGTTGGCTTCCGCGCCGCTGATGCGTACGGCGGCCAGCACTTCCTGTTCGCCGACGGCAATGCCGCGGCTGACTTTGGAATAAAGCGCGTCAACCGCGTTTTTGGCCTGCCGTACCGCTTCTTCGTCGCCGCTGATGCGGATCCGGTTGCCGAAAGCGGCAATTTCCGCTCCCAGCGCCTTTTCGATGATCTTCAGGTTGCCGTCCTGCGGGCCGACCAACTGCTGAACAAGCTGATTGTTAAAAAGTTCAAATTCGATTTCTGCCATGGTTGTACCTTAATTTTGTTGTTGTATGACTGTTCCGCTTAAAGAGTTGACGGTAGCGCCGGTTACGCGCACCGGCAGGATCCGGTTGAGGCTTTCGGCCGGCGCTTCCGCATGCAGATTCTGCATGTAGGGCGTGCGTCCGAACAGCTGTCCCTTCTTTTTGCCCTTGCTCTCAAACAATACCGGCATGATTTTACCGATACATTCTTTATTAAAGTTTAACTGCCGGGAAAATAATTTTTCCTGCAGAATATTTAAACGTTCTGCCTTTATTTTTTCCGGCACCTGACCGGGGTAAACGGCGGCGGGCGTGCCGGCTCGGCGGCTGTATTTGAAGGAATAAGCCTGAATGTAGCCGACCCGGTCGACCATGTCGAGGGTGGCGGCAAAGTCCTCGTCGGTTTCGCCCGGAAAGCCGACGATGAAGTCGGAAGAAAAACCGAGTTCGGGGTTGGCCTATTTCAGCTTGCCGACGGCTTCGAGATATTCGCCGGCGGTGTGGCGGCGGTTCATTGCCTTCAGTATTTTGTCGGAGCCCGACTGCAGCGGTAGATGCAGGTAAGGCATCAGCTTTTTGATTTCACGATGGCAGGCGATGAGATCGTCGTTGATGTCGGCGGGGTAAGAGGTGGTGTAGCGCAGGCGTTCCAAGCCGTCGATCTCGGCCAGCCGGCGCAACAGATAGGCCAGGTCGCGCTCTTTGCCGGCGGCGTCTTCGCCGTGATAGGAGTTGACGTTTTGGCCGAGCAGGTTGATTTCGAGCGTGCCGGTTTCCACCAGCCGGCGCGCTTCTTTCAGTACCTCTTTCACCGGCCGCGAAGTTTCCACTCCGCGGGTATAGGGAACGATGCAGTAGGTGCAGAAGTTGTTGCAGCCTTCCTGAACGGCAAGATAGGAACAGGCGCCTTCGGAACGGTTTTCCGGCAGATGGTCGAATTTGCTTTCGGCGGTAAACTCGGTGTCGATGATGCAGAGGTTCTTGTCGCGGGCGATTTTTTGCAGAATTTCGGGAATCCGGTAATAGGTGAGGGGGCCGGTGGCAAAATTGACGAATGGCGCCCGTCTGGCGATTTCTTCGTCTTCCGCCTGAACCACGCAGCCGACGACGCCGATGATGGTTTCCAGCCCGGCGGCCTTGCGTTCTTCTTTAATCAGATTAATGCGGCCGAGGTCGGAAAAGAGCTTTTCTGCCGCTTTTTCCCGGATATGGCAGGTGTTGAAGATGATCAGGCCGGCCTCGGCGGGGAAAGCCGCCGGGGTGTGTCCCATGTTTTCTAAAATACGGGCGATGCGCTGAGAATCGTAAACGTTCATCTGGCAGCCGAAAGTTTTGATGTAGTATTTCACTTTTGTCTTCTTGTTCCGTTAATTGTCTTTTGTCCGTATATTAGCCTTAAACGCGGCGTTTTTCAAATGTTTTTTGCCTGGTCTTTTTTCTGCAATTTTGTCCTTTTTTGCCGGGCGGAAAAGGATTTTTGTTGCCATTCTTTTTTGTCTTTGTTATCATGCAGATAAATACCACATTTAATATTTTTTTAGGGAGAGTTCTTATGGATCAGCACTTGGAAGAAATGCTTAAAATGGATGAGGAAAGCCGCATTGCGTATCTCAAGGCCTTTACCAGGCTGGCCTGTGTTGACGGTTCTTTTGACGAGGACGAAAAGCGTTTTATCAAAAAACTGGCCAAAACCTATCATGTTTCGGAAGATAGGACTGCGGAAATCTTTTCCTGTTCCGATGATGATGAGATCATTGAAAAACTCAGGAAAATCAAGAGCCGCAGGGTGGCGCTTGAGCTGATCAAGGAACTGTGCGTTCTGGCCCATGCCGACGACGTTTTAACCGACGAGGAAACCCTGTTTATCGGCCGGGTCGGGCAGGCGATGGGCGTCGAACTGGATAAAATCGAGCAAATCAGCAACTGGGTTATTGATAAAATTATTCTGGCGGAGGAGGCAAAGATTATTTTCGAGGAAGTCGGAAACTGATTTATCATTACGGAGGTTTTATCATGGACGAAGCCGAAAACAAACGAAAACTGCAGCAGGAGCGTCTGGAACGGCTGCGCTATGTGCAGATGAACCGTCAGGACAAGCTGGACAGTTCCAAAAACATCATTATGCGGGCGGTGCGGCAGGAATATCCAGATATTGACCGGCAGGAGGCCGAAAAGGTGACGCGCGAACTGGTGCTGGCGCCGAAAAAGTCGAGCATCAAAATCGGCAATCGGGAGGTTCCGGTGGCCGATTTGCAGTTTCAGATCGCGTTGACGATCGAATCGCTCGGTTCGGAAACGTCTTCGGAACAGGAGTATTTCAGCTGGTTTACCGAATCCGCGGAAATCATGCAGCATATGAACGACGGTTTCGTGTCGGAAGATGATCTGGCGGAAAGAAACGAGTGGATTGAAGATTCCTATTCCCGCGAAGCGGAAATTCTGACCTGTCTCGGACTGTTTCAGAACTGTGCTTTCCCCGAAGCCAAGAAGCATTATACCAACCTTTACAACAAGCTGGTCAAGCTGCGCCAGATCAGGAGCAGCATTAAGGAAAGCACCGCCAACAAGGCGGACAAGCCGCAGCAAGTGGACATCAAAAAGAAGGAAAACGACTATAAGAAAGCCGTCGTTTACGTTGCCGCCATGCGTGAGTTTATGAAGCGCCAGCCGCGCTGGAACATGCCGAAGCGTACGTTGCAGAAGTTAAACGTCTATCACGGCAACGACGACGATCTGGACGACGACTACGACGACTTTTACGGCATGTACGAAGACGATGACCTGCGCCGCAACGACGAGCAGGAAATGCTTTATCAGAACGAAGCCGGCGATGTGCTTGAACTGGCTTTCCGTTTCGACGACATGTTGAAGGAAGAGATACTGTTTCACTGGGACGATGACCGCATGCAGGCCTATGAGCGCAGCATGGCGGAAGAGTTTATCGAACGTGCGGAACCCGAACGGCCGGCAATGGAAACGGCGGAAGACGTGCGCGAACACATCGCCCGCTTAAGCGGCCGCCGGCCGCCGCTCAAAACGCGTTCGCTCGGCTATTCGATGGATCGTTCCCGGGCCTTTGACAGCGCTTATTACAGCACCTTGTCTTCGCGGTTGCAAAACGCTTAAAAATGCTGGACAAGCGGGCGGATTTTGTATAAGTTGAAGCTGAAAATGATTATGTTTTAATTATAAGGAGTTTTTTCATGGCTGCTTTATTTGAACCATTCGTGTGGATGCTGGGCATTGTGGTTAATATCTATTTTACCGTTGTTCTGGCGGAAGTGGTTCTCCATTGGCTGGTTCGTTTCGGCATTGTCGACGTCAAAAACGTTTATGTCGCCAAAATCAGCGAACTTTTGGCCAAAGCGACGGGACCGGTTTATAAAAAGATTTCGGAAAAGGTTCCGGCGGTTTCGGGGTTCGACTTTTCTCCGTTTATCCTGCTGCTGGTTTTGTTGTTTCTTGGACGTTTCATCTACCGGCTCGACCTGATGCTGATGTCGTAGAAAACGAGAAAAACGACCGATCGGGCGGCAGCTGCTGCCCGATCGTTTTTTTAAATTCGGAGCAGGTATGTTTTTTGAGGAAACGGACAAGGGGATAATTTTGCGGGTGCGGTTGTCGCCGAACGCTGCGGCGGCAGGAATAAAAGGAATTTTCCGCAATGAAAAAAACGAGGAATATCTGAAAATTTCGGTGGTCAGTCCGCCGGAAAAGGGGCGTGCCAACAAGGAACTGATTTCGTTTGCGGCCAAAAGGCTTAAAACGGCAAAATCGGAAATAGAGCTTGTCAGCGGCGAAATTTCACATTATAAGAAACTGTTGATTAAAAACGGCGGCGAAGACGTCCGCCGGCGTTTGCAAGAATGGAGCAGTGAATATGGCGGCAGAAATTATTGACGGCAAGGCGATTGCCGAAAATTTGCGGAACCGGCTGGCGGAAAAAATTGCCGGCTGGCAGGTCAAGCCTTATCTGGCGGTTATTTTGGTCGGCAACGATCCGGCCAGTATTATTTACGACCGCAACAAGCAAAAGGCGGCGCAGGCGCTGGGCATGGCCTGCGATATTTACCATTTGCCGGAGGAAACCGCGGAAGCCGATCTGCTGGAACTGATCGGCCGTTTGAACAATGAGCGGAAAGTCAACGGCATTCTGGTGCAGATGCCGCTGCCGAAACATATTAACGCCGCCAAAGTGATCGAGACCATTGCCCACGAGAAAGACGTGGACGGTTTCGGTCCGTATAACGCCGGGCTGCTGCACGAAAACGATCCGCGGGCAATGGCGGCCGCCACGCCGAAAGGCATTCTTTATCTGCTGGAGCATTCCGTCGGCGACTTAAGCGGAAAACATGCGGTAATTATAGGCCGTTCCAACATTGTCGGCCGGCCGCTGGCGTCGCTTTTGCTGAACCATCATTGCACGGTGACGATAGCGCACAGCAAAACCGTCAATCTGCCGGCGCTGACCCGGCAGGCGGACATTGTCGTTGCCGCCTGCGGCTGCCCGAAAATGGTGAAAGGCGACTGGATCAGAGAGGGGGCGGCGGTAATAGACGTCGGCATTAACCGGATTGACGGCAAGTTGTGCGGGGACGTCGATTTTGACGAGGTCAGGGAAAAGGCGGCATTTATTACGCCGGTGCCGGGCGGGGTCGGTCCGATGACGATCGCGATGCTGCTGGACAACACCTGTCAGGCTTATCTAAACCAAAATTACAATCTTAAAAATCAATCGTAACAAGACTATATAGACTCTGAGTTGTTTATTCATCGCCGAAAGGAACAGGGACATGAAACAACCGGGTCGTATCTTTATGATTGACAACGGCAGCAAAACGGACGGCCGTTACCAGAGCCTGCTGGAAGAACACGGTTATGAGGTGTTTGCCACCAACAACGCCTATCAGCTGATCCGTTATGCGGAGGAACTGCATCCGCAGCTTTACGTCGTTGACAAAAATGCCGAAGACGTCGACGCCTGGCAGGTTTTGAATTATCTGTCGAGTAATCGTTATCTGGACGAGGCGCCGGCCGTAATGCTTAATGCCGAATCGACCCAGGAGATGGTCAAAGGCGCTTCGCATTATGTTTCCGCCAAGGAAAACGGGCAGATGCTTGTTGACATTGCGGACGCCTATTGCCGGGGCGGCCGGGGATATAAGGTGCTGCTGCTTGAGGACTACCTGCCGTATTCGGCAAACGAATTTAACGCGATGGAAGAATTTCGCATTTCCTATTTCAAGGTATATGACGCGCACGGCGCTAAAATGTTTTTGCAGCGCAACGCGCCGCAGGCGGTGATTATCCATTGTCAGAAGGAAGAGTACAACAAGATCCGGGGGCTGGTCGGCTTTGAGAATACTTTTTATGTGGAAAATCGGGGTAATATGGAAAAATTAGTTTCTTTTCTTAAATGATTCGTGCTATAAAAACCCATTGCGATACAATGGGGGAAGCTGATGAAAATTCTGCGAAGAATGTATGACTGGCTGATTGCGGCGGCGTCCGGGCGCTATGCCATGGCGGTATTGTTTGCCGTCGCTTTTATGGAAAGCTCTTTTTTTCCGGTTCCTCCCGACGTTATGATCATTCCGATGGTGCTGGCCGCCTGCGACCGCGCCTGGCGGATTGCCGGCGTGGCGACGGCAGCCAGTGTGATCGGCGGCTATTTTGGCTATGCCATCGGTTTTTACGGTTATGACCTGATTGCCCGGCCGATTTTGGAATTTTACGGTTATCTGCATCAGTTTGAGGTATTCAAAGGCTATTATCACGAATGGGGCGCCTGGATCGTGTTCGGCGCCGGGCTGACGCCTTTCCCTTACAAGGTAGTGACCATTGCAAGCGGCGCCGTCGATCTCAATCTGTGGGTATTCGGCATTGCTTCGGTGCTTTCCCGCGGCATGCGTTTTTTCCTTGTCGCCTGGCTGTTGAAAAAGTACGGCGAGCCGATCCGGGTGTTTATCGAGAAAAACCTGGGCATTTTGACGGTGGTTTTCCTGCTCCTGCTGCTCGGCGGCTTTGCTCTGATCAAGTATCTGTGAAGGGCCGGCGCTTTTGTCCGGGGCAGTCGGCGGAAGGCCGTTTTGCGTTTTCCGGTTGCGGAAAGGACAGCGGTGCTGCCGGCGGAGAGGCGTCGTTTAGAGATTTTCGGCGGTCGGGAATATATGTGCATATGCATATAAAAGTCCGGGGAAGCCGAGGCTTGGGTTGGTTTTCGGCCTTTGCGGCGGAAAGTGACCGGTTTTTGCCGTTTGTATAAATTTTTACCCGCAGAAGCAAGGGAAATTAACCGCTTTAGGGGGTAAACGTCCGCTTCTTCAAGCATTCGGCTCCGAAGCTTTGCGAACCGCGCAGCCGCAACGTTGTTTTTTGTATCCGCCTGCCTGTGCGGACGTTCAAAATAAAAAACGCCGGGACTTTTTTGCAAAAAGAAAAAAGTACCCCACCGGCTAAGCCGGTGGTTCTTCTCAAGCGGGTGTACCCCTAATGGTGCCAGCGAACGCCTTAAGGGCGTATGACGGTCTGACAGGGCGAAGATTACTTGCTACCCGTAAACGGGTCAAAATCCATTGTTAATTGACTTTG
>CABUBU010000045.1 GCA_902489795.1 uncultured Azospirillum sp.
CAAAGTCAATTAACAATGGATTTTGACCCGTTTACGGGTAGCAAGTAATCTTCGCCCTGTCAGACCGTCATACGCCCTTAAGGCGTTCGCTGGCACCATTAGGGGTACACCCGCTTGAGAAGAACCACCGGCTTAGCCGGTGGGGTACTTTTTTTATCGCCGACGGTCGGGCAAGTCTTTCGGGCTTGTCGCTTTCTGCATATTATCAACCTAATTTCTTATTTTATGTACAAAAAACAGCTGATGAAGCAGCGCGAAGTATTGCGCGAAGACATGTTTGCCGGGATCATTTCGCCCCGTCAGTACCGGATTCTTGATGAAAAAGTGCGGCACAAACTGAAGGAATGGAATATGGCGAATAATAACCGAAGCAAATAAAATTGTACGAGCTTTTTTTGATACCGGCAACCGCAAAAGTCACCGGTATTTTTTTGTATAAAAAATGCGCGTTTGCTGCATGAGCCGAGAAAGTTTATGATAAGCCGTAAAAATGCTTCCTTGCAATTTTGCCGTTTGGAGAAGGAATGGCGCTGCCGCCGGCCGTGAAACGTCAATGCGCCGCACTGAGCGTCTGACGCTGCCGCCGATCGAAAAAATGCGGTTTTGCCGATTGCGTTTATTCGGTTTTTGTGGTTGAGCCGGGAAGTGCGTCTTTCTGCAAACTGCGTATCCGTTCATAAATAAACTGCCGCAGGAGGTCTTCGTCTTCCCATTTGATTTTTATTTCCAATACTTTGAAATGCGGCTGCATTTGCGACGGAATTTTAACGAAGTCTTTGGCCGTGGTAATCAGTTCCGCCTTTTCTGCCTGTGCTTGCCGCAAAAGATTTTCCAGTTCCTGCCTGTCGTAAAAATGATGATCGGGAAAATCGAAGGTTTTGATCGGTTCTATTCCGTGTCCGCGCAAAGAATCATAAAACTTTTCCGGGCGGCCGATGCCGGCAAAGGCGATAACCTTGTCGGAAGTCAGCGTCGGCGGTTCGGAAACGATTTTTGCTTTAAATATCGGCAGTTCTTTCAGTCGTCCGGTTAGATTAGAGCGGTCTTCGCCGATAATGACGGCAGCCTGGGCGCGTTTGAGGCCGGCGGCAAAATTTTCCCTTAAGGGGCCGGCCGGCACCGGCCAGCCGTTACCGATCCCCGCGGCACCGTCAAAAATGAGAAAACTTAAATCTTTATGCAGGCCGGGATTTTGGAAACCATCATCCATGATCAAAATATCTGCACCATTGTCGATTGCTTTTAAAGCTGCCTGAGGGCGATCAGGGTTGATGCTGACCGGCGCTTCCCGCGCCAGCAGCAAAGGCTCGTCCCCGACTTCCCTTGCCGTATGCTTTTGCGGATCGACCATCACTCCGCAAAGGCTGCCGCCGTATCCGCGGGATACGAATGCCGGTTTATATCCGCCTTTTTTCAACAGGTCGGCAATCGCCGCCGCCGTCGGCGTTTTGCCGGTGCCGCCGGCGGTCAGGTTGCCGATGCAGATGATGGGGACGGGAACTTTGCGCGGCCGATTCAGTTTAAATCTGAAAGCAGTAGCCGCCGAATACAGCATGCCCGCCGGCAACAGCAGCCGCGCATAAAGTCCTTTGTTTTTCCAGTATCCGGGAGTTTTCATCGTTGGATATATTCTTTGATTTTATCCATAATCCCGTCAAGGACTTTTGATTCCGACATGGCCCAGTCATATGCTTTTTGCCGTTTTTCTTCCAGCAGGTTGTTGTTTTCAAGCATCAGACAGACCTGGTTGGATAGTTCCATGACGTCTTTTACCTGGATGACGGCGTTGGCCTTCAGTGCCCTGTTCATGGCATCGGTAAAGTTGTGCATGTGAGGGCCGACGATAACCGCGTCACGGCAGCGGGAAGGTTCCATAAAGTTTTGCCCGCCGTGGGGAATGAGAGAACCGCCGATAAACACCAGCGGACAAATGTTGTACCACAGTCCCATTTCTCCGATGGTGTTGGCAACATAAACGTCGGTTTCCGCGGTAATGGGTTCATTTTTTGAACGCAAAGCTACGTTAAGACCCAGTTCTTCGCGCATTTGCTGCTGAATTCCTTCTCCCCGGTTGGGATGTCGCGGCACCATGATCAGCAGCAGATCGGGAAATTCTTTTTTGATTTCGCTGTGGAAGCGCGCGATTTTCATTTCCTCGTCATCATGGGTGGAACTTGCCAGCCATACGGTTCTGCCATTGATTTCCGCCAGCAGCTGTTTCTTTTTCTCTTCGTCGACAGGCAGCGGCAGTCCCGCGTATTTCAGGTTGCCCAGGCACTCGGCTTCTTTGGCGCCCAGCACTTTCAGGCGGTGAGCATCTTCGTCGGACTGACCCAGACAGTAGGTAAAACAGGACAACAGTTCTTTACAGATAAAGTCGAATTGCTGCCAGCGTTTAAACGAACGGTTGGAAATTCTGCCGTTAACCAGAAGCAGCGGAATGTTCTTGCTTTTGATGGAGGAAAGCATGGCCGGCCATAATTCCGATTCAAACCACAGAACCGCGTCGGGGCGCCAGTATTTGACAAAACGGCGGGTGAATTTCGGGTTGTCGATGGGAATGTATTGATGGAAAGCCCTTTCCGGCAGACGTTTTCCCATCAGTTCCGCGGAGGTTGTGGTTCCCGTCGTTACCATGACGTGGGCTTCCGGGTAGGTTTGAAGCAGCTTGTCAATCAGCGGAAGCATGGACAATGATTCTCCGACCGAGGCGCCGTGCAGCCAAAACAACCGTCCTTCGGGCCGGGGGAGCTTCGGCTTGCCGATTCTTTCGTTAAAACGCTTTACGTCTTCTTTGCCGTGCTCTTTGCGTTTGTTGATGTATGAGCGGATGGCCAGCGGATAAAGAAAACGGATCAGAATGTTGTAGATATTGATGAACATTATTTTTTCATTTCCTCCTTGGCGGGATATTTTTTTGATTTGGCGGTGGCGCCGGGTTCTATTTTCGGCAGACCGAAACGACGGTCGGCCTTAAAGGTGAGGGTGTTCATTTCGTCTTCAATTTCCTGACGATATTTTTCCAGGTCTTCGTCAGAGGCGTCGGCGGGGATGTAATAGGGTTTGGTCACATGCAGGATGCCGCGGCAGAAAGGCGGCGGCAGCAACATGGCGTCCCAGCTTTTGGCCACCAGCGAATGTTCGACGCTGTAGGTGGCGCCGAAAATCGGTTTGCCCGATTTGCGGGCGAAATAAAGCGGACTGATGCTCATTTTCATCCGCGGTCCTCGCGGTCCGTCGGGAATGATGGCCACCGCCGTATCGTTTTGCAGCGAGTGGAGCAGAGCCAGCGCCGCGGAATTGGCGCCGCCGTTGGAAGAGCCGCCGATGGTTCCGAAACCGTATTTCTCAAGAAAACCGGCAATAATTCTGCCGTCTTTGTGCAGGGAAACCAAAGCGTTTAAGGGGCGCTGTCCGTTCCAAAAATGCGGGATCATCATTGCCCGCCCGTGCCAGATGACCAAAATGATAGCCTTTTCCTGGTGCCAGACCTGATAAAGCTGATTAACGCCGAAAATGTCCCACCTGGTGGTTTTTCCGACCCAGCGCGAGTAATAATACATTATGAGGCTGAGCACGTTGATGAAACGCGGGTGCTTGCTGACGCCTTTGAAAAAATCTTTTAATTTTTTCAGCCAGATTTTCATTTTAATCCCCCCTTGTTCAAATTATACTCCCATTATAAAGCATGATTTTGCGGAAAACAACCTGATTGTCTGCCGTTCGTTGTTTTGTGCGCAAAAAAACGGGTTCAGTCGCCTGACTATTCGGATCTATATCATGTTTCGGCATAAAACTAAAGGGGGAAAATACTTATCAAGAACAAAAAACCGTCCGCGGAGCGGACGGTTTTTCCTGCTGAAAAGCAAAAGAGCCTAAAACTCTTCCTGCAATTCAAAGAAATAAGCCTGCGGATGGTCGCAAACCGGACATTTTTCCGGTGCCGTCGGGCTTTCGACGCGGTGGCCGCAGTTGGCGCATTCCCAGATAACCTTGGTTGGGCGGTTGAAGATTTTGCCTTCGACCAGAGATTTCAAGAGAGCGTTGTATCTTGCTTCATGTCCTTTTTCGATGGCGCCGACCGATCTGAACAGGAAGGCGATTTTGGTAAAGCCTTCTTCGTCGGCTTCTCTGGCCATGCGGTCATACATGTCGGTCCACTCGTAGTTTTCGCCGGCTGCGGCGTCTTTCAGGTTTTCGACCGTCGAGGGAACTTCGCCGCCGTGTAACAGCTTGAACCAGAGTTTGGCGTGTTCTTTTTCATTGTTGGCCGTCTGTTCAAATTTGTCGGCAATAATATTGTAACCTTCTTTTTTGGCTTTTGAAGCGTAGTAGGTGTATTTGTTGCGCGCCTGAGATTCTCCGGCAAAGGCTTCCATCAGGTTTTTTTCGGTTTTCGAACCTTTCAGTTCCATAGTATAACTCCTTAAATGTTAGTTGAATTTCTGACAGCTCTTGCATGTTCCGCGGAACGAAACGTCGTAAGAGGCTATCCTGAACCCGGTCCGGCTTTCGACGTCTTGAGCCAGGTCGGGCGCAATGTCACAGGGAATGTCAAACACCCTATTGCATTTTGTGCAGATGAAATGGTAATGGTCAAAGGTTTGGTGATCAAAATGAGCGATTCCGTCCAATCCTTCGATCTTTTTGACCATGCCGTTTTCCGCCAAAAGGTTGAGGTTGCGGTAAACCGTCGCCAAACTGATCGTCGGCTCTTCCCTGCGGATCAGTTCGTAAAGCTGTTCGGCCGTCGGGTGGATACAGTTTTCCTTGAGCGTTTTTAAAATCAATTCTCTTTGTCTGGAATATTTCATTTACCGTTCCATAACTGATAATGATTATTGTTTTTGTTAATAACTCCAAAAAAACGGGTTGTCAACTTAAATTTATATGATTATTTTGTACTCAACCGAAACAATATATAAGAAGGACAAAAAAATGCAAGCGAAAGAAATTAAGAAAGACATTTACTGGGTCGGCGTAAAGGATTGGAATTTAAGGGAATTTCACGGTTACGCCACGCCGCACGGCTCGACTTACAACTCCTATCTGATCATGGATGAGAAGATTACGCTCGTCGACGGCGTCAAAAGCTATATGTCGCAGGAGATGACAGAGCGTGTTAAAAGTGTAGTCGATTTTTCCCAGATCAGCTATGTCGTCGTCAACCATGTGGAAATGGATCACTCCGGCAATATTCCGGAAATCATGAAGCTGGCGCCGCAGGCGGTGATCATTACCGACAACGCCGGCAAAATGGCTCTGGAAGCGCATTTCGATACCGCGGGCTGGAACTATAAGCTGGTAACGACCGGCGAAAGCGTTTCCATCGGCAAACGCAGCCTGACTTTCATGACCACCCCGATGCTACACTGGCCGGATTCGATGATGACCTATGTCGGAGAAGAAAAGCTGCTGTTGTCAAACGACGGTTTCGGCCAGCACCTGGCTTCCGACGGGCTGTTTGTCAACGAGCAGCCGCTTGATCTGGTGGTCAATGAGGCCAAAAGCTACTATGCCAACATCTTGTTCCCTTACGGTGCGCAGGCGGAAAAAGCCCTGAACACGGCAGGAACGCTCGGCCTTGACATTGAGATGATCGCACCTTCGCACGGCTGCATCTGGTCGGGCAAAGACGAAGTGAACACAATTCTTGGTCTCTATGCCAAATGGGCGTCTGGCAAAAACGAAGGCAAGGCGGTCATTGTTTACGATTCCATGTGGGGCGCCACCGCCAAAATGGCGGAAACGATCATGGCCGAGTTTCAGGATGCCGGCATTCCGGTTACCAAGCACTGTCTGGCGGTGGAAAACGTTTCCGAAGTAATGGTCAGTTTTCTTGACGCGGCTTACGTCTGCATTGGCAACCCGACTTTGAACAATCAGTTGTTTCCGCGGGTGGCCGGCTTCGTTACTTATATGAAAGGCCTGGCGCCGCGCGGCAAAAAGGCGCTTGCTTTCGGTTCCTACGGCTGGAAACCGGGTGTTGTCAAACAGATTCAGCAGGTTTATGAAGACCTCGGCTGGCAGACGGTTGCTCCGTTTGAGGAAAAATATACTCCCAAGGCGGAAGTGCTGGAACAGTTGAAGGAACGTGTGCGCGAACTGATCAGGCTCTGAAATGCGAAACACTTTCCGCAAGCTGATGCAAGTGTTGTTAACCGTTTCGAAAGACGTTTGCCCAGCCCAAAGGCTGTACAAACCTGACGACTGGGGTGGAATGCCTGTATCTGTCTGCTAATATAGATGTTCGAAGCATAAAAAACGCTCCCTGAAAAAGGGAGCGTTTTCTTTTTGTCAGTCGGATCAAAAACCACCTCAAAATTCTTCTTCGCCGAAAGAAAGACAACCGCGTGATTTGTCGGTGTGTTGTTTCGACGATGAAATCTTGCCGGTCAGGCTTTTCCACCACCATGCAAACTGTTGTTTTGTCCACAGCAGGCGGTGTTGCTTTTCTTCTGCCAGCAGTTGCCATTGTTGACTGTTTGCTGCGGTCTGATAGATGTTTTCCAATACCAGAGGCAGATTGTTTTCTTTTGCGTCGGCAATCCATCTTTTCCAGTCCACATTTTCCGGGTTGCTGGGGTGAAACTTGAGCGCCCACAATTGGTTTCCCCTAAACTGTTCGAAATGGCAGCGTGTCAAAAGTTCCTGATACTCTCCGTTACGGTAGAGAAAGCAGCGGCCTTCGTGTGTTTCACACAGTTTGTTGAACATTTCTTTTCTCTGTTTCCAATTCAGCTTTTGTCTGATGGAATAAAGAAGCGTAAATTGTCCGTATTTAAGCAGAACTTCCTCACCGTCGGGGATATATTTAAACCAATCGAACTTTCCGAGTTCAATGATTCGTTCGATCTTCCCGCGACGAAACAAGATGTTGGCAGCTGCTTGCCGATTGTGTACGTTTTCTGAAAGGATGATTTCGTCAAAACGGCTGTTTTTTTCCAAAATTTCCCACACTTCCCGATCGGCCAAAATGCTCCAACAACTGTTTTTCTCCAGTTGTTCGTTTGAAAGCATGGACATCAGTCGCAACCAGTTTTTTTTCGAGTCGCCGGTTTTCTGTCTTGCCATATGAACGATATATTCGGCGGCTTCTGCTTCTCCTAGTAATTCACTGAAAAAAGAAAGCAGGAAGTTGTACTCGCCGTCATAGGCAAAATTTCCCGCAAGCATAGAAAAAATTATTTGTCGCTGACCGCTCCATTTCAGCGTTTCAAGCAAAATGGGGGTTATTTTGTACCCGCTTCTTATCATAGGAATAAGTTGTTGATACCGTTTTTGCGCAATAACGCACAACAAAACTTTTTCCTGATTTTGCAATGACGGAAACGAAGATTTTTTTGTTTGTTCCATAATTATAATGTTTAAAAATTTAATGTAGACATTAGCATAATTCAGTTTGACAAAAAACACAATAGGTTTGTCGAATTTTTTTTAAAAAAATGGAATAATATTTTGCTCAATATCATGATAAAGATTGAAATCGGTGGTGACGGAAATTGTCGGTCATTCATATATTGCAACTGTCTGAAAGACGGTTGCGTGGGGTGCATGGTGGTAATTTACACCGACATCGAAGGGATCAGACAGGGCGCGGCAGCAACAGTGAATCTGGGTTCTAAAAAACGGTTGGCGCTTGTTCCGAAAAATAGCGGGGCATCTGGAATACGAATTATAGTTGCCTGAAGTTTATTTTAACTAATTTTTTAAAGTTAAACACTGCCGCTTGTTATTTTAGCTGGGGGTGTCAGTGGTTGTGAAAGCCAAAATCATTGGCGACAAAACGCCCCAGCGAAGCGATTTTGTCTTTGACCGCCCGCAGGCTCTCGTCAGGGCTGTAGCCGGTGGTCGATTTGCCCGGGTACAGTTCGTAATACCGGCGGTACCGGGTGAGGGTGACGTTGGGCATGATAACGTTGGCACCGGCCTTGAGCGCTTTGGTCTGACCGTTTGGAGCCAGAGTTTCCATCGCGGTGGTGGCCGGGATGTTGATGTCCGGCAACAAAAGCCGGGTCAGCGCCGTTACTTTCAAAGCTATATTCAACGTACCTCCGGCGGCGTTTCTCAGAGGCGTGTCGGGGTGGGGAATGAAGGGGCCGATGCCGATCATGTCGGCGTTGACCTGCTTGAAAAACAAAATGTCGTCGGCATGGCTTTCGATCGTCTGTCCGGGCAGGCCGACCAGCACCCCGGTGCCGATCTCCAGTCCTGCGCGGCCCAGATTCTTAATACACTCGACGCGGTTTTCCCAGCTCATGCCGGGATCGTTTTCAAGGTAGAGCTTTTTGTCGGTGGTTTCTATCCTGAGCAGAAAACGGTCGGCGCCGGCTTCCTGGTATGCTTTGTATTCGTCGAGGCTTTTTTCGCCGATGCTGAGTGTCAGCGCCGCGCCGAGGGTCTTGATCCGGCGGATGACGGCACACAGTTTTTCGGTTGTAAAAAACATGTCTTCGCCCGATTGCAAAACGACGGTTTTCAGTCCCATGTTGCGGACGGCGTGTTCTGCCAGTTCGAAAATCGTGTCTTCGTCAATCCGGTAACGTTCGAGTTTTTTATTGCCGCGCCGGAGGCCGCAATAGCGGCAGTTGTTGCGGCAGAAATTGGAAAACTCGATCAGCCCGCGCAAATGAACGCCGTCGCCAACATATTGCCGTCTGACGGCGTCTGCCGCCGCAAACAGTTCTTCGTCGTTTTCGCTGCCGCGAAGCAGTTCGATCAGTTCGTCTTTATCGAGCGAATGCTCTTCGCGCGCTTTTTCGATCAGCCGGTGCATTGATTTTCCTTTTTGATGGTTGCTGATACTTTTTTGTAGCTAAGTTTTTCCGCACAATCAATAAAAAATATTTGCAAGTTGAGAGATTATATTATAAGCAGAAATTAACATGTTAGCTTTTTATCAAGGAAAGAAAAAATGATGATGGGATTGATTTTGTTGTTTGTGCTGGCGGTTTGCCTGCCGGCATATGCCAACCCGGCCTGCGCGGTTTGTACGGTAGCGGTGGCCGCCTCATTGGAAATTGCCCGCTATTTCGGAGTTGACGACAGCGTCGTCGGCGTTTGGGCGGGAGCGCTTCTGGCTCTGCTCGGCTACTGGATGATCGTGTGGTTTGACAGGAAGAACTGGCGTTTCGCCGGCCGTGATTTCTGGCTGATCGCCTTGAGCGTGGCCATGATCGGTTTTATGTACGTCGGCGAAATGTCTTACCGGCCGGAGCCGTTGCTGTTCTTTCTTTATCTTGATCCTTTTCTGTTCAGCGTTATCGCCGGCGCGGTCGTTTTGATCCTTTCCAACCGCTTTTATCAGTGGATGAAGGTAAAAAACGGCGGCCATGCCCATTTCCCGTTTGAAAAAGTGGCGGTTCCGGTACTTGCCCTGGCGCTGCTCAGCGTCTATTTCTATTATTATCCGCTGTGCGGAAAAGCGGCTGAACTGTATGAATTTTAAGGTGAGGGAAAAATGAGCAGGGAGAAGAAAATCAAAGAATATGTGGAAAAGATAGATTCGGCCAAGAAGGTAAATCCGAAAGACCTTT
>CABUBU010000046.1 GCA_902489795.1 uncultured Azospirillum sp.
GTTCGGAGAGCCTCTCCTATGCCGCTCAATACCTCAAAAATATGACCGGTATGATTGAAAATCACCGTTTGGCTTTTGATTATTCCTACTATGTCGGTACGGTCGAAATTGCAGCCTTTGCCGCGGCGCTTGTCTGTGCCGTTCCGGTATTTAAAAACATTTTGACCGCCCAAAACGGACGCCGGGCGGCAAATATATTGCTCAATGCCTGGCTGATTGTGCTGTTTCTGCTGTCCTCGGCAGCGGTAGCGGCTTCAACCTATAATCCGTTTATTTATTTCCGCTTCTGAGGTTTGCCGCCGGCGGCCGTTTGCAAAGTTTTTCTCAAAAAGGCCGCCGCGTAGAACGCGGGGTTCTTTGTATACGGGTATCCCCCCTTACGGTACCGGCGAACGTCTGAAGGGCGTAAGAGGGGGCTGACGGGTCGACTATTTTACTTGCCGTCCGTAAACAGGGCAAAGTTCATTGTCAACAGACTTTGCTCGGCGTCTTCCAGTAGTTGATTTCGTATATATTCCGGCAATTTTTTGAGCATTCTTCCCGGTTGTGTCGACATAGTATCCTTTACACCAAAACTGTCGGCCTCTATGTTTATATCTTGCAGTTTCCTCACCGCTCATATATCGACAAACGACTCTTGCCTTTGAACATTCCCTGACCGGGCTTGCGGAATATTCTGGCGGTATCTCCGATAACAGATGAATATGGTTCGGATAAATATCGGCCTCAACAGTTCCTGTTCCTTTCCGTCGGCATAATGTCTTTGGACATTCGCCATAAAGCGCTTTTCTGCGATATTTCGGGGCGATGGTGCTTTGAGGCTTCATGTCGTATGTGCTGTGGTATGCGTGTTCATTAAATTTTATTCGGACAATTGCCGGGTCGTCTTTTTTACAATGGCAAAGGAGTTCTTTATACGCAAAGAACAAGGCACAAAAAGATACAAGGGAAAAAGATAAAGCGAGAAGAGCAAAGCGGGAAAGATGGAAAGAGCGGGAAAAGAAGAACTGAAAGAAGAAAAACAGAAAACGACAAAGAGCAAAATGGAAAAAGCTCTAAGCTCTTCGCTGCCAAGCATCTAATGTGGGGTTCCCCTCATACAAAAAAACAAGACCCGGAATTTTCCCGGGTCTTGTATCTTGACGTCAGGCTTTTTCGGCTTTCAGGATCACGCCGTTTTCAACCCCGGTGATTTTGACCTTGTCGCCTTTTTTCAGGCTGTCTTCACATTCGACGATCCACACGCTGTCGCCGATCAGCGCTTTGGAACGTCCGTCGACGACGTCTTCCGCCAGCAGATAGGTTTTGCCGATATGCTGCCCGGCCGGATCGTTCAAATGCTTATACCGGTCGGAAACCTTGCTGCGTTTCATGATTCGGCCGTAAAAGAACCAGCCGGCGAGGGCAAAGACCACGGAAATCAGGCCGAAAACGAGCGATTGTTCAATCACCGTAAAGTCATGGTAGATTGTCAGCGCGCCGGTGGCAAACGCCGACAGCCCGAACCATACCAGATAAACGCCGGGAACGAACAGTTCAAGCAGCACCAGCAGCAGCCCCAAAGAGAACCATTCCATGTAACTCATGGTTTTTCTCCTTTATTTCTTTTTGCCGGCGGTATTTTCGTCATGCAAGACTTCTTTGGCAATTTCGGCAATGCCGGCGATTGAACTCATGACGTTGGCAGTATCCATCGGCATCATCAGGAGTTTTTGGTTGGGGGAAGTGACAATACCCTGCAAAGCATCAATATATTTCTGCCCGAGGAAGTAATTGAGCGACTGCGGACTGCCGCCGGCAATGGCGTCGGAAACCATTTTGGCCGCGTTGGCTTCCGCCAGAGCCAGGCGTTCTCTTGCCTCGGCCTCGCGGAAAGCGGCTTCTTTTTTGGCTTCGGCTGCCAGGATGGCCGATTGCTTGTCTGCTTCCGCCGCCAGAATGACCGCCTGTTTCTCGCCTTCGGCTTTTAAGATTTCCGACTGGCGGATACCTTCGGCCTCAAGCACGCTGGCGCGTTTGTCGCGTTCGGCTTTCATCTGCCGGGCCATCGAGTTGATCAGGTCGGCCGGCGGGGTAATGTCTTTGATTTCCACGCGGGTGACCTTAACCCCCCAGGGAATGGTCGCTTCGTCGACGACGGCCAGCAGTTTGTGGTTGATGGCGTCGCGCTGGGACAGCAGTTCATCGATTTCCATGCTGCCGATCACCGTACGGATGTTGGTCATGATCAGGTTTAAGATGGCCACGTTCAGATCCTTGACCTGATAAGCCGCGTTGGCCGCCTGCTGAATCTGGAAGAACAAAACCCCGTCAACCCGGACGGTGGCGTTGTCTTTGGTGATGACGTCCTGAGAGGGAACGTCAAGCACCTGTTCCATGCGGTTGATTTTGGCGCCCACTCTTTCCACGATCGGGATGATGATGTGCAGGCCCGGGGAAAGGGTGCGGGTGAAACGGCCGAAGCTTTCGACCGTGTATTCATATCCCTGGCGGACGATGACGACCGAGGTCAGCAAAACGAAAAAAACGACCACGGCCAAAAATACGGCAAATTCCATTATTGTCTCTCCTTAAAAAAGTTGTTTGTCTGTCGACAGGATAGCGAAAAAGAGCAGGACCGACAATCGGCTTCTTAAGTTATATACAGATTCCGCACAATTTTCTTAGTATCAAACCTGTTTTCCGGGGGCTTTCTTCCGTAGAATGCTTTCCGACATATTTCCGTACAAAGACAATCGGTATTTTGGGGTTCCGGTTTGGTGTGATATCATATTTATGTTTGTTTGATAAAACTCTTTTGTTTTTTTATTTTTGTAATTGCGAGGAATTGCATTCCGGAAAAAGAGTTTTTATACGCAAAGCCGTAAGCTCTCCTCAACCACGCGCCTGGCGCGGAGGCTGAATACAAAAACAACCGCCCGGGAAGGGCGGTTGCAAAAGATAAAAAACGGGTCACACCGTCGGCCGGTTGTAAATCCGTTCGCTTTCAATCCTTTTTTCCAGTTCCGTTTTCATCCTTTTGCGGTGCAGCATTACCTCTGCCAGAAGAAGGACAAACTGGATGTAAGAACGGAAAGTCTTGTGCGGAAGTTTCAGCCGGTAGCGCTTTTCCAGCCGGGCGGCGGCTTCTTTCACGTCTTGGGGAACGGGAAAGGGGACGGGCGCCTGAAAAGTGCCGGCATAGGCTTCGCAGCGGTTGAGAATGGAAGCCAGCTCGTGATACATCATCGTGCAATGGCCGAAACGTTTGCCGTTGTACCATTTGCAGGCCTCGTCAAGCGATTCTTCGATGACATACCAGCGGGCGTTGATTTCCGGCGCCTGTTTTTGCTGCGTCAGTTGTAGACGGAGCGACAGACGTTTGGTGCAGCAGAAGAGGACAGGTTTGTCCAAATCGCCTTCTTTTGTCAAAAAAGCGCGAATCTCCAGTATGTTTTCACCGGAATTCCGCCCTTTGTCGAGCACAACGGCCATTCCCTCGGGAAAACCCGTCTTAACGCATACGTTCTTAAGATGTGCGCCTTCGGTCGTCTTGTGCGTCCAGCGGCTCAAGAGCCCTTTGTTGCCGACGCACAGCATCTTCGGAAAGAAGCCGTAGGCGGCAAAGTGTTGTTTGGCAAGGCGTACGGCATAGATTGCGGAATCCGGATCGTCGTCTATGCAGACAATATAGGCCGTTTTTACGATTTTGCCGTCGTTTCCGAAACAGTCCGTGTGGGCTCGTAAACATTCGTGCATAAGTACTGCTGCCTGATAATCCTTTTTTTCGTGATTCATAATTTAAAAGTTTAATTAGTCAAAATAATTTTTTAGATTAATAAAATATATCGGAAAATTGACAAAAAGGCAACAGGCGAAGTTATGTGAAACTTTTGTTAAAAACGGTTTCCTCGGCAAAAACCTGTTGCCAACCGAACTGTTTTTATATTACAATTTAACGAATAGTAACCGGAGAGCCCAGATGGATGTGGTAGCAGGAAAAGGAGGAAATTTTTTCGTTGTCACCGGGCGTGTAAACAATGTCATTCTCAGCATGCTGTCGGAAATTTCGTATGATGAGTTTGTTCGTTACAACGCGTATTCGACAATGAAAAAAATTTCGCGGCAGAGCTGCGCTGAATACGCAGCTCAAAACGGTCTGCGTGAAAGAGTTCTGGAAAACTTTTCCCGTCTGGAAGAGGTGATAGATTATCATGCCACTCAGGATCTGATGTATTTTATCGAATCCGAAGACAGCCGTGATCGTTCGGACAGTTTTGACAATGATATTGTCGTCGATCCGGCAAACTATTCCAACGGGTTTCTTCATGCCGCGCCGCGGGAAGTTTCCGGCCTGATTACCGATTCTTTCCAAATTCCCGAAGAGCAGGTACCGCGGATACTCAAAAGCGTCGGCATCTCGATCAAGAGGGAAACCCTTTCTCATTTCGTAAAATGGAGCAGCGTCACCTACAAGGTCGACATCGTGCCCGCACGCAAGCAGAGTTATTGCAGCCGCTTTGACAACAAGTCGATCACGGTGGTGGAAAACTGTTATGTGTTTGAGCCGGACGACTGGAAAAACATCAAAAAAATCGAACAGACTTTTGTTAAGGAAAAGGTAAAGCGAAAAAAATCGTGGTTTCTTAAGGAAAAACCGGACGACGTATTGTTAGACGACATTTTGCACAAGCTGTTCAAGGACAAGGAACTGATAAAGTACGGCGCTTTGTATGCCGCGTATCGGAAAATCCGTCGGATTCGCAGCGATTACATCGGCTCTTTCATTCATTCCTTTCACCGTTTTCGCAACAAGATGCTGATCAACAACCGCTGTCTGCATCCGAAATCGGTGGCTCTTTCTGCCCGGGACATGTACAATATTCTGGTTGAAGACGAAAGAAGCGCCGCTTTTGCAGTCACCGTCTATCGTCTGAGCCGCTATTGGCAGAACGGCAACTGGAACGAGCTTCTGTCCAGGGAACCCTGTTTTGCGATATTGGCCGAACGTCCGCAGGAGATGCGCGACAGATTGTTGAAAAACATGGAGTTTGTGCTGAATTTGAAACTGAAGCACTGGACCGAGAATGAACTGGAGCAGCATTATTCCGAATTTGTCGGTCTGTTGCCGGCGCTGGAGGCGCGCAATTCTATTGCCAAAGGAGAGGACGAGAACCGGCAGGAATATCTGTTGCAACGTTCGCTGATGTACAGTTTTTACATATATAATCCCGACAGCGGAAAGTTTGAACTGTGCAATCTCAGCCGCCACATAAAAATAGACATTCCCGTTGACCGCTATATTCAGGAAAATATTATTAAAAAAGCGCAATATTATATAGACCGCAAAAGATCGGCCAAACGTTTTCTGCTGACCAAAGACGGCATCAGCGAAACGCTGGTCAGAAAGGCGGCCGTAATCTTTGACGCTCCGCGCCGTCTGGGTGTCAGAAAAAGAATGAAAAACAGTTAGAAACATTTTACATGGGAGAAAAATATGAAAACTTTGATTTATCTGGCAGGGCTTGTTGCCGTTGGTTTGGCCGTTGCATGGTTTGGCTTCGGCGTTCATCCGAAAACCGTTTATTATAAAGCGATCGGCGCGTTTTCTTCGGCTTCCGGCAGTGCCGCCGAACATGCCGGCGACGTAAAAAATACCGGCAGCCGTTTTGTCGACGTGATCAAAAACAACTACGATGATCAGGATATGACACAGCCGATGGCACACTAAAAACGTGACAAAACAACGATAAAAAAGCACCGCTTTGTGCGGCGCTTTAAGTTTTGCAAAAATTTCGTTTAATGGAAAGATGAGGGACGCAGAGTTTTGGCAGCAAATTCGGAGGCCTTTTCGTCAACCAGGCGTCCGATATGGGTTTTCAGTCTTTTTTCAATATACTGAAGCGCTCCTTTTCACCGCGGATATTCCGTGTCGTCGGTACCGAACAGTTCCAAACGGCGTTGACGGCAGAGCGTCAGTCCCTGTCGGGAATTGACGTCCAGATATTCCCACATGTCGGGGTAGGGATAATAAAGCGCGTAACCGTTCAAAAGCATTTGCCTGATCATATTGACCTTTTTTGGCTTTTTCCGGTGGCAGAGCCAGGCGTTCCGTTCCCCAAAAATACATGTGGTGGAGCATGGTGGCCAAAACGGTGTCAATTCCCCAGCCGATGCCGTTTCCGTTGAACGCTTCATAATCAAAATAACGCTTGTCAACGGGAGTGACCGCGTTTCGTAAAAATGCAGCCGGCAGTCGGGAAAGGCAAACCCCAGTTCCTGAGCTGCCCGCAGCGTATAGCCGCAGCCGGTGACGACCAGAATGTCCGGCCGGCGGATTTTGTTCAGCACGGGCGAACAAATCAGTATCCGGCGAATTTCCCTGCTGTTCATTTGGTTGCTGGTGCTTTGCGAATTGATGTGGTTCTTCAGGCCCCATTCTTCGTCAAATCCCCATGAAAGGAACATGTGTTCGTACCACTCGGCCTGAGTTTTTCCGTCGTTGGCGGAAGCCCCCTTGTTTGAACGTCCGCCGCAGGTTAGAAATTCGGGCTTGTTTCCGTATTTTTGCACGTGCCGCATGACGATTTCGGCCGCATATCCGGCAGCGCGGAAATGAGAGTCGAACAAAAGCAGGGCGTCGGCGCGCGGAATGTCGTCAAGGCCGAAGCTTGCCAGCGTTTCGATTTGCCGTTCCTGATAGTTGTAAACTTGCAAAGGGCCGTCCGTTTGGCGGTAGGTTCCCCAGTTTTCCATTGTCAAAATGAAATTTTCCATGTTTTAAAAAGAATTAATAATGAAACATAATTAACTGATATGCCGCCGGTTATATAACGGCGCAAAATTTTGTCAATAAGCCGTTTGCCGGCTTTGCTTGACAAGCTTGCCGGCACGGGTATATAAAAAACGGCATCATATAATCAAAAACTTGAAGAAGGACTTTTTTATGCCTGATTTTTCAATTGAAAATGAATTTGACTTTGATGTGGCCGGGGTTGACGAAGCCGGCCGCGGACCTTGGGCCGGACCGGTGGTTGCCGGTGCGGTAGTGATTAAAAACCGTTGTCTGGCGGAAGATTTGAAAGCCGAATTGGACGATTCAAAAAAACTGACGGCTGCCAAACGCGAAAAACTTTATGCCCGTTTGCTTGAAGAACAGGCCGCCGGCAGGCTTTTGGTCGGGATCGGCGAAGCCTCCTGCCGAGAAATTGACGAACTGAACATTTTACAGGCCACTTTTCTTGCTATGCGCCGGGCGGTTGAAAGGCTGCCGGTCTGTCCCCGTGCGGCGCTGGTCGACGGCAACCGGACGCCGAAGCCTTTTCCCTGTACCTGCAAAACGGTCGTAAAGGGAGATTCCCGTTCCTTTTCGATAGCTGCCGCTTCCGTTGTTGCCAAGGTATATCGTGACCGGCTGATGAAAGAGCTGGCGCAAAAGTATCCCGGTTACGGGTTTGAGAAAAACGCCGGCTACGGTACTGCCGCTCATATTGAGGGGCTGAAAAAACAGGGAGTTACGCCGGAACACCGCCGCAGTTACAAACCTGTCCGCGAATTTTTGCAAAATAATGAAAATTAGGGGTTGACTTTTTGTCTAAAATATGAGAATCTGAATCCTGAAGAAAATATTATTAACTTTTAAAAAATAAAACTTATGTGTAAAGAAAAAGCAACTCGCAACGGTAACGGAAATTCTCGTCTCGCAGAACAGTTAGGAATTATCAGAGGTAAGAACATCGGCAAAAAGACGGCTTATCTCAAGTGTCATAACCTGATGCCGGAGGTGCTGCCCGAGCTCTTCAAGTCTTGCAACTTGCCGCTCGCCGTCGCCTACCTTCACAAATTCCCGGCCGTTCCGCAAGAAGTTGCCGCTGCCGCCAGAAACGCCGGCCGCAGTGCTCTTCTGACAGGGCTTACCGTCGCGTAGCTTTACAAAAAACTTTTCCATGTTTTTGGGCAGTTCCGTTTCGTCGGGCTGCCTTTTTTTGTGTGTCCGGATGCCGGCCGCTGGGACGGAAATTTTCTGGCGGCGGAAAACTGACGGAATAAAGAGGCGAAAAAGTTGGCGAAAATTTGTTGTTTTGACAAATTTCGACTGTTTTGCAACCGCGTAAAAAAGAGACCGGGCACATAAAAACAATGAAGTTCCGGCAATTGAAAGCGCATTGCCTTTTTTAGCCAAAAAATATTTTTTCATCAGTTTTTGTTAATAATTTTATAACTTCTTTTTGTCATACTGCCCTCATTGTTTAAGCCCAACAACCAAAGTGAAGCACAATGAGCATTGAAACCAAAAAAATCTTGAACACGATCATAAACGACGATTGCGTTAAGATTATGAACCGGATGGAAGAAAAATCGGTCGACCTGATATTTGCCGATCCGCCGTATAATCTCCAGCTGGGGGAGACTTTGACCCGTCCCGACAATTCCAACGTCAGCGGCGTTTATGAGGAGTGGGACAATTTTGCCTCAATGAAAGAATATGACGATTATACGCGCGCCTGGATGAGTGCGGCCCGCCGGGTCTTAAAAGACGACGGCAGCATCTGGGTGATCGGTTCCTATCACAATATTTTCCGCGTCGGCTGCATGCTGCAGGATCTGGGTTTCTGGATTTTAAATGACATTATTTGGAACAAAACCAACCCGATGCCCAACTTCAAGGGAACTCGCTTTACCAACGCGCACGAAACGCTGATCTGGGCGGCCAAAACCCCAAAATCGAAATATACGTTCAATTACGAGGCAATGAAAGCAATGAACGAGGACGTGCAGATGCGCAGCGACTGGCAGCTGCCGCTTTGTACCGGCAGGGAACGGCTGAAGTCGGACGAAGGTAGCAAGCTGCATCCGACCCAGAAGCCGGAAGCACTGCTTTATCGCGTAATCATGTCTTCGACCAACGTCGGCGACACAGTGCTGGATCCGTTCTTTGGTACCGGTACTACCGGTGCCGTGGCCAAAAGGATCGGCCGCAATTTTATCGGTATTGAACGCGATGCGCAGTATGTCAGGGGAGCCGAAGCGCGGCTAGCCGAGGTGAACCGGGTGAAAAACGACGCTTGCCTGGGATATGCGACCAAAAAGCGCCAGCCACGGGTACCGTTCGGTTCGGTTATCGAATGCGGACTGCTTAAGGCCGGCGACAAGCTGTTTGACGCCAAGGGCGATGTTTCCGCCCTGATTCGCTCCGACGGAACCCTGGTTTCCACTTTCGGCAACGGTTCTATTCACCAGATGGGGGCGGCCGCGCAGAACGCACCGGCCTGTAACGGTTGGATGTACTGGCACTATCGAAACGAAAAGAAAGAACTGGTGGCTATCGACGAACTGCGGAAAATCATCCGCGAAGAGCTGTATCCGGAATAGTTTTGCCATGATGAAAGGCGCCGTCGCAAGACGGCGTTTTTTGTTTTGATTCTTTACAGACTACTCCCTATTTTAATGGTGGTTTAATGCTCACGACGCCGATGCTGTAAAGAATTATGGAATT
>CABUBU010000047.1 GCA_902489795.1 uncultured Azospirillum sp.
CGCCAGGCTTGTGGCTGAGGAGAACTTATGTTTTTTTCTATGTTGCTCTTTGTCGGTTTGCTCATTTTTCATAAATTAAAGCCGTAAACCGATGACGGCAAGATATGGCCGCTCTGCTTTTAAGCCAAAACGCCGCCGTCTTTCCGATCGCGGCGTTTTTTGTATCCCGAAGACCCGGCGTCTGGCTTGTGGCTGAGGAGAACTTATGTTTTTTTCTATGTTGCTCTTTGTCCGTTTTCTGTTTTCCTTTTCCGCTTCTTTCGCTGTTCTTTCTCTTTTTTGTTTTTTTCTTCGCTTTTCGCCCTTTTCCGCTTTCTTCGTTGATCTTCTTCCTTTTCCTCTTTTCCGTCTCCCTTTTCCTTCTTTCTGTTCTTCTTTTTTTCCACTCTTTCCTTCCTTCCATCTTTTTGCTCTCTCTTTGTCTTTTTTTTCTCCTTTTTCTTCCGTGTTTTTATATTTTGTTCTCAGTGCGTCAATAAAACTCCTTTGCTATTGTAGTAAAGACGGTCTGCCTACAGTCTTAGACACAAGCAAAGGAGTTTTTTATGAACACACTTACGATGGATGGCACACGTGGTGGGGAATTCCAAAATGTCATGTTGTCTTTGCGTTGAAATATTGGGAGAAAGCGTTGAAATATTGAGGGAGGGGTTTTACGGAGGTTTCGGCCGGAAGCAGGAAGCATACTTGAAAATGATGCCGATGGAAAGGGATAGGTGTTATTGAGGCAGAGGTTTATCCAGACCATATTCATATGTTACCGGAGATGCCACCTGAATATTCCGTAAGCTCAATTATGGGCTATCTCAAAAAAAAGAGTGATTTGTCGATATATGAACGATGAAAAAATGCAAAGTTTCGATATCGAAGCAGAGAGTTTTGGTGGAAAGGGTGCTATGTTGATACAATCGGAAAGAATACCTATAAGACAGCAGATTATATACGGAACCAATTAAAAGAAGACGCGAAGGCAAGTCAGTTGACGATGGATTTTGACCCGATTACGGGGGCAAGTAATACTCGCCCTGTCAGACCTCCTCGCGCCCTTCAGGCGTTCGCCGGCACCTTGAGGGTCACACCCGTTAATGAAGAACCACGCGTTAGACGCGGGAGGCCTTTTTTTGTATCGTGAAAACCACACGTTAGTCCGGGGTTGAGAGAATTTACGGCTTTTTCCATTTCGCTCTTTGTCGTTTTCTGTTCTTCTTTTTTTCGCCTTTTTCATCTTTCCCGCTTTCCTTTTTACCTTCTTTCTGTTCTTCTTTTTTCCCGCTCTTTCCGTCTTTCCCGCTTTCCTTTTTACCTTCTTTCTGTTCTTCTTTTTTCCGCTCTTTGTCTTTTTCCCTCTCTTTGTCTTTTTCCCTCTCTTTCCTTTTGTTGTTTTCGGCGGATAAAAAACGCCTTTGCCGCTGCGGTAAAGGTAATCCGCAACCGGAAGCAAAAGCGTTTTTTATGAACGTAATTATATGTGATAGCTCTTCAGAAAAAAAGATCGTCGTTCCGAGATGTTACGGAAAGAGGTTTTGTCGGCTGTGTCGGCGAAATTTTCCGAAAAATTTGCAGAATACGGCATAAAAAAGAACGAAAATAGTCGGCTGGCCGGCTTTTTGTTTGACAAAAAAACGCGGAAATGTTTTAATAATAAGTTGGATATCAAATTATTTGTTCACTTAATATAATTATAACACTTATGAAATTAGCAAAAGAAGTCGGAAAAGACCTGAGAACTCTCCCTTCTGCCTGTCGTTCGGCGGCAATTCGGCTGTTGGAACTGGGTTTTGACATTGTTGACGTCAAACAGAATCTGGTAAAGTTCGCCGAACTGGAATCAAAACTTTATGACCGCTGGTACCGCAAAATGGTACGGGCGATTCAGGATTGGCGCATCGACCCGGAAACCTACGCTTACGAGTTGGCTCACCGTCTGGATGAAAAATCCGTTTCGCCGGAACATGTCATAACTTTGGTTAACCGTCGTCTGCAAAAGCTGAAAGAAGGCGGACATCGTCCCAGCCGAATGCTGGAGCAGATTAAGAAACACGCCGCCCAGTATGTGGCCGAACGCAAAAAATTCCAGAAGTATGCCGTTCCTTTTATTCTCGACCTCAATTACGAAGGACTGTACAAGAGAGTGGGTGAGCATACGGCGGAAATTCGCCGGGTTGAAGAGGGTAAGCTTTTTCAGCTGCAGACGATTCACCATTTGCGCAATAAGCAGGACGACTGTCTGGAACTGATGCTGCCGGCCGCCGATCGCCGTTTTCCCGAGGATCTGCTCCCGCGCGCTTTGTCCACCGATTTTTCCGCGGATGACAAAATTGCCCATGAACAGGCTCTTCTTATCAACGGCTTTTTTGATTCGGAAGGCAACATGGCTTTTGAGCTGGAAAATCCGATGGTGGTCAAGCAACTCTGCTTCCGCTATATTGCCGATGTTTTGGCCAATCAGATCCCGAACATCATTCTGATCCAGGTTTCTTTCAAAGGCGACTGGGTCAGCAAGGAGATCCACGACATTTACATGGGCGCTTACGACAACATCAGCAGGTACGGAATGACGGTAGTGGTCTACATGCAGGTTAAAAAGCTTTACGACCGCTTCGGTCTTGCCGGCAAGAAGAAAAGCGAGCTGCTGGCGTTTGAGCGCTGGGTGACGGAACTGGAAGAAAAGTATCGTCAGCAATAAGGCTTCCGACAATTGAAGAAGTTCCCCGAAACCGTTTGTGTTTCCGGGAATTTTTTCGTTTAAACAGAAGGTTGGCCGCAGCCTTCGTCTTTTGTTCGGGAACCGGCGGAAAAGGCCGGAAAATTGCCGGAAATTAATCTGTTTTTTTACTTGAATTGGACAAAAATTGATGCTATCGTAAAAACATGCTATCAATTATTTATAAATAATTTCAAAAATTTTGTTTCATGAGTTATCAAAGCATTAAAAAGCTTTACCGGTCGGGCAATATCGCCGCCGCTAAGGCTGCCTTGGTCGAAGCGTTGAAAAACAACACCTTGACCGCTGTTGAGAAAAAATCGGTGATTCGCTTGAATTCCGAACCGCTGCTTGAGGTCTATGTCGCTTTTATGCTGCCGGAACCGAAGAAGTGGGAGATTATGGAGATTGTCCATACCGGCAACGTCAAGATTATTGACAGCCTGGATGTCGCCGAGCTTCCCGTTGTTGCACAGCAGGAACTGCTGAAGCTGAACGATGTCGGTATTTTCTACCGCCGCTTCAAACGTTATCCGAAAGTCAAATTCTGCAACCGGGTAGACGTTTTTATCATCCGTTCCGGCGATCGCAAATTTGCTGCTGCCTATCTTGCCGCCAACTGGTTGGATCAAGAAGTGGAGGAAGAGTTGCTGGAAAGCAATGACCTTGAGCTTATCCGGAATTACTTCGGCAAGTATGAAGAATACGGCGAAATTCTGGAAAGGTTGCAAACAGACTGACATAAACAAAGCACTCTAAAAACCAAACCCCGCATCCAAGCGGGGTTTGGTCGTTTAAATGATTGGCAAACTAACGGCGGGTTTATCCGTGAAATATGCCGAAAGTCAGCGCCGGCCGGATTTGCCGGCAACGATTGCCTTTTTTATTTCCCTGCCGTTGAACTGACGGAATTCGTCCAAAGCTGCCGTGACCACCGCGCCGAAAATGACCACTGCCCAGGACAGGTACATCCAGATCAGAAAGACCGGGATTACCGCCATGGCGCCGTAAAGCGTTTTGTAGGTGGCGTTGTTTAAAACCGCCAGTGCAAAACCCTGCCGCAGGAACCAAAACAAAACCATCGCCACCACCGCGCCGGTCAGGGCGCTGCTTACCTGCACCTTTTTGTTGGGAACCAGTACATAGACCAGCATCAGACTCAAAATGGTCATCAGCGGCGGAATCATGCAACTGAAAAAGAAACGTCCGGTTTCGCCGTCAGCTGCCATGAATTTTTGCAGAGTGTAGAGATATCCCCGCATTGAAAAGGCGGTGCCTAAGAGAAGCGGACCCAGCGTGATCACCGTCCAGTAAAGGGTAATTTTGGTGGTAATATGCCGCGGCTGGGTTACCTTGAAGATAAAATTGAAACTGTTTTCGATCGTTGACAGCAGCAAAATGGAGGTGACGGCGATACCGACGACGCCGATGGTGGTCAGCTGGCCGGCGTTTTTGACAATAGCGGCAAAATAGCTGCTTACCTCCTGTTCAAATTCCGGTGTCAGGTTTTGAAAGATAAACTCTTCCACCTGGCTGCGGACGGCCTCAAAAACCGGAAAGGCGGAAAAAATCGCCAGCCCGATGGCAAACAGCGGCACCAGCGCGATCAGCGAAGTGTAGGCAAGCGACGAAGCTACCCGGAAGATCATGTCGTTTTGCGCCCGTTTGGCCAGAAAAAACAAAAAGTCGGTCAGCGGTTTCGATTTTTCCGCCAGCTTGGTTTTCCATTCCATAAATTTGCCTTTATTCAAAAAAATGTGTTTACAAATCAGGTTAAATCTTATAAAAAACTCTAAAACTGTTTTTTTAGTATATAAATTTTTTAGAATTTGCAAAGGAAAAAATAGAAATGACGACTAACCAACTGTTAATGAGCGGAAAAAAGGGCCTGGTCATGGGGCTGGCCAACGACAAGTCGATTGCCTGGGGCATTTGTCAGGCACTGAACGCCCAAGGGGCGCAGCTTGCGATTTCCTACCAGAACGAAGTTCTGGAAAAAAGAGTTGCCCCGCTGGCTGCCCAGCTTGACAACGAGCCGCTGCTGATCAAGTGCGACGTTTCCGATTCCGCCAGTGTGGAAGCCTGTTTTAAGGAACTCGGCGAAAAATGGGGAAAAATTGACTTTGTGGTTCACGCCATTGCTTTTTCCGACAAAAATGAACTGAAGGGCCGCACCATCGACACCACGCTGGCCAATTTCACCAACACTATGCACATTTCCTGCTATTCGTTCATCGAGGCCTGCCGCTGCGCTTCCCCGATCATGAACGAAGGCGGATCGATTCTGACGCTGACTTACCTCGGCGCAGAAAGGGTGCTGCCCAACTACAACATCATGGGGGTTGCCAAGGCCGCTTTGGAAGCAGCTGTTCGTTTTGCAGCGGTGGACATGGGTAAACAAGGTGTTCGTGTCAATGCTATTTCTGCCGGTCCGATCAAAACGCTCGCCGCATCCGGCATCGGCGATTTCCGCAAGATCCTGCACTGGAACGAACTGAATGCGCCGCTGCGCCGCAACGTTACCCAGGACGAGGTCGGTAACATGGCTCTGGCTCTGTTGTCACCGCTCGGCACCGCGGTCACCGGCGAGGTTCTGCATGTTGACGCCGGTTACCACATCGTTGGCATGATCAATCTGGATAACGCCAAAGAATGCGGAAAAATGCTGGTTGAAGAATAATAAAATACGCTTGTGTTTTAAAATTGACAAACCTATAGTAAAAGCCGTTGAAGACTGCCGTGTTCAACGGTTTTTCGCTTTATGATACGGGAGAAAAAGATGGCAATAGACAGACAGACCGTCAACCGGGTGGCGTTTTTGGCGCGCCTGAAGATCGACGAAGACAAAATTGAGGCGACTGAAAACGAATTTAACAAAATTCTGAATTGGGTAGAACAGCTGAACGAAGTGAACACTGATGACGTCGAGCCCTTGTCGGCGGTGAACGAAACGGCTCTGGTCTGCCGCGAAGACAAGGTGACTGAAGGTTCGCAGGCCGACAAGGTTCTGGCCAACGCGCCGATGGCCGAATATGGCTATTTTGTCGTACCCAAGGTTGTGGAATAAGAGGAGCAGAAAAGATGGAAAAATTGACCTCCCTGACTGTTCACGAAACATTGGACGGTTTGAAAAATAAAAGCTTTTCGGCGGTTGAACTGACCAACGAATATCTCCGCGCGATGGCAGAAAAACGCGCGCTCAACGCCTATGTGCTGGAAACGCCGGAAAAAGCGCTGGCGCAAGCCGAAGAATCTGACCGCCGCTATCAAAACGGAACCGCCCGTCTGCTGGAAGGGATTCCGCTCGGGGTTAAAGACCTGTTTTGTACCGAAGGCGTGCGTACCACGGCTTGTTCGCACATTTTGGGCGGTTTTGTTCCGCCTTACGAGTCGACGGTAACCGGGAAATTGTTTGCCGCCGGCATGAGCTGCCTCGGCAAGCTCAATATGGACGAGTTTGCGATGGGCGGCAGTAACGAAACCAGCTTTTACGGTCCCGCTTACAATCCGTGGAAAGCGGAAGAAAAGCTGGTGCCGGGCGGCTCTTCCGGTGGTTCGGCGGCGGCAGTGGCGGCTAATATCTGTGCGGCGGCCACCGGTACCGACGGCTCTATCCGCCAGCCGGCTGCTTTTTGCGGCGTCACCGGCATCAAGCCGACTTACGGCCGCTGTTCCCGTTACGGCATCATGGCCTTTGCTTCTTCGCTTGATCAGGCGGGGCCGATTGCCAAAGACGTGCGTGACTGTGCTTTGCTGCTGAACGTGATGGCCGGGTACGACGAAAAAGATTCGACGTCGGTTAAAATGGATGTACCTGATTTTACCAAAGTCCTCGGACAAAGTGTCAAAGGTTTGAGAATAGGCATTCCGGCGGAATATCGCCCTCAGGGCTTAAATGAAGAAATTTCCGCCTGCTGGGATCGGGGAATTGAAATATTGAAAACCGCCGGAGCGGAAATCGTTGATATTTCGCTGCCGCATACCAAATATGCCCTGGCGGCTTATTATATTATTGCACCGGCAGAAGCTTCCTCCAATTTGGCGCGTTATGATGGCCTGCGTTACGGCCTGCGCGTACCGGGAGAGCATCTGGACAATATGTATATCAATACCCGCAGCGCCGGTTTCGGCGTTGAGGTCAAGCGTCGCATTATGATCGGTACCTATGTATTGTCGGCCGGTTATTATGATGCCTATTACCTCAAGGCGCAGAAGGTGCGCCGGCTGATCCGCGACGATTTTGTCCGCGCCTTTGACCGTTGTGACGTGATTTTGACCCCGACGGCGCCGACGGCGGCTTTTCCGGTCGGTGACCGTTCTATGCAGGAAAATCCGATCAATATGTGGCTAAACGATATCTTTACTGTTTCCGTCAATCTGGCTGGGCTGCCGGGGCTGAGCCTGCCTGCCGGCCTGTCCAAGGCAGGACTGCCGCTCGGGTTGCAGCTGATCGGTCGTCCGTTTGATGAAGAAACGGTGTTTAAGGCCGCTTCCGTAATAGAAACCGAAACCGGATTTGAAAGGTTAAAATAGCCATGATTATCGAAGGAAAAGAAAACAAATGGGAAATCGTCTGCGGGTTGGAAATTCATTGTCAGATCATTTCCGAGTCGAAAATTTTCAGCGGAGCGTCGACCAAATTCGGTGCCGACGCCAACGAGAATGTCTCGTTTGTTGATGCCGGCATGCCGGGCATGCTGCCGGTTCTCAACCGCTTTTGCGTGCATCAGGCGGTCAAAACCGGTCTGGGGTTGCGGGCGGAAATCAACAAATATTCTGAATTTTCACGCAAAAACTATTTCTATGCCGATATGCCGACCGGCTACCAGATCACTCAGTTTCAATATCCGATTGTCGGCGAAGGCGTGGTAACCGTTGATCTGGAAGACGGCGGTACCAAAGATATCCGCATCGAACGGATGCACATTGAACAGGATGCCGGCAAATCGATCCACGACATTGACCCGCGCAAGACTTTCATAGACCTGAACCGGGCGGGGGTAGGGCTGATGGAAATCGTGACCAAGCCGGATTTTCGCTCGCCGGAAGAGGCAGGCGCATTCTTAAAGAAACTGCGCTCCATCCTGCGATATCTCGGCACCTGCGACGGCAACATGGACGAAGGCTCAATGCGTTGTGACGTCAATGTTTCCGTTCGGCCGGCCGGCAGTGATGAGCTGCGCACCCGCTGTGAAATGAAAAATGTCAATTCGGTCAAATTTGTTATGCAGGCAATTGAAAATGAAGCCCGCCGTCATATCGAAGTCTATGAAAACGGCGGTACGGTTGAGCAGGAAACCCGCCAGTTTGATCCCGTCAGCGGACAGACGAAAGTAATGCGCAAAAAGGAGTTTGCCCACGATTACCGCTATTTTCCCGAACCGGATCTGCCGCCTCTGGTGCTGACCGACGAATATATCCGGCAGGTGGCGGAAGAACTGCCGGAACTGCCGGATGCCAAAAAAGCCCGTTTTGTTGAAAAACTCGGGCTGACCAGATATGACGCCATGGTCATTTGCGAAAACAGGGAAGTGGCCGATTTCTTTGAAAAGGCGGCGGCCGGCCACGATGCCAAAAAAGTTGCCAACTGGCTGATGGGTGACTTCTTTGCCATGCTTAAACGCAAAAACCTGACGATTGAAGAAAGCCCCGTTTCGGCTGAAAGTTTGGGCCGTCTGGTGAATCTGATCGAAAAGGACGTCATCTCCGGCAAAATTGCCAAAGATGTGTTTGAAATTATGAGTGAAACCGGAGAAAATCCGGAAAAAATCGTTGAGGAAAAGGGCTTAAAGCAGGTGACTGACACCGGTGCGATTGAAGCGATTGTCGATAAGGTGATCGCTGACAATCCGGATAAAGTCAATGCCTATAAAGGCGGCAAAGTCGGCCTGATGGGCTGGTTTGTCGGCCAGGTGATCAAAGAATCCCGCGGCAAAGCCAACCCGCAGGTGGTCAACCGGCTGCTTGCCGCCAAGCTGGCCTGATTGTACCGCTGCATTTGTTTACCCCGCTTTAAAAAGCGGGGTTTTTTGTAACAAGAAAACTAGCGTCTGGGCCGTTAGTTCCAAAGAGCTTACAGCTTTACAGATAAAAAACTCCTTTGCTAAAATGAGTTAGACGGTCTGGCAAGAGTCTAACAAAAGCAAAGGAGTTTTTTT
>CABUBU010000048.1 GCA_902489795.1 uncultured Azospirillum sp.
TGCGAAAACGACATGATATTTTTGGGTTCCATGTTGTGTGTGCTATTGTGTGTGTTCATAAAAAAACTCCTTTGCTTTTGTTAGACTCTTGCCAGACCGTCTAACTCATTTTAGCAAAGGAGTTTTTTATCTGTAAAGCTGTAAGCTCTTTGGAACTAACGGCCTAGACGCTAGTTTTCTTGTTACAAAAAAGAAGCGTCCCGGGGACGCTTCTTTTACAGGCCTTTCTCAGCGGACGTTCACCGCATAACGGATTTTGTCCGGCATCTTGTGGTAATGAACCGTTTGGGGCGTCAGGTAAGAACCGGCAAACGGATCACCGCCGATTTTTTTCAAAATCCGGTTTAATTCCGGCTGCGCCTGCCCGGCCGCCTCAATCTGCCAACCGTCGAGGACTTTCCATTTTTCCCCTTTGTATGCCGGCAGTTTGCTGCGGGCATAGGCCTCGGCCTTGTTCAACGGCAGGCCGGAAATTTCGTCGCAGAAATAGAGAATGAACTTTTCATACTCCAACGCCTTGCGATTGTAGGGAACAAATACGCCGAGCGGCGTTCCTTCCTGAAGCACACGGTCTGAAACAACCATCCGGTCGCGCCAGCGGTAAAGGATATCCATGGAATATTCTTTACCCATTTTCAGCTTTTCGATTTCTTCCTTTTCCGCCGCGGTAAAACCGTCTTCGTCAACCGCCGCTTCTCCGGCGGAAGAAAGGGGTTGCACGCTTTCGCTTTCCGTTCGCGCCGCTTCCTGCGGTTCGGTTTTCGTTTCCGCCGGTGCGGGAAACTCGTCTTCTTTTGTTTCCGTCTGCTCCGAAACGGCGGCGCTTTTGTTTTCAACCGTTTTTCGTTTGCACGGCCGCCCCAGCTTTTTGCCGTTGCGGCTGTAGCCTTTGCGGGGAACGGGCAGCGGCGTTTCTTCCGCGGCAGCGGTTCCGTCTTTTTCCGTACCGGCGCCGAGCACATAGCCGACAATACCGTTTTCGTCTTCCAACGGAATCTCCTCCGTTTCCGTTTTTTCGGACGCCGACGGCGGAATTTCGGCTGCGGCGGCGGAAAAAGGAGAACTTTCCGTTAATCTGAACAGTTCGTCGCACTTGTTTCTGACATTTTTCAGAAACAGAGCCGTTTGATCCGCGGGGAAACAGTCGTCAAGCGAAAGTCCGGCACGCGTCATCATCTCCCGGGCAAATCCGGCATAAACTTCTTTCGGAAGTTCCATTTGCAGAATCGCCTCAAGCAGGGAACTCAAAACTTTCTTTTCATCAGCCATAAGCAAAAGTTTTTAAATTGAACATAAACATAGTGACAATAAAATTTCAAACGGTTTTAATATAATCGAAAAAAGCCGGGAAAGCAATCTTTTGTTTACTTATGTCCAAAACGCCCTTTGCCCCGCCGGCGGCTTTCAACGTCGGCATTCCTCCCGCTCCGACCGGCATTTCCGCCGCCAGACGGCATTCATAGTTTCCCGCATGCTCTTTACCGTTTGCGGCGACACGCCGAAAGCCGCCGCCAATTCGCCCGTCCCGACTCGCATGCGATCGGCGGCATCAAACAGATCCAGACGATGGGCGCAGGCCGCCTGCACTTCCCCGGCCAGAGAAACCAGCAGTTTTTCGTCATGCCGCAGTTCGCGCGCGGCCAGAATCCACAAAACCATCCATTCGTGCGGATAACGATAGTCGGAAGCCATGTCGCGGCCATCTTCGGAAACTTCGGCGCCGCCTCTTTTGCCGAAACGGGAAAGCGCTTCTGTCAGACGAATTTTACAAAATCCCCGCGCTTCGGAAAACGCCTCGCGCCTTCCGTCTTCGCTCAAGTTTTGCAGCCGGTCGAGTATCTCCTCATTCGTTTTCAGCAGAAAGCAATGGGGCGTAACGGCCCAAACGTGCCCTTCCCCGTTCCAGCGGTTGACGGCAAAGTTGTCGTCGCAGGCTCCCGGAACGTCGGCGACCTCAAACGCCGCGGCAGGCAGTTTAAAATCATAAATGCCGAGATTGCCCAGTTCTTCCCGCATTTCCCGGCAAACATTGCGGCGGGCAATTTTCTCTTCGTCGAAAATCAGCGCCGCCCTGCCGGCCGAAACAACCACGTCATCGCGGACGGCCGCCAGCTTCCGGCGCGTCGTTTCGTCCGCGGCGGCAAATTCTTCCGTGCCCGTCCTTTCCGCCAGACCGCCGAGCGCGCCCAGACCGTCGGGTCTGCCGGTTTTGGCGTTACGGCGCAGCAGCACGCCGACACAAACGCTTTGCAGCCGCTTCAACGCGCCGCCTTCCGTTCCCGCCGATCCGGCATAGAGCGTAACGTTGGCGCCGCTGCCGGCAATCAGCCGGCGGTTGTCTCCGGCGGACAGAATCTTTTCCCGCGCCTTTCCCTTCGGCGCATTCCGCAGGGCACCCTCCACTTCCGCCCGGTCGGCGTAACCGACGATCCGTTTAAGCTCATATTCCGCCGTTTCCGATCTGAAAATCACTCCGGCCATGCCGAGCGCACGGGCCGCCTCGACGTTCTTCGGCTTGTCGTCGACCATGATCATTTCCTCAAAACGGCAGTTCAATTTTGCACGCACATATTCATACACCGCCGGATCGGGTTTCAACACCCCGGCTTCGTACGAAGTAAAAACATTTTCGGGACGCAGCAGTTCGGGATAGCCGACGGTATCGGCAAGCGCCGGCATCGCGTTGGAAAAAACAGCGTTTTCAATTCCCTTTTGCCGCATATAGGCCATCATCCTGCGGGTTTCGGCAAAATAGCGACCGATCCCGCGGTGCAGTTCCCGGTTGACCGCCGCCGGGGTTTCTCCGGTATAAGGCATGCCGAAACGTTCACATATCTCCCGGCACATTTCCCGCGTATCGATTTTTCCCAGCATATAAGGATCAAAATCATATGCCCGCAGGCCGCCGCCGGACCGGAATTTTTCCGGATCGGCCGTTCGGGCGGCAATCCAGCGTTCAAGCGGCTCCAGACTGTAATCGTAAATCGTTTTGCCCACGTCCCATATGCAGTATCTGATCATCTTTTTTCTCCCGCCATTGTTGCCGAGTATAACCGATATTTTACCGTAAGGCAAACCTTGTTTTCGTCCGCCCCGCCATTATATTGGCTAAAAAAAACGGAGATCGGACATGGGATATCTGCTGGCAGTCACCGCCATTTTTTTCTGGAGCTGGAACATTATCGTCGCTACCGGTTTCGCCTCCTCGCTGGCACCGCTTGAAATTGCCTTCGGCCGCTGGCTGGTCGCGGCCTGCATCCTGCTGCCGCTGGCGTGGAAAAAGCTGGCAGCGGGACGAAAGCTGCTGCTGAAACATGCCCCGCTGGTCGTCGGGCTGGCGGTGACCGGCATTGTGCTCGACAACACCCTGATCTATTTTGCCGGACATACCGCCTCGGCCGTCAACATCGGCATGCTCGACATGACCGGACCGATTTTTCTGGTGCTGCTTTCGCGCATTTTTCTTAAAACCGAAATTTCCCGCCGTCAATTCGCGGGACTGGTCATTGCCGTCATCGGCGTCGTCATTATCATTTTAGACGGCGACTTCACCCGGCTTTCACGGGTCAAACTGGTCAGCGGCGATTTTTTCGTGCTGGCCAACACCTTCGGCTTCGCCATATATTCCCTGCTGCAGTCGCGGCGGCCACCGGAAATCGACCAATCCGCCATGCTCGGCGCCACCGTCATCGTCGCGCTGCCGATCCTGGCCGCGGGAATGCTTTTTTCCGTTCCCGCCGCACGGCTTGAGAGCATTCGCGGAGAAGACGTCGCCGTCATTGTTTATCTCGGCGTTTTCAATTCCGTCGTTTCCTATCTTTCGTGGAACACCGCGCTCAACAAAATCGGCAACGTCAAAGCCGGCATCATTTACTATATGCTACCGGTGTTCAGCGCGCTCGAAGCGCATTTCGTGTTAAAAGAGCACATCAGTTTGTCACAGGCATTGGGCGGCGCCGTCGTCGTCGCCGGCGTGCTTCTGGTCAGCCTGCCGAAGAAAACACCTCGCCGCCGGCCGGAACCGCAATAAAAATGTCCTTGGCCGCCACCCGGTCAAACAATGTATAGACGTCGACCCCGATTTTGCGGTCAAAATAATCTTTCAGCTCATGCATCGACTCGAGCATTCCCGGCGGAACGTCGATGCCGTGGCGGCTGGCGTATTCCGCCGCCCGCTCCTCGATCGTCACCAGCCCGTAAGCGTTGGCCAGACCGTCGGCCATCTGCACCAGCAGATCATAATCGTTCAGCGGATGCGAACGGATAAAAGCGGCCGTCAGTTCATAGTCTTCCCGGCGGTCAAAAAACATTTTGCGGCAATGCTCGAAACTTTCCAGCCGGTTGAAGGGAAAAGTGTGAACCAGGCAGGCCCGCGCCACGTCGGCATTTTCCTCTTTGAGCATTTCATAGCCCAGCACGCCGTGGAAACGTTGTTCGTGTTTTTCCCTGATTTTGCCGATGTCGTGCAAAAGCGTCGAAAAATAGGCCAGACTGGCATCCATCCCCGCCAGATCTGCTACCGTCCGTGCCACTTCCGCCGCGCCGAACACGTGGTTGTGGAACAAATACCAGGTATTTTCCGGCCGACCATGGGCAATTTCAAATTTTTTTTCCCGTAAAATTAATTCATTAGCATAGCTGAAATTCATTTTGTCAACCCCGAAACAAAAAAGACAACCGAATTTAACGGAATTGGTCAGTATACCCTTCCGCCGGATTTTTGTAAAGCAATATTATACAGTATTTTCAGATTTTAAGCAACGGGCGAAAACGCCGGCAGCTTATGCCTTTTCCATGTAACGCGCCAGCATTTCCATCGATTTCAGATAATATTCCTTACTGTGTCCGGCGACTTTGCCGGGGGTAACGGTGATCACCTCCCAGGTATAGCTATTGTCGTTGTTGCGGTGCACGCCGTAAGCGCCGATGCTCTTGCAGTCGCCGTTGATCAGGCGGACAAAGTCGTTCAGCTCCACTTCGTAAAGCCCCGCCACCTCTTCCGGCTGCAGCCGCACTTTGGCCAGCAGGTTGTCTACCACCGCCATATACAAAACTTCAAATTCCCGGTTATAGACTTCCCCCTCCTGATAAACCTCGCGGGTGGTAAACATTTTAACCAGATCGTCCTTTTGCAGGGAAAGTCCCAGTTCTTCCGTCACTTCGCGGTAACCGTCCTTCACCTCTTCGCCGGATTTAACATGGCCGGCGGCGGAAACGTCCAGCATGTCGGGATAAATGGACTTGTCCTTGTTGCGCAGCTGCAGCCATACCATAACCCTGCCCTCGTCGTTCTTGCGCCCCAGCCAGCAATGAAAAGTCTTATACCACAGTCCTTCCCGGTGCGCCTGCGATTTCAGCGCCGTTCCCAGCAGATTCATGTTTTCGTCAAAAATATCAATCAGTTCGTCAGCCATAGTCTAAAAAGCTCCGTCATAAAGTATCATATTATGACTTCATCATAGCATTTTTATCCGCCAAGGCAAGCGGCAAAACATCCGGCAGCCGTTTTTTTATCCCGGTTTGAAGGCCACCGCTTCCGCCGCCCGGTAGCGCCCGTAGTGCCTTTCGTTTCTTTCGCATTCATTGATTTTTGCAATTTCAAAGGATTGCAGCAGTTCCCTTAAATATTCCAAACGGAAGAAATGGCGGACATGACCGTGTTCAAAAATATCCGGTCCGACCTCGGTTCCCTGTCCGTATTCGAAATCGGAAACGGATTTGCAGGCAACCGAAAAACAGCCGCCGGGATTAAGCGTTTTATAAATTTCGGCAACGATCGCCCGGGTTTTCGCATCGTCCCAATAATGCAGGGAAAGGTCGGCCAGCACCCAGTCATAATGCCGGCGGCCGCCGTCAAAGCCGGCAATGTCGCCGCAAACGGTTTCAATCTCCGGGTTTTGCCGGCGGACATGCGCCAACGCCGAAGGCGAAATATCCAAAGCGGTCACCTTGTATCCGCGGGCCGCCAGCCACAGGCTGCCGCGTCCTTTGCCGGCACCGAGGTCAAGCACGGTTTTAAACCCGCGGCAGCGGAGGTACGCTTCCGTTTCTGCAACAAAGCCGCCCGGCACCGCGCCGTCTTCGGTAAATTTGTTAACCCATTTGTCTTCCCAATACGCCTGATCCGCCATATTTCATCTTCCTTTCCCGCGCTGTCATCTTAACGCAAAATAAACAAACGGCCAACAAAAAACTCTTCCGCCCGCAAGCGGAAGAGTTTTTGTTTGCTAAGATAAAGAACACGCTATCTGCTGACAGTGCGCCTTCTTTCCATCGGTTTCACTTCCTTAATGCATTTGGCGCCGTTTTCTTCCCGGCACAATTGCAAGAAATGATCATGAGCGGAAAACACTTCTCCGACCTCAATCGCTTCGTAACTTAACGACGAAAGGGGACAGGTCTTGAGCCGTTCAACATCTTCCTGAAACAGTTTAACAAGCAGCATTTGTCCAGTCTTCAGAACTTTGCCGACCCAACAGACGGCAATAAATTTCCTTGTCTGTCCGGAAGCGTAAACTTTGCAAAGATTAAACCTGACATCGCCAAAGCCGCGGCACGCAGCTTCCTTTTCCGCATAGATCTGATGATAAAAGAAAAATACATAATGCAGGCGAAATCCGTATCGACGATCAAAATTTACCACATATAACCGATCATCGAACAAAGAAACGGCTCCATTTTTCAAAGGGCGAAAATGCATTTGCTCCAGCCTTTCCATTTTCTTTCCACTATTGAAAACCGGCAACAGAGATGTTCCCTCACGGGTTTTAACACGCCAGACCCACACTCCGTTTTTTTCTTCATCCGTCGCCTGTGCTGCAACCCCGAGAATCGGAAGGCTCAAGAGAGGCGTTCCCTTTTTCCGGAAATAATCGCAAACAACGGAGGAAGACCACAAAGGACACACCTTTGCAAGTTGTCTGAGATAGTTTTTTTCTTCCATAGGCTTATTATTTTAATAAAACAAAACAATTTTCAACGGGCGGTGCTTACTTCTTTTTCACCAGCCGCATATAAGGGTTGTGAAAAGCAGGTTCCAAAAACCGATACCCGTTTTCATCTTCCCGCAGCACAAAGCTTTTCCCATGCGTTTCAAAACGTTCGCCGACATCTATCGACTCGCGGCCGAGTTCGGTATAGGAATAGCCGGCCAGAAGTTCCCAGTCTTCCTCAAACAGCTTGATAAAAAGAGTGGTGTTGAGCGTTTCGTCGTAACCGATCCAGCAACAGGTCAGAAAACGGCTGTTTTCTGCCGTCACAAACAGCCGGCACAACATATAGCGTGCATTCGGATATCCGAGAATCGCGCCTTCGCCGATCGCATAGCGCTCGTGCCAGTAGAAACTGACGTTGCGGATGCAGCGACCGAGTATTTTGTCGTAACCGACCAGATAGGTGTGGCGGCGTCCATACATAATCATTTCGCCGCTTTCGAGCGGAGAAAATTCCCAGTCGTCGCATTCGGGAATTCCGATTGCAGGGAAAAGCGGCAACATATATCCCTCTTCTTCGCAGTCCGCCCAGACGCAATAAGACTTCTGCGGATGACTGCGGCTGCGAATGGTTCCCAGCAACGGCACTTGTTTGACATTGAC
>CABUBU010000049.1 GCA_902489795.1 uncultured Azospirillum sp.
CTGTAAAGCTGTAAGCTCTTTGGAACTAACGGCCCGGCCGGACGTTTTCTTGTTAAAACAAAACCCTGTCTTGCGGACAGGGTTTGGGAAATTTTTGGCTCTGCGCGTATGCGGGCCGGGTTTTTCAGATTTTTCATAAAGGTCGAATTTTAAGTTAACTATTTGGCATCCTTTGGTTGTTTGCCGGTGGGGCACCTGATATTCACTGTTGCTTTCATGGTATGAGATTTGATTAAATCGGCGGTTTTGTATTTTAATACAGTTTTTTGGCAGGTGCTTATACCGTCGGACCGCGGATAAATTTTATAATTTTTCTCATAAATTTGGCATTTTTCAGAAGAAGTTCGGTTTGATTTGTTTGTCCGGGCTTCTTGTTCTTTTTACTCTGTTTTTCATTTTCGGGCTTAAAAAAGTTTATGAATTTTTTGTCATAATTGCATAAACGTAGGCTCGCGGATTTTTATGAAGTTCGACATCATGAAAAGAAAATATTTAATTAGGTTAATAATGGTTTGTAAGGGTTTTATAGGTTGTTTATTTTCTTTTGCCAACAAAAATTTTGTATAATTTGTCTTATTTCTCTTTTTTAAGGGCGGATTCCTGCTTTGATCCGGATTTGTTTTGTCTAAAATGCGTGCAATAAAAAAGAAACGCCCGTGTTTTCTTGGAAAAACAGGAGCGTTTCGGGGTGGGATGTTTGGGCTTCACAGCAAAAAGATCCCTGCGTTCGTGAATGTATTAACGCTGTATGGTAAATTTCATGAGTTTAATCTGTTCTGAGAAAACATCCGGGCTTCGCAGTCGGGATGTTTAAAAAAATTCAATCACTTGTGGTTAATTACAAAAATCCGAATATCCGAATTTCACAATTCATGATTATTCGTCAATCCAAAATGATTAAAAAGTTGTTTTTTATTGAGATGAAAAATTGTCAAAATAGTAAATAAGCGAACATTAGTATAGCAACAGCCGTTTGAATGTCAACAGAAATTTTTCGGATGAGCGACCAAAGGCGGCAGCCGGAAGAGAGTGGAAAAAACGGTATTGTAGCCGGGACAGGGCGTGCGGCGAAAAAAGAAGAGAGGCATGGCGGCGCCACAACCGGAAAAAAGTGATGCTATGGCTGCGGAAGGTGAAAAACGTTGTTTGCGGCGGCGGAAAGTCTTGTTGCGGAATTTATCGGAAAGGAAAAGGGAAGGGAAAAACTTTTGATGGCCGACTTGAAGCGGATGATGGAGAAGACGACCGATACGGGTGCAGGGAACAAAAGCGACGAGGAAGCCGACCAGTCGGAAAATGGCAGGGCATGCGGCCGGCGGAAAGGTGACGAAGCGCGCAGCCGCCGAGAGGCGGGTGACGGAGAGGGCGGGAAAGATAAGGTGATGAAGAAAGTTGGGAGGGTAAGGTCGGTAGAGAAGATGAGGAAGATGGGATTGGCAGAGCGGATCAGGAAAAAAGTTACCGGCCGTGCGGGATACGGCGGGGCGTATATAAAAAACCCCGGATCTTCGTCCGGGGTTTTTTACTTTTTTGTTTAGAAAAACTATTCTTTGTTAAAAGCGTTTTCCTGTTTTTTCGCTTCGTCATCCGTGCGGGCAACGTTGACCAGGATGGTCTGGCTGACTTCCGGGTGAAGGCTGAGCTTAACCTGATAAACGCCGAGGTCTTTGATCGGGCGTTCGAGGTTGATATAACGGCGTTCAACGTTAACGCCGGCTTCTTTCATGGCCGAAGCGATATCGCGGATGGTAACCGAACCGTAAAGCTGACCGGTTTCGGCAGCCTGACGGATCAGCACGACTTTGAAGCCCTGCAGTTCTTCAGACTGTTTGGAAGCGCTCTCGAACAGAGCTTTGTTGTGAGCTTCCAGTTCCGCTTTCTGTTTTTCGTAAAAAGCCAGGTTTTCGGCAGTTGCGCGAAGGGCTTTTTTGGTCGGCAGCAGATAGTTGCGGGCGTAACCGTTTTTGACGTTTACCTTGTCGCCCATTCTGCCCAGTTTGTTTACATGTTCCAAAAGAATAACTTCCATCTCATTTCTCCTTAGTTGGCGACAAACGGAAGCAGAGCAATGTAGCGGGCGCGTTTGATGGCGCGGGCCAGTTCTCTTTGTTTCTTGGCGGAAACCGAAGTGATGCGGCTCGGGATGATCTTGCCTTTTTCCGAAATGTAGCGGGAAAGCAGCTTAACGTCCTTGTAATCGATTTTCATGCCGTCTTCGCCGGAAAACGGGCAGGATTTCTTTTTCTTAAAGAATACTTGTTTGTTCATGATCAATTACTCCGCTTCTTCAGTTTCTTTTTCTTCGGCGTTGACGCTTTCCGAGAATTCGTCGACGCGGATGGTCATATAACGAATGATGTCTTCGTTAAAGCGCATGATTCTTTCATACTCGGCAATGGCGTTGGCCGGAGCGGAAATGTTCATGATAACGTAATGACCTTTGCGGTTTTTCTTGATGCGGTAAGCCAGGGTCTTCAGGCCCCAGTTATCGACTCTTACGACCTCGCCGCCTTCTTTCTTAATAACTTCGGACAGGTTTGAAACGATGTTATTAACCTGAGAAGTGCCGAGATCCTGACGTGCAATCAGCACGCTTTCGTATTTTTGCATTAACTGTATCTCCTTATGGATTCTCAACAATGTCTTCTCCGTTTGTGCGGAGAAAACGGTTTTTTGTATAGCCAAGGCCTGAGGCTTTGGCAAGGGACGCCGCTTACTATAGCTTAAAAGTTTATTTTGGCAAGTTTTTTTTGCGGGCTGCAGTTAAAAAAACGTTTTCCGGCCGGCCGTCGGCGAACAAAACCGAGTGGCGAAAAAGCCCCGAAAGCGGCAACAAAATTTATTGCAAATAAATATAAATGCCTTATTATGGGGAAAAATGTCTTAAAACAAGGATGAAAAGATGAAGGCAAAACTGATCGCATTGGGGGCGGCGTCGCTGTTGGCGCTTTGTGCCTGTTCGTCAACTTCCGCAGACGACGAGTCTGCCAAAGTCATTCTGCTCGGGAGCGAGCCGCAGAACGTGCAGCCGGTGATATTGCTGCAGCATCAGACGACCGGCAAGCTGGCCTGCTGCCGCGATACCGCGGAAGTGACCGCGGAAGATTGCGCCCGCGCGCTGGAAGCTCATTGTTTCGTGCGTGTTCAGGATCTGCCTTATCGTCCGGCCAAATACGACTTTCTCACGACCGACACTTATCCCACCCGCCGCTGGAGAGAGAACGAAAAAGCGCCGAGGTGGTAGCAGATGCTGTCGCGGGTCAACACCGTCGCTTTTAACGGGCTGGAAATCTTGAACGTAGAACTTCAGGTGCAGATTTCGGCAGGTATGCCCGCGTTTGCTATTGTCGGCCTGCCCGATAAGGCGGTGGCCGAAAGCCGCGAACGGATCCGCGCCGCTTTTACCGCCCTCGGACTGAAGCTGCCGGCCAAAAGAATCACCGTCAACCTGTCTCCGGCCGACCTGCTGAAGGAAGGGTCGCATTTCGACCTGCCGCTGGCGCTCGGCCTTTTGGTCGGGATGGAAGTGATTCCGCAGGAAAAAGTTTCTCCCTATATTGCCCTCGGCGAGCTCGGTCTGGACGGAAAGCTGGTAAACGTTAACGGGGTGCTGCCGGCGGCAATGGCCGCCAAAAGGCAGGGGTACGGTGTCATTTGTCCGGAAGCGCAGGGCAGCGAGGCGGTGTGGGCGAAGGTAAATGACATTTTGGCGGCGCATTCGCTGCTGCAACTGATCAATTTTTTCCGCGGCAACGGCGAAATTCCCTTTCCGCAGGCCAGACGCCGGGAAAGCGCCGTGCGTCTGGCAGACATGAAGGACGTCAAAGGGCAGGAAACCGCCAAGCGGGCAATTGAAATTGCCGCCGCCGGCTCGCATAACCTGATCATGTCGGGGCCGCCGGGTGCGGGCAAGTCAATGCTGGCTGCCCGTCTGCCGTCGGTTTTGCCGCCGATGACGACCGAAGAGGCGATTGAAACCAGCATGATACATTCGATTGCCGGTGAGCTGAAAGACGGTTCCGTCAGTTTTGAACGCCCCTTCCGCGATCCGCATCACAGCGCTTCCACCCCGGCGTTGGTCGGCGGCGGAAGAAAAGCGCGCCCGGGCGAAATTTCGCTTGCCCATAACGGAGTTTTGTTTTTGGACGAACTGCCGGAATTTGCCCGGCCGACGCTCGAGGCTCTGCGGCAGCCGCTGGAAAACGGCTGTATTGCCGTTTCCCGGGTGAATTCCCATACCGTTTTTCCCGCCCGCTTTCAGCTGGTGGCGGCCATGAATCCCTGCCGCTGCGGCAATTTCGGTCTTCCCGGGCAGGAATGCAGCCGGGCACCAAAATGCGCGGAAGAATACCGTGCCCGCATTTCGGGTCCGCTGCTGGACCGGATCGACATTCAGATCGAAGTGCCGGCGGTCAGTCCGTGGGATCTGGCGGACGTCAGGCCGGGGGAAAGTTCGGACGAGATCCGCAAAAGGGTGATTGCCGCGCGCGAAATTCAGAAAAAACGCTTTGCCGTTTTCGGCTGCCCTTCGCTTCTGACCAATTCGCAGCTGAAGGGCGAACTGCTGGAGCAGGCGGCGGCGCTTGATAACGAGGCCAAAGCGCTGCTGTTGTCTTATGCTGATCGCACCGCGATGTCCGCCCGCGCCTATCACCGCACTTTACGGCTGGCGAGGACAATTGCAGACTTGCAAAATGAAAATAAATTGCTTAGAATACATATCGCCGAGGCTCTGTCTTTGCGATGGAAAACGCCTGACTATAAATCTAGGAGATAAAAAATAATGCAGAATTTAACAACTCTCAAAACAGTTTTATTTGCCGCCTTGCTAACGGTGCCGGCGCTATCTGTTTCCGCTCAGTGTCCGGGCGGCGGCGCCTGTCCGCAGGCGGTGGAAGACTGTGCCTGTCCGGTGCAGATGGGAAGCGGCGAAGACTGTGCCTGCCCGCAGGTAAAAACGATTGAAACCAGACAGCCCGGCGGATGTATTCAGGCGGCATCCAAAAACGGCGATTGCGGCGAGGTCAAACCGGTTGCCTATACGCCGGCGCCGCGGTCTGACGAATTCAAAATGTCTGCCCGGCAGCAGTTGTTTTCCGAATCGGCAGAGGAAAAGGAAGACCGCGACGGCAGCATTTTCGGCGGCGGCCCCTGCGTGACCTGTGACAAAAACGGTAGTATCTTCGGCGGCGGCCCCTGCAAAACCTGCGACAAAAACGGCAGCATTTTCGGCGGCGCGCCCTGTAACGGTCCGGCCTGCCGTCCGGAAAAGACCAATCCGAAATATATTCAGAACTACATTCTTTATGACGACAGCCTTTACAGCGCAATACACCGTCAGTGCGGTGATTTTGCCCCGCTGGAGCTGGAGTGGGTGGATTTCCGGCTTAAAAACGGGATGGACAACAACGGCTATTCCCGCAAACTCGGAAAATACCGCTTCCGCATTTTCGGTTGCCGCCGCGATACCAAAAACGCGATTTTGAATGAAGGCAGAATCCTTGAAAAGGATATGAGTTTTATCGAAATTTTCGATGACATGGTTTCCGACTGCTACAAAGTGGTCAAAACCCCGAACGACTTGTGTCTAAGGGCCGACAGCCCGCTGCCGGAATATGTGCTGACGGCGGAAATTACCGACTACTACATGAATTTGTGTGACGAATATAACTGGGACGAGGCCAAAAAAGAAGACAAGAGAATCGGTTCGTCGGAAATGACGGTCGTCTGGCGTTTGATGGACCTGACCAAAACCAACGTGTTGTGGAAAGGCAAGAGCGTCGGCTACGGCGAAGTCGAAGACGGCGAATATAACGGCGAAATCGTGCTGATCGAACGCGCGTTTGCCGATGCGGTCGACAATCTCCGCAATCTCCCGGGGTTTGAAGACCAGTTGTCCAAGCGTCTGTCGCCGGAAGAACTGCAAAGACAGCGCAATGCCCTGATCGACATGCAGCGGCAGATGGATCCTGTTAAATGCCAGTTCAGCGAAGAAATCAAAGTGATGGAAGATTCCGGCAGCGTTTCGAGCGGTTACGGCATGAACGAAGGCTGGATCAATGTTCCCGAGGCTAAAATGGTCGACGGCCAGATTGTTGAAAATTCGGGTTCCGTTTCTTCGGGATCGGGTGCGGCGGAAGGCGGCAACGTAACCGAGCTGCAGCTGATCGACGGTCAGATCGTTGAAAATTCGGGTTCCGCTTCTTCGGGCTTCGGCGCGTCAGAAGGCGGCAACGTAACCGAGCTGCAGCTGATAGACGGTCAGATCGTCGAAACTTCGGGGGCTTCCGCTTCCGGTTACGGCATGACCGAAGGTGGTAACGTGACGGAAGTTATTATGACCGGCGGCGTTATCGCGGAGGATTCCGGAGTCGTGTCGGACGGTGCTGCGATGTATGAAGTGGAAGCGGTGGAACCGCTGCCGAGCGACATATCGGCGATGATCGAAAGCGACAGCCTGTGTATCAGGGAGCAGCCGGATTATGACAACATGGGACCGGAAAACGTTTATAAGGTAAGAACGGCGGTGGTTTCCGTTGCCAATGCCAAGGGCAAAAAAGGCGCCGGCCTGCTGATTTCGGAACAGTTTGTCATGACTTCTGCCGATTTGGTTGACCGCAGCAACAACAGCTATGCGTTGGAAACAATCAACGGCAAAAAGCTGAAAGCCCGCGCTTTCCGTGTCAATCCGAAGAAAAATACTGCTTTGTTGGTGCTTGACAAGCCGACGCAGTATACGCCGTTGTCGCTCAATCTGGAACTGCCGGCGGTAAACAAGGATAACTTCATGACTCTGGGGCTGCTTAATTTTAGCGAGGGCGAAGGTGAAGGTTATCTGGAAACCGGCGGAAAAGTCAGCGGTTATCGTTATGACGAGGATGGAACTTCACAGATTGTGATAGACACCTTTGTTCAGAGTGCTACCATCGGCGGCGTACTGATTGATGAAAAAGGGCGGATTACCGGTATGGCACATACTTCACGTCCGATTAAAGACGGTCCGGATCTGTTCCTGCCGATCGAAACGGCGATGAAGAGCCTGGGTGTAGGCATCTGCGGCAGAGAATTTCCGCAGCCGAAGCCGAAACCGCAAAAATCGTGGCGTCAGAAATCAGTTGCGCCGCTGATTGAAAATACGGTTCAAAAAGCGCCGGAAGCGATGGACGCCGGGGAGCGCAAGTAGCCGAACGAAAAAAAGGGGAAAAGCCAGATGCTTTTTCCCCTTTTGTTTTGTGGTTTGAGCGTAACTTTGTCCGTATGTCGGCGCTTTGTTCCGGTCGCCGGGGGTGTACGGTTTTCGGGCAGAACGAGTTTTGTTTGACAAGTGAAGGCTGTCTGTCCGATTGATGAAAGTTTATTGCATTATTTATTTGTGTTCATAGGTTTTCATGGTTTCTCGCCGGCCGTTTCCGCCATTGTTTTCCACGGCGCCGCTCCTGATGCTCCCGCTTCTCTCAATCAGTTCGATTTTGAGCTCTTTGCCGTAAAACTCAAGCAGATGACG
>CABUBU010000050.1 GCA_902489795.1 uncultured Azospirillum sp.
GCTGTAACTCGGCTATTGACTCTTTAATCAATAACTGAGATTATATCCCCGGTTTTGACTATCGGCCGGGGAGCCCTCTGGGCTTGCCCAAGAGGGTGCCACTTCTTGAGCGGTGGTAACGCGAACTCCCCGGTCGCCTTTTCCTGCCCTTGTTTTTCAATTTTCATTTTTCAAGAGGGCAGTCATGGTAAAAAGATCATTTGATAAAAATTCGCAACGACAGGCGGAAATTGAAGACGAAGACGACGATCTCGGCGAACCGATCAGAAACGCCAGAGAGCTGGAAATGTTCATTGCCGCGCAGAGCAAGGAAACGCAGCGGGCAATTCATAAATTCATCGCTTTTCTTCTGCGCTATACGGGCTTGCGGCAGATGAAAGAGCAGGAGGAAGAAAACCGTCAAAAAGCCAAAGGCAAACTGCCGCGGATAAACTGAAAAACCCGGAACCGTCGGCACGGCAACACGAAACCGCATGACCGGAACGAAACAAAAAGCCAAAGGCAAACTGCCGCGGGTAAACTGAAAAACCCGGAACCGTCGGCACGACAACACGAAACCGCATGACCGGAACGAAACAACCCGAATGACCGGGGAGAACAATCATCTTTCACATGTTTTCATCTTCTGCCCGGAACAAGAAAAAAGCGCAAAAACGACCGGCGCGAAAAATAAGAAGAAAAGTCAAGGAAAGAGCGTAAGATACGGCAAATAAAAAAACACCAAACGACCGGCGCGGAAAATAAGGAGAAAGGGCAAGGATAGAGAGCAGGATACGGAAAATAAAAAAGAAGGATGAAAAAAACACGGAACAACCGCAGCGGGGAATAAAAGGAAGGGGAATAGAGGGAAAATGAAGAAAAAGCGCCGGACAGCCGCGGCGGGAGAAACGTGTAACCGTCGGCAGCTCCGTTTTCAGGCTTGCTTTTAACGGAACGGCCGGTATAAAATATAACATCTTTTGATTTTCAGCGAGAGGCTCATGAAAAGATTTTTCATATTCCTGTTGTTTGTGTCCGCAACCCTGTTTCCGGCCGTCTGTCCGGCTGCGGCGGCCGATCCTGTCGTTAATATCGGCGGCGTTCGCATCAGAAAAGTTCTGTTTGCCGTTTCTCCCGCAGACCGTCAGGAATGCATGCGCAACAAAGAAAGCTGGGGACTGAAACACTGCCTTTCCGGCGGACGGGATTACCTGGCCGGCGCTGCCAAGGCATGCGGCGGGCTGCAAAACCTGCCGACCGGCAAAGAAGCCAAAGAACTGGCGGTGCTGCTTTACGGCGACGATCGGGAACAGGATGCCCTTTACGGTCCGCGCGACAACCGGCTGCTTGAACAAATCGGCCTGCCTTCGTCATATGATCATCTTTATGTTTGGCTGGCAGACGAAACGGCCGACGGCAAAGGCGGTTACATCCGCATGTTTGCCGACAAAGGCTCCATTCCCTACTATGCCCGTCGCGACGGCTCGGGGTATGTTTCTTCAGGCTTCGGGCTGATTCGTTATAAAAGCAAATTCGGCTTTCAAACAACGCGGCCGAATGCTGAAGCCCCTTCCGTTATCTGCATTGACAGAAGCCGGGACTGAAACGGTTGCCGTTGTCCCGATACAAAAAAAAGGAACGCCGGCAGACGTTCCTTTTTTTGTATCAGGTATCAGGCATCAAACACCATATGCCCGATCATAGAAGACAACCAACGGTTTTTCAGCATGTTCGCGGAAAAATGCCAGTGCCTTTTTGCATAACTCACGTCTTTTGATGTACTGCAAAGCGGTTTGCAACTTTTTTTGCTTCACCATTTCCATCTGCGCGCTTTCTCCGAGAGAATGGTACTTGGCGTAAATGGACAAAGCCTTGGGATAGTGTATCAAAAGCGTTTCTGCCGAACGACAACAGCGGCGGAGTTTGAAGTAAATACAGAACAGATCCTTGCGACCGCTCTGGATCAATCTTCTTTCCACCTCGGGATCCAGCGGATATCTCTTCACATAATACTCAAACTTAGATGTGTCACGTAAAAAGAGAAGCTCATTTTGAGCCTTTATCATCAACTTCCCGTCCTGTAGACGTTCCTTAAATTCTCGCAGACTGTGGTACTTGGTCAACGCAATCTGCTTATTGAGTGTCTGTTTCATAATTATTAATAATTAAATTATGCTTCTATGGTCGCCGTTTTTTGTCCATTAGTCAAGCTATTTTTATTCTGTTGCAAAAATTTTCATTTTGCGGTATAATAAGTTAAGTTTTGTAAGGAGAATTTTGATGCGCAAACTATGGATATTTATGCTGGTTTTAGCCTTGATCGGCAGCGCGTTGACCGCCCGGGCCGGCGTCCGCTTTATTACCGATGTGCCGCAAAACACCATTCAGGGCAAGCTTCCCAAGGTTTCAAACAGCGAAAGGAACCGCAGCCGCTGCATTTCGGCCGGTTATACGAAAACCAGAAGTTCCTGCGGCGACAAGGTACCCGTCCGTCCCTGTCCGCACAATACACGGATGTTCAAGGGGTGCTGCGACAGAGAATACAGCCATTCTAAAGAATATTGCCTGAGCCGCGGCTTAAAGCCCAGCCGTCGTTCCTGCGAAGGGATGTACGCCTGCGAATAAGGCCATATTTATAAATTAAAAAAAACTCCCCGGAAACGGGAGTTTTTTTATTAGTTGCCTTAGCATTTCCCCCATTAAAATGGGGGTTGAATGCTAAAGCGTCGTTAGACACCGCTTTACGCCAACGAGCGTGGTCAAACCGTAAGGTTTGCAGCTGTTACAGAACCTCCGGTTTACTGGGGAATATCTATTCGTTTGTTTTTTGCTTCTTTCACGCCGGATGAGCTTTTGGCTTTTTCCGCCGGGGCGGACGAAGTATCATTTCAATATATAAAAAAGCCGCTCTTCAAAACGGCATTTTCCGATTTTACACTAAGCGAATCTTTCGTCTTTTCCTTCCGTCGGAACGGGCAGAACATGTCCTTAACACCAAAAAGATATTGCCCGGCCGGATCCGGCCGGGGTTTTCACTATACCAAAAAACGCCGTTCTGTTAAGGACGGCGTTTTTCAAAACACTTTCGGACCAACTAGAATCCTTCGGTATCCAAGCGTTTGCGAAGTTGCTTGCGGGAACGTCTGATTGCCTCGGCCTGACGACGGGCTTTTTTCTCAGAGTTCTTTTCGTGATGGCGGCGCAGCTTCATTTCGCGGAAGATGCCTTCGCGCTGCATTTTCTTCTTCAGAACTTTCAAAGACTGACCGACGTCATTACCGATAACAGTAACTTGAACCACTTAAATCACCTCATTTCAAACTATTATTTGGTTATCTCTCAAAAATTGAGTGTTTCTTACCATATCTAAACGGCAATTGCAACCGTTTTTTAAACCGGCAAAGCAAAATCAGGCGATGATGTTGGGCATGATCTTGGCTTCGATCGACTCGATTTTCTTTTTTACCCCGCTGCGCATGATGTTGAGCTGCTTGGCCTTGGCAAAGTCAATGGTGGCGTTGCGGGCGACCAGATGGCGGATGTCGGAACAGACTCTTCTTTCCTCCAGCCGCAGTTCACACAGCTGATGGGTCAGTTTGCTCAAATTGTCATTTTTAACCATTTTAAGATTAATCCCTGGATTTTGTAAATAAAAAGTCCGATTAAAAAATTTTTACAAACAACATTTTGTAAATTTGTGTTGAAATGTAACACATTTATGCTAAAAAAGCAACCAATATTTATTTGAAACAGGAGTTTTGCATGAATAAGATCAAAAGAATCGGTATTTTAACCAGCGGCGGCGACTGCGCCGGCCTGAACGCCGTCATCCGTTCGGTCGTTAACGCCGCCACGCTCAAAGGCTGGGAAGTTTACGGCATCAAATTCGGCACCGACGGGCTCACCAACCGCCCGCTTGAATACGAAGTGCTGACCGAAGCCGGTTTTTCCAACACGCCGTGGCCGCGCCTGAGCGGTTCCTACCTCGGTTCGCTCAACAGCGGGGTTAAGCTCGAATCCATGGAAACCCTTTCGCAGAAATTCGGCGAAGGCGCCCGCGAACTGGGGCTTGACGCTCTGGTTGTCGTCGGCGGCGACGGCAGCATGAACATCGTCAGCAACTACTGCCACATGGCCGGTATCAAAATGGTCGGCATTCCGAAGACGATCGACAACGACACGCCGATTACCGACGCTTCGGTCGGCTTTGCCACCGCCTGTCAGGTCTGCACCGGCGCGCTCGATTCGCTTGAGCTGACCGCCCGTTCCCACAATCGCGCCCTCATTCTCGAAGTGATGGGCCGCGACGCCGGCCACCTGGCCATGCATGCCGCTCTTGCCGGTTTTGCCGACGTCTGTCTGGTGCCGGAAATTCCCTATAAAATCGATTCGATTATCGAAAAGCTGGAAACGATCAAAAACAACGGCCGCAACCACGCGCTGATCGTCGTTTCCGAAGGCGTCAAACGCGAAGACGGACAACATGTCGCTGCCGCCACCAATAAAATCGGCGAAACCGTTTACGGCGGTATCGGCCAATATCTGAGCGCGGAGATCAACAAGCGCTGCAAAGTCTTCCAGACCCGCGTCACCACTCTCGGCCACACTCAGCGTTCGGGCGATCCGTCGCCGACCGACCGCATCCTGGCCACCATGTTCGGCGCCAAAGCAGTCGAACTGCTGGAAGAAGGCAAAACCAACCGTATGGTGGTTTGGAAAAACAGTAAAATCAGCGACTTTGACATTGACGAAGTCGTCAGGGAAGGCACCACCCTGCTTGACGTCAACAGCGATTATGTCAAAGCGGCCCGCGCCGTCGGCATGTATGTCGGTGAAGAAGAATAAGGCCGTAAACACGTCTCCCCGAGAGCCCGGAAAAACTTCCGGGCTCTTTTTTGCGAAAAAAATTGACTTTTGACAAAAAAACTGTCACAATATTTTTATACAACAACAAAAGGATACGGGCATGGCGTATAATAAATTGAGAAAACTTCTCGGAATGAAGCCGAAAGCGGACAAAACCACAAGCGAAAAAGGCGTTACCACCATCACCGACTATTTTCCCGACTTTTCGGTCAAAGAGGTGGCTGAATACCGGGAAGACGGCTCGCAGCTTTCCGCATCCCGCTACAGCAAAGGCCAAATCAGCGAAAAAACCGATTATCTCGTTGACGGCGGGCAGACTTTCAGCCTGTATTCCGACGGCGTTTTGACCGAACAGACGACGACGCGCGCCGACGGAGAAAAAACCGTTACGGCCTTCGCCAAGGGTAAAAAAACGGAAAGGACGACCTATCATCCCGACGGCCGCCGCACCGTCGACTCTTTTGAAAACGGCAAACAGACCGGCGCAACAGACTACTATCCCGACGGCAGCAAGATCATCAGCACTTTTTCCGACGATTTTAGTTACCAAACCAAAATCAATGCCGACGGCAGCATTGATTACAAAGACAGACTGTGCAGCCGCGGCGGCAAACCGATCACCCGCGCTTTTTCCAGAGAATCACGCAAAACCGCTTATATCAACGTCTATGTAAACGGTTTTAAACTGGGAGAAACGATCGGCCTCGGACATGCCTACAAACCCGAACAGGAAGCGGAATCCGTCCGTCAGAACACCCTGTATAATGCCGCAAACCGGGCTATTGCCAAAGGCGACGAGGACGAGTTGGAAGCCATCACCGCGCAGGCTCGGAAACAAAAGGAACTGTTGGACAATCCGCAGTTTCAAAGCTTGCTGAATTCCTGCTATGCGGCAACCAAAGCCGCCGTTTCCGTCAAAGACGTCAAAAAATTTCAGGTGGAATTTCACAAACGGCTGGAAGCGAGCGGCTATCAGCGGCTGCAACCGCAAGGGCGGATAAATTCCTCCTTCGACAGAATGCGCGGCAACCTGGAAACGGCAAAAACTGCAGGCAAAGAACAAACCCCGGTAACAGAAAGCCGGGAAACGCGCAGCGACGGGAATGTTTCGCAAACATCGCACATTGGTTTTGACAAAGGCCGTGTGATCGAATAACCCGAGCCGATTTTTTAACCCCGAAGACAAAGCGCTTCGGGGTCTTTGTCTTGATGCTTTACAGACTACCCCCATTTTAATGGTGGTTTAATGCTCATGACGCCGACGCTGTAAAGAATTATGGAATTAGTACAAAGTCAACATAGAATTTACCGTTTGAGT
>CABUBU010000051.1 GCA_902489795.1 uncultured Azospirillum sp.
TTGGGTAAAGCGGGAAAGAATCGGGAAAATGTTCGGACGTCGTAGGTTTTTGTTTTTACGGCATGAAAAAAAGCACCTTCCGGGAAAGGTGCTTTCAGGAAATCTTATTGTATACAAAACTATTCAGCAGCTTTGGCAGCCTTTTTGGCAATACGGGCCGGAACGGCTTTTCTGGCAGCGGAAGCAGCCGGTTTGGCAGCCGGGCCTTTTTTCTTGGCAACCGCTTTTTTGATTTTCAAAGCTTCTTCGCTGAGCTTGTTGCCGGAAGTAGATTCCAGATAAGAATCCAAACCGCCGTTGTGCTCAATCGAACGCAAAGTTTTAGAGCAGATCTTCAGCTTGAAAACTTTGTTCAGAGCTTCGCTGAACAGAGAAACAACTTGCAGATTCGGCATAAAACGACGGCGGTTATGGTTGTTAGCATGGCTAACGCTGTTCCCGCTCATAACGCCGGTGCCGGTAATATCACATTTTTTAACCATAATTTTATTCCTCAAAAACAAACTCGTTGCTTGTTAATAGCCAGAGTTTGCGAAAAAGTCAAGAATTATTTAATAAAATAAAAAAAATTGTAGCATTTTTTTTTGAAATGTATTATTAGTATCACGAACTGCAAATATTGTACCCGTAGCTCAGCTGGATAGAGTGTTGGCCTCCGACGCCAAAGGTCATGGGTTCGAATCCCTTCGGGTACGCCAATTTATGAAAAAACTCCCGCGTTTTGCCGGGAGTTTTTTATATGGCTTCCCTCAGGGTCGAACCCCGGGTTCTCTCTCCGGCATCTAAATTCGCTGCGGTCGCCGGTGCTTCCCTTGCTCATTAAGATGTTCCGGAGAGCTTGCAGACGAAAACAACCGGAGCGTCGGTTGTTTTCGCTTAGCGCTTCTTCGGGTACGCCAATTTATGAAAAAACTCCCGCGTTTTGCCGGGAGTTTTTTATATGGCTTCCCTCAGGGTCGAACCCCGGGTTCTCTCTCCGGCATCTAAATTCGCTGCGGTCGCCGGTGCTTCCCTTGCTCATTAAGATGTTCCGGAGAGCTTGCAGACGAAAACAACCGGAGCGTCGGTTGTTTTCGCTTAGCGCTTCTTCGGGTACGCCAATTTATGAAAAAACTCCCGCGTTTTGCCGGGAGTTTTTTATATGGCTTTTTCTTTCCGTAAAGTTTTTGCCGGAGCGGTATGCAATCGGCAGCGGTATACGGTTTACGACAGGCAGCCGGCCGCGGGGAAATGCGCCAGTTCGCCGGCGTCGGGCATGGCTGGCGCGGCGCCTTTGCGGGTGACGCAGACGGCTGCGGCTCTAACCGCGGTTCTGACGCTTTCGCCGACGTCTTTTCCTTCTGCCAGTTTGGCGGCGAAAACTCCGGCAAAGCAGTCTCCGGCACCGACAGTGTCGACGGCCGGCACTTTGTAACTGTCGACGAACAGCATGTCTTTGCCGCCGGCAACCAGTGCGCCGCGGCTGCCGAGCGTGACGATTACGGTCTGTTCTGCGTCGGTTTTGAGTTTTTCGGCCGCGTCGGCGATTTTGCCGGTCGGCGTGTTTTCATCGACGTTTTCTCGGGAAAGGAACGACAGTTCGGTTTCGTTGACGATCAAAATGTCCGTATTGCGGAATATTTCATCAGGGATCGGACAGACCGGCGAGGGGTTGAGAATCGTCCGGGCTCCGTACCTGCGGGCTTTGGCGAAAGCGTCGGCAACCGCGGCCGGCGGAATTTCAAACTGACAGACGATGACGTCGCCCGGGCTGACGGGCAGCTTTTTGACGTCTTCCGGACACACGTCGGCATTGCTGCCGGGGGCGACGACGATGGTGTTTTGTCCCCGTTCGTCGACGGTGATAAGAGCGATGCCGGAGTTTTTTTCGCTGCGGCGCAGACAGGAAATATCTATTTTGTGCCGGCGGACGAACGATGCCAGCTCATCGGCAAAAGAATCGCTGCCGAGACAGCCGGCGAGAATGACCTGGGTTCCGATTTTGGCGGCGGCAACCGCCTGGTTCAGTCCTTTGCCGCCGGGCAGATATTCGACTGAACGGGCGGCAACCGTTTCTCCCGTGTCGGGCAGTTTGTCCGTACGGGCGGTTATGTCCATGTTGACGCTGCCGACGACGATGACTTTGCTCATGTTTTTCTCCTTGACGTATTTTAATAATATACAAGCATGGGGGTAAACTTGCACAACTGTTTTAATTCTTTTTTCCCGTTTTCCTTTGTGACGGCTTCAAAAAGAGCGAGAAGTTTTTGCTCTTGTTCAACCAGCAGATAGTTTTTGCCGTTGATGCCGACAATAGATTTGCGGGCGCCGCGGCAGGTCATTTCCCGGAAAAACAGGTTGATGTCGAATTTTCCCGTTTGCGGATAATAGACGACGGGATAGGTTTCTGAACAGCCGTAACCGACGCCGCGGTCAAAATCGGCGTAGAGCAGGATTTCTTTTTGTCCGTCGTTGTCGGCGTCGAGGTTGAGCAGTTCGTTGCGGGCAGTCAGCCAGTTGAAGCCGCGGAGGGGAAAGACCCATCCGTCGCCGGTGGCGGCGAAACACTTCCGGAGAACGGCACTTTTGGACGAATTGTCAAAGGATGCGATCGTGTAAGAATGGGTTTGGAGTTTTGTCTCGGAAACCAGAAAATTGCACAGGTTGATTTTGAATTTTTCCTTTTCGGCGGGGGTAAAAGTTTCGTTCACCGTCCGCGGCCGGTAAACGACGTATTGTTTGTTTACGATCCGGCGGCAGAGAGAGGCGTCGGTTTTCAATTGTTCCTCATAGGCGGAAACTTTTTCGGGCGACAGAAAACAGACGTGGGAAAAGCCCTGCCGCAGGTCAAAACGGAAAATACGGTATTCGTCCGTATTTTGGCTGACAAGATATATGTCGTTGTTGTATTTTACCAGTTTTCCGGTCCAAAAGCGATAGGTTGGCAGCTCAATTTCGACGGTTTTGCCGTCTTGATCCGCTTCCAGAAAGAACCGGTTGCTTTCAACGTGTTCCCCGCTGAAGTCAGCTGTTTTTTTGAGACGGAATCTTTCCGGGCCGGGTGTGTCCAGATTGATAAAAATCGGATAATAAAGAGTACCGTTGATAATACGCGAATCATAGTATTCAGGCAGCTCATAAACCTTGTTTTCGGCCAGCTCCCGGCACAGGGGAGAATTTTGCGGCGTGTAAAAGAAAAGGTTTTCTGCTTCTTGATCCGCCGCATATTGTCCGTATTGTTCAATATAGTCTTTTATCCGCTGTTGTTCGGTAGTTTCTTCGGCCGGCACGGTTGTTCCCCTGCCGCCGGCCGCGGAGAAACGGGCAATATTGCTTCTAATGTTGTCTTCGTTGACAAAGGCGACGTTGTAATAAGCCTGAAGCTTTTCCCGATAATCCCCGTCAGCCGGGTTCCGGGGAAAGGAAAACAGCGGCAGCACCGGATGCAGGTTGATTTCCGGTCCGTCGGAACGGCGGGAGATTTCTTCGATTTGCCGCATCTTTTGTTCGAGGGTTGCAAATTTTTCCGGGCGGCGGATGCCGAGATAATTTCGGAGAATGATTTTTTGTTTGTACGGCAAAGCGGACAGTTCGATTTGTTCGGCAATTTTTTGCTTTTCGTCCGCGGAAAAAGTGGGAGCATGATAAATAATGTCCTTGATTTCCCATGCGTCCGGACGCTCTTGCTTCAGTTCCGTTTCTATCCGGGCAAAAGCTTCCGGGGTTTTCTCCTCTGCCCGGGCGGCGGGAGAGAGCAGGGCGGCAAGAAGTAAAATCAGGGTTATATTGCGCATGTTCGTTTTCTTTCGGATAATTGTCCGTTTTTTTCATTTTTGCCCTTTTGCCGCTGTTTGGCAAGCAAAATCGGCCGGCAGAAAAGAGACAAATTGAATTTGCGGTTGTCGGGCTTATATTTGTTTGCGGAAAAATTTTTCATAAGGAGAAAAAATATGGCACGGGCAAGACTGATGAAAAAGGAAAAAAGTTTTATCGACGAATTGGCGAAAAAGGGGGGCAGGCCTTTGTACGAACTGACGCCGGCGGCGGCGCGGCAGGTGCTCGCCGACGTGCAGAGTGACGGAAAGGCGGATGTTGCGGATATGGCTGCGGAGAGGACGGAAATTGAAACCGTCGACGGGCGGAAGATGACGGTTGAAATCGTTCGTCCGACGGAAGCGAAAGGCGCTTTGCCGGTTGTTTTTTATATTCACGGCGGCGGCTGGGTGATGGGCAGCGACAAAACCCACGAGCGGCTGATCAGGGCGCTGGCGGAAGAAAGCGGGGCGGCGGTGGTTTTTCCGGTTTATAAGAACGCGCCGGAAAACGGTTTTCCGCAGATGACGGAAGAATTGTTCGCGGTACTGAAGCATGTTGCCGAAAACGGCGGGCGGTTGGGACTTGATACGGAGCGGCTGGCTCTGGCGGGCGACAGCGTCGGCGGCAACATGGCAATGGCTTTGGCTTTAAAGGCCAAAACCGCCGGATTTGTACCGAAGATAAGGTTTATGCTGCTGTTTTATCCGGTGGCGGTGGCCGCTTTTGAAACCGAATCTTACCGGGACTTTGCCGACGGTCCGTGGCTGACGAAAAAGGCGATGGAATGGTTCTGGGACGCCTATACGACTGATCCGGCGGCGCGCAACGGCATTTTGGCCAGTCCGCTGAAGGCATCGGCGGAAGAATTGCGCGGGCTGCCTCCGGCACTGGTGATTACCGCCGAAAACGACGTTTTGCGCGACGAAGGAGAAGAACTGGCGCGGCGGCTTGACGATGCCGGCGTGGAAACGGCTTCGGTCCGTTTTAACGGAACGATTCATGATTTTGTGATGTTAAACGCTCTGGCGGATTCGGCTCCTTCGCAAACGGCGCTGCTGCTGGCCGCGGCGCGGCTGAAACAGGTTCTCGGCGGCTGGAGAAAAAATCAGAACAGCGATTTGTCGGTAAGCGAATCGTAGCGTTTGCGGATACATTCGATGCAGGTTTTGTGCACGCCTTTGGTAATGCTGTAAATGATGAAACGTCCCTGCCGGCAGGCGGTAACGAAACCGTCGTCGCGCAGGCGTTTTAAGTATTGGGAAACCTTGATCTGTTCGCAGCCGATGCCGTCGATGATGCCGCTGACGCTTTGCGGGCCGTTTAAGGTCAGATATTCGAGGATACGCATTTTGTCGTAGTTGGCAAACAACTTGATACGGTTGGCCGCCATCATGGTATAGTCTGCCGGCAGCATCCGCTTGCAGTCGTCGCGCAGGTACTGATAGTCGTCGGTCATGAAGCCGTAGAGCTTGCGCAGGCAAGTGAAAACGCTGGCCGGATATTCTTCGCAGATGTCGTAGTAAATAAAAATGCCCCGGCGTTTGGTTTTGACCAGGCTGGCATCGCGCATTTTGCGCAGGCTTTGCGAAACGGCGACCTGTTCCTCGTCAAGAGCTTTGGTGATGGCTGAAACCGAGGAACTGCCGTTGACGTCCAGATGTTCCAATATGCGAAGCCTTAAAGGGTGGGCGATATAGGAAATGCCCCTGACCGCTTTTTTCATGATTTCCGTCGGCAGCTGCCGTTGCTGTTCCGTCATTTTTTTCCCGTTTGTTTTTTGTTTTAATATAGCAAACCGGCGGCTAATTGCAACAAAAAAGCCCCGGAGTGTGCCGGGGCAGAGCGTTTATTGCAGATAGGGGCGGACATATTCGTCAAATTGACGCGGGCTTTCTTCCGACCAGCCCATCAGGTAGCGGTCGCCCATACAGAATAGCGGCGTGCCGACATTGCGGCCGAGTTTGAATTTTTCGGCGCATTTCAACAACAGTTCGTAGCCGCCGGGATTGTGGATGTTGACCATGGTTACCTTCAGCCGCGGATATTCGGCGTTCATGTAGTCCATGGCATCATGACAATAGGGACATTCGTTGTAATAAAAAAAGTAAATTTTGTCGTCGGCAAGGGCAGGGACGTTTTCTTTTCGGGCGTCGCAGCCGCCGGCAAACAGCAATACCAAAGCAAACAGATAAAATATTTTGCGCATGTTTTTTCTCCTTATTCGATGCAGCAGTCGACGGCTTTACGGACAAAGGCCTTCATCTTGGCCAGGGCGCTTTCCGGTTCGGCCGGCGACGCCT
>CABUBU010000052.1 GCA_902489795.1 uncultured Azospirillum sp.
AAAACGAAAGCGCATCTCCCAAGAAAAACTCCCGGACAACTCCGGGAGTTTTTTTTAAGAAGAAGTCAAACTAATACTCCGGATAGTTGGTCACGGCATTTCCCTGATTCTCAATCTGATTGATGTCATTGTCCGGGTAAGACTGCAAATCGTAAATACGGTCATCCGATTCGTAAAGGGTGTTTTGAATCTCGTTTTGCATTTGTTCGGGAGAATTTTGCGGACTGATTTCCGGATTCTGCCCGCTGGTTTGCGAAACGACGTTTACGGAACTTTTTCCGAGTTCGGGCGCCGGCGGCTGAGGCCTGCCCTTTTCGCCCTCAGGCACTCGTTTACCGTAAGGAAGCTCATTGACGACCGGGTTACCGAACGGATTTTGGGCATCCGCCGCCTGCTCCACCGTCATTTCGTTAAACGTACCGTTCGCGTTTTCCGCTTCTCCGTAAATAACCGTCGGCTGCTCACTGTCCGAACGGACGTCAATCGTTTCCGCCGCCTCCGCATTGGGAAGCAGCGCCGCCATTAATAAAACCAGCAAACTTTTCATATACTTATCCTTTATAAATAAACTTCATCATAAAGAAAAAATAATCAGCATTTGCCGCAATTCAATCCCTTTCGAATATTCGCGAAAGCAAACTTTCCAGCTTCTGTCCCCGGCCGGCATTCCTGCCACGAAAACAAAAAAATCCCCGTTGTTTCCGACGGATGACAACGGGGATTACATTTATGCACAAAGAAATTAAATCAGTTTTTTAACATCCTGGGCAATGACCAGTTCTTCGTTGGTCGGAATGACGAAAACCCTGACTTTGGAACCGGGTTTGGAAATTTCCGTCAAAGTGCCGCGCAGCTTGTTGGCTTCCTCGTCAAGCTCAATGCCCATAAACGCCAGCCGTTCGCAGATCAGTTTGCGGACTTCGCTGCCGTTCTCGCCGATGCCGCCGGTAAACACGATGGCGTCAACGCCGCCCATTGCCGCCGTATAGGCGCCGATGTATTTAACGATGCTGTATGTGTATACCTGCATGGCCGTCACCGCTTCCGGATCGCCGGCGAAATACTTGACTTCGACGTCGCGGTTGTCGGAGCAGCCGCACAGTCCGAGCATGCCCGACTGTTTGTTCAGGAGGTTGTCCACTTCCTCAACCGTTTTGTTTTGCGTTTTCATGATATAAAGCGGCACGAACGGATCGACATCGCCCGAACGCGTCCCCATCACCACGCCGGCCAGCGGGGTAAAGCCCATCGAAGTGTCGACGCATACGCCGTCTTTAACCGCGCTGATCGAAGCGCCGTTGCCGATATGGCAGGTGATGATTTTGCCGGCCTTGCCGATCAGCTTGGCCGCCTCGCGCGAAACGAACAGGTGCGAAGTGCCGTGGGCGCCGTAACGGCGGATTTTATATTTCTTGTATTGTTCGAGCGGCAGCGCATACATATAAGCCTCGGGCTTCATCGTCTGATGAAAAGCGGTGTCGAAAGCAACCACCTGCGGAACGTTCGGCAGCAGTGCCTTGACCGCCTTGATGCCCATAACCGCCGCCGGGTTGTGCAGCGGCGCCAGCGTGGAAAGTCCGTCGATAATGCGGATCACTTCGTCGTCGACCAGCACCGAACGATCAAAATATTCGCCGCCGTGAACAACGCGGTGGCCGACGCCGGAAAGTTCTTCAATGCTTTTCAAAACGCTGCCGAGCAGCAGATCTAGCACCTCCTTGATCGCTTCCTTGTGGGTCGGCAGCGGCAGTTCGGTCGTAACCTTGTCGCCGTCGCCGACTTTGATCGTCACCAGCGAGCCTTCAATGCCGATACGGTCGGCCAAGCCTTTTGCAACAACTTCAAACTTGTCGCCGTCAACATTGAAAAGCTGATATTTCAGAGATGATGAACCGGAGTTCAGGACTAAGATTTTTTCCATATGAATGCTCCTGCTTTTAGAGTTAGTTTCAGTAAAAGTTATTTTTTGGCAGCCTGCAAAGCGGTAATCGCGATCATGCCGACGATGTCTTCCACCAATGCCCCGCGCGAAAGGTCGTTGACCGGCGCGTTCAGCCCCTGCAAAATCGGACCGTAGGCTTCCGCCCCGCCCAGCCGCTGCAGCAGCTTGTAACTGATGTTACCGGCTTCAATGTCAGGAAAGATCAGGACGTTGGCCTGTCCGGCAACTTCGCTGCCCGGCGCCTTTTTGGCAGCTACAACCGCATCCAGCGCCGCATCGGCCTGCATTTCACCGTCAATTTTGATCGGCAGATCTTTATATTCCGGCAGTTTGAGCTGTTCCCCGGCCAGCCGCGCGGCTTCGGCGACTTTGTCCACGCCTTCGCCTTTGCCAGATCCCTTGGTGGAATAGGAAAGCAGCGCCACGTTCGGCTCGATGCCGAACTGCAAAGCCGTTTGAGCGGCATCCACCGCAATGTCCGCCAGCTCGGCCGCCGTCGGATTGATGACGATGGCGCAGTCGGACAAAATGTAAGGCTTGCCGTTGACCACTTCCAGCACCGCGGAAGAAACCGCGCGGCCTTTCTTGGCCGACTTGATAATCTGCAGCGCCGGACGAACGGTGTCCGCGGTCGAATGATTGGCGCCCGAAACCATGCCGTCGGCATCACCGGCTTTGATCATCATGGTGCCGAAATAATTATAATTGTGCATCTGTTTCAGCGCATCTTCGGCTGTTATCCCCTTGTCTTTCCGTAGCTCAAAAAACATTTCGGCATAAACCGCAAGCCGGGGAGAGTTTTCGGGAGAAACCACTTCGATTCCCTCCATGCTCCAGCCTTTGCCCCGATAATAGGCCTCCACTGTTTCCGGGCTGCCGAGAACAACCGGTCTGGCCGCTCCCGCTTCGGCAACAAAATGAGCCGCGTCGAGAACGCGGTCGTCTTCGCTTTCCGGCAGCACGATGGTCTTCTGGTTTTCCGCAGCCTTTGCCAGCAGCTGTTTTAAATATGCACTTTCAGTCATTTGATCCGTCCTTAAACTGTTTACGAAAAGAATTTGTCTGTAATAAACAACGAATTGATCAAAAAGTCTATAAAAACTTTTTGATTTTTCGCTACATATAGGATAAGATCAGCCCAACTCAGCCAACCAACAGAGGAAAACATGGAAAAAACCCTATCAATGATCAAACCGGAAGCGGTCGGCCGCGGATTAAGCGGAAAAATCATCGCCTCAATAGAAGAAAGCGGCCTGAAGATCGTCGCACAGAAGATGCTGCGGTTGTCGCGCGAACAGGCGGCCCGTTTTTACGCCGTCCACCAGAACAAGGCCTTTTTCGACGAACTGATCGAAAATATCACCGCCGGACCGGTCATCGTTCAGGTGCTGGCCGGCGAAAACGCAATTGAGGAATACCGCCGGCTGATGGGCAACACCAACCCCGCCGCCGCCGAAGAAGGAACGCTTCGCCGGCTTTACGGCGTATCCATCGAAAAAAATGCCGTCCATGGTTCCGACAGCCCCGAAACCGCCGAACGGGAAATAGCCTTTTTCTTCAACCGTCTGGAAATTTTGGAATAACCTCAGGAGACTTCTCATGCGCCGTCTTTTTCTCCCCGTTCTGCTGTTCGTCCTGCTCACCGTTTTTTCTGCCAAGGCTGTCCAGCCGTCTTATTCTGCCGACGTAACCGTCGACGTAACCGCCGACAACGCTGCCGCCGCCCGCGAACTGGCAATGCGCCGCGCCAACCGACAGGCCGTCAGCGCCATCGCCGCCAACTTTACCACCCGCGAAGGCGTCACCGTTTTAAATAAGCTGACCGACGACCAGCTGCTCAACTTCATCAGGGAAACCACGGTGCTTGAGGAAAAAACCTCCAACGTCCGCTACCTGGCCAAACTGCGGATCACCGCCAACGACAAAATTCTACGGCAGTATCTGCAGGAAAAGAACGTTCCTCTGGTGGTGGCTTCTTCCGCAGAAGTCATGATTATCCCCGTTTTCCGCGAAGGTCCGGGCATGCCGGCTCTGCTGTGGGAACCGGAAAGTCCCTGGCGCGCCGCCTGGCAGCAGAATCCGCCGACCGTCGGCTCGGTCCGGTTCTTTATACCGACAGAAGACACGGCACCGTTTCTGACCTCCGCCGAACAGGCGCTCGGGCTTGACACGGAACTGTTCGGACGTCTCTCGACCTTAAACGGCGGCGGAGACGTCTATGTTGCCGAAGCTTATTATAACGGCGACGACGCTCTGGCGGTCAGCATTATCAATCCTCAAAACGGCAAGCGACAGGTCTTCAGTGTTGAAGGACCGCGAACTTCCGAGCTTTTCAATCAGGCCGCCCGCGAAACCGGCATGCGGATCGCCGATGAACTGAAAGGACGCACCGTCGTTGCCTCGACAGAGCAGAAAACGATCACCGTTTTGTATAAATTCAAAACCCTGAGTTCGTGGCTGAAAACGGAAGAAAAAATCGCCGCCGTAACCGCCGTCGAAGATATCCGCATCAACGCCATCGGCAACGGCCGCATCCAATTTCAGATCAGCTACGTCGGCGACCTCGACACGCTTGCCGGCGCCCTCCGTTCCGCCCGGCTGCTGCTGAGCGAAACCGGCGGCTACTTCACCCTGACCGATATATAACCTTGTTAAGCCGAGAGAAAACAATGCAAAAAAACAACTCCGTAAACGTTTCCGTCCCCGTCAAGTCAAACAAAGTCTTCTGGCTGGCGCTGTTTGCTTTTTTCTGCGCCTTTGTATACATTTTGCGCTCGGTGCTGCTGCCGTTTGTCGCCGGCATCATCATCGGTTATCTGCTTGACCCGCTGGTCGACAAATTCACCCGGCTTAAAATCGGCCGCACCTGGTCGACCGTGCTGGTTCTGGTTCTGGTCGTGCTGATCATCGTGCCGGCCTTCGTCCTTCTGGTCAACGTCATCGACAGCCAGCTCAGCGTATTTATCAGCGTCATTCCAAACTACGTTTCCTCGCTCTTAAAAAAAGCCGAACCCCTACTCATTGATCTCAAGGACATGTTCCCAGCACTCGATGCCGACAAAATCCGCAGTTACATGCACGACAACATGGCCAACAATTTGAAAATTCTTGGCAAAATTTTACGCAGTGTGATTTCCGGCGGCATGGCGATCGTCAACCTGATCTCGCTGCTGCTGATCACCCCCGTCGTCGCTTTTTACATGCTTCGCGACTGGGACAAGTTCATTGCCAAAGTACGCAGCCTGCTGCCGCGCAAATCAAAAAAGTCGATTGAACAGCAGGCGCGGGAAATCGACCGCACGCTGGCCGGCTTCATCCGCGGACAGTTGAGCGTATGCGTCATCCTCGGCAGCTTTTACGCCGTCGGCCTGCACCTGGCAGGGCTGGATCTTGGCCTGCTGGTCGGCTTTCTGGCCGGGATCATTTCTTTCATTCCGTATGTCGGCACCATCTCCGGCTTCATCATCAGCATGGCGCTGGCCTTTGCCCAGTTTAACAACCTGATGCCGATCATAAGCGTGGCCGCCGTCTTTATGGTCGGACAGTTTCTCGAAGGCAACTTTCTTACCCCGAAACTGGTCGGCGACAACGTCGGACTGCATCCGGTCTGGGTTATGTTCGCCCTGCTCGCCGGCGGGGTTCTGCTCGGCTTCCTCGGACTGATGATCGCCGTTCCGGTCGCCGCCATTATCGGCGTCCTGATCCGTCATGCGATTATGAATTACAAAAAAAGCAGCCTCTATCTTGAAGACTGAAAACAACGACTGTTTCACGCTTCAAGCGTTTGTGTAAGCAGGCAGACACAGGTATTACAGCCCAGTCGTCAAGCTTACGCAGCTTTTAGGTTGGGTGAACGTCATTCGAACACAGCCAGCGGAAGTTTATGACACAAAATGCCGCCTTTGTGCGGCCTTTTTGTATCGTGAAAACCCCCGGCCAGGCCGGAGGGGCAGAGAGTTTACAGCTA
>CABUBU010000053.1 GCA_902489795.1 uncultured Azospirillum sp.
AAAGAAAGACGAAGAGGCCACGACAGACTTAGCCCCATTTATGGTGAGCCAAGTAATCCTTGCCCCGACAGACCGTCTCACGCCCTTTAGGCGTTTGCCGGCACCTTCAGGGTTATACCCGTTAATGAAGAACCACGCGTTAGACGCGGGGGTTATTTTTTGACGCTCTGGCGGAAAGACGTTTTTTTTGTTTTCCGCTGCCGGCGCGTTAACAGTTTGGCGACTGATTTGTCAAAAATCGATTTTAAGCCGCTTTTTTGGCCCCTGGAAGCGTTTTTCGTTTTTTTAACTGGGCATAAGTTGCATAATTTTCTGTTTTAATCCGGCGGATTTGCTATGATCGGCAATAGTAAAAACATAAAATCAGATAAGGTATAAAAATGACTGATGAAATCAATGAAGAGGCCGTTGTCGACAATGCCGTCGGCAGTCGTTCGGACATTACACCGGTAGACGTTTCCGAGGAAATGCGCCGTTCGTATCTCGACTATGCAATGAGCGTTATCGTTTCCCGTGCGCTGCCGGATGTCCGCGACGGTCTGAAACCGGTGCACCGCCGGATCATCTATTCGATGTACGAAAACGGTTATGACTATAACCGTCCGTTCCGTAAATCCGCCCGTATCGTCGGTGATGTTCTGGGTAAATATCACCCGCATGGCGACTCTTCGGTTTATGAAGCGATGGTCAGAATGGCGCAGCCGTTCTCAATGCGGGTGCCGATGATCGACGGGCAGGGCAACTTCGGTTCGATGGATGGCGACAGTGCCGCTGCCATGCGTTATACCGAAGCCAGACTGGCCAAAGTCGCCCATGCTTTGATTGAAGACATTGACAAAGATACCGTCGATTTTATGCCCAACTATGATGAAAGTCTGCAGGAACCTTCGGTGCTGCCGGCCCGCTATCCGAACCTTCTGGTCAACGGCACCAATGGCATTGCCGTCGGCATGGCGACCAACATTCCGCCGCACAACCTAGGGGAAATCGTTTCCGCCTGCTGCGCCTATATCGACAACCCGGATATTACCGTTGAAGAACTGATCAACTATGTGCCGGGGCCGGATTTTCCGACCGGCGGTCTGATTTTGGGTTACGGCGGCGCCCGTTCGGCCTATTTTACCGGCCGCGGTTCGGTGATGATGCGCGCCAAATGCACGATTGAAGAGATCAAAAAAGATAAGGAAGCGATCATCGTGCATGAAATTCCCTATCAGGTCAACAAGGCTGCTTTGGTGCAGAAGATTGCCGAACTGGTCAAGGAAAAACGGGTAGAGGGCATTTCCGACATCCGCGACGAGTCCGACCGGCAGGGCGTGCGCGTGGTAATCGAAGTTAAGCGTGACTTCCAGGCCGACGTTATTTTGAACCAGCTGTACAAATATACGCCGCTGCAGACCAGCTTCGGCATGAATATGCTGGCCATCAATTCCGGCCGCCCGATGATGATGAATTTGAAAGAAATCATTGCCGCCTTTATCGAGTTTCGCGAAGACGTCATCCGCCGCCGCACCATTTTTGAGTTGAACAAGGCTCGTGACCGTGCCCATACGTTGGTCGGTCTGGCAATTGCGGTTGAAAACCTTGATCCGGTGATTGAACTGATCCGCAATGCGCCGAGCCCGCAGGACGCTAAAGAAGCCTTGTTGTCCAAAGCCTGGCCGGCCGGTGACGTTGAACCGCTGGTTATTCTGATCGACGAACCCGACCGCAAGGTGGAAAACGGTTTTTACCACCTTTCCGAAGCGCAGGCCAAAGCTATTTTGGATTTGAAACTGCAAAGATTGACCGGTCTTGAGCGTGACAAAATTCATCAGGAATTGATGAACTTGGGCGACGAAATTAAAGAATGCCTGTCGATTTTGAGCAGCCGCGAAAAACTTTACGGCATTATGCGCGATGAATTGGTCGAAATCAAAGACGAATATGCTACTCCGCGCCGTACCAAAATTGAAGATATCGAGTATGATCAGGACGTTGAATCCCTGATCCAGCGTGAGGAAATGGTGGTAACCGTAACCGATGCCGGTTACATCAAGCGGGTGCCGCTCAATGCCTACAAGGCACAAAAGCGCGGCGGCAAGGGCAAATCCGGCATGGCGACCAAGGATGAGGATTTCGTTTCCCGTCTGTTTGTCGCCGGCACCCATACCCCGGTGTTGTTCTTCTCCAGCAAAGGTTTGGTTTACAAGCTGAAAGTCTACAAACTGCCGCTCGGCTCGCCGACCTCAAAAGGCAAGCCGTTTGTCAACCTGCTGCCGCTGGATGAAGGCGAAAACATTACGACCGTGCTCAAACTGCCGGAAAGCGAGGCCGAGTGCAAAGATCTGTCGATTATGTTCGCGACCGCGAGCGGCATGGTTCGCCGCAACTCGCTGATGGATTTCGTCAACGTTCAGTCCAACGGTAAGATCGCAATGAAACTGGATGAAGGCGACAAGCTGATGAACGTTCGCATTTGCCATGAGGATAACGACGTGATGCTGGCAACAAAAAGCGGAAAATGTATCCGTTTCCCGGTTACCGAAGTGCGTGTCTTTGTCGGCCGCAATTCGGTCGGCGTGCGCGGCATCAGGCTGGCTGACGGCGACGAGGTGATTTCGATGTCGATCTTAAACCACAGCGACGCCACGGCCGAAGAACGTGACGAATACGCAAAAGTCAGCTCGGCAATCAAACGGATGGAGCTTGAGGCCGGTGAGGGTGTTTGTGTTTCGCCTGCCGATACCGGGCTTCTCGACAAGCTCTCGGAAGAGCAGTTCGTCGAAATGCGCGCCAACGAACAGTTCATTCTCACCGTTACCTCTACCGGTTACGGCAAACGTTCTTCTTCTTACGAATACCGTGTAACCGGCCGCGGCGGCAGCGGTATTGCCAACATGGAAATGTCCGCCCGCAACAAGGAAGTGGTCAGTTCGTTCCCGATTGAAGACGACAACCAGATCATGATGGTCACTGACGGCGGCAAGCTTATCCGCATGCCGGTGGAAGACATCCGCATTGCCGGCCGCAAAACGCAGGGCGTGATCCTGTTCCGCACCGCCGAGAACGAAAAAGTCGTTTCCGTCACCTGGCTGGATGCCGATGCCGAAGATGAAGAAGAACTGGAAGAAGAAGCCGGTTCCGAAGTTTTGGGCGAAAGTGTGGCCGATACCGACGACAACCTGTCGGATCAGGTCAGCGAGCCTGAAACCGAAAGCGACATCGAATGAGTGGGTGCAAATGAGTAAAAAACCGGAGCTTTGGCTCCGGTTTTTTTTATGCTGCCCCCGGCTGGGCCGATTTTTTTGTAGCTAGAAAACCATGTCTGGTATGTGGTTCTGGATTTCTCTTTTCCCTTTTTATTCTTCCGTTCTCCCGCTTTTCGGCTCTCCTTCTTTGCTTTTTCCGTCTCCCTTTTTCTTCCGTCCTTCAACTTTCTCTCTTAGCCCTTTTTTATTTTCCCTTTTTCTATTCTCACTTTTCCGCTTTCTTCGTTACTCTTCTTCCGTTTTCCTTTTTCTTCCATCCTTCAACCTTCCCTCTCATGAACCGGCAGCTGTTTGGGAAGCGTCGCAAGCCGCTTCTGAAACTGTAAATAAGCAGTCGTTTCGGATATAATCCTCAAAATCAGTTTTGGATAAAACCGAAGCTGATTTTTTTGTCTTGTCATTGTTTTTTGAAAACTTTTTGAAATGAAAGGATTTTCCCGCCGATACGATTGACAAAACGATATTGTCCGGAACAGACCGGCCAAAGGCGGATTAAAAGGAATTTGAATATTTTTTTGTTGCAATTCGTTTTTTGGGGTGTTATAAAATTAGACATAAAATGATTATTTGTCAAATTAGCGTATTAAATAATATGAAATTACAGCGTTTTTGAAGTACTGGTCTTGGTACATACGGAAAATTGATCATATCGTTTTTTCAGATTTTTCAGGAAAACGAAGGATGAATTAAAGCGGTACGGAAAGTTCCTGCAATATAAAAGGCAACGGCAGTCGTAAAACGTAAAGACCGTCTGAGGTTTCAGGCTGGTGTTTTTACCGCGTTCCGGTTGAGAAAGTATCAAAAACGGCATATAAAATTTAACGATCCTCTTTTCTGCGCCAAAAAATAAAGGAGGATATCGTAAACTCTGCTGTTGTGAAACAGCGGAGTTTTTTGTAACAAGAAAACTAGCGGCTAGGCCGTTAGTTCCAAAGAGCTTACAG
>CABUBU010000054.1 GCA_902489795.1 uncultured Azospirillum sp.
AAGAAACGACAGCGGCGGAAACGGAAAATGCGGCTGCGGAAAGCGCAGAACCGGCCGCTGAGGACGCTGAATGGACATGGGAAGAAGTTCCGGCTGAAGAAACGACAGCGGCGGAAACGGAAAATGCGGCTGCGGAAAGCGCAGAACCGGCTGCTGAGGACGCTGAATGGACATGGGAAGAGGTTCCGGCCGAAGAAACGACAACAGCGGAAATGGAAAATGCGGCTGCGGAAAGTACAGAGCCGGCAATTGCCGTGACCGAAAACCAAAATGAGGACTTTAACCTTGACGATTTGATCGCTGAATATTCCGGAGAACAGCCGGCAGGCTTTGTTCTGACAGACGAACAGGAAAACACCGTGAAAGAAGCTCCGGCTGCGGAAATGACCACCGCACCGGACGAAAGCGAAGACGGCAACTGGGAATGGGAATATGAGGAAGCTCCCGAAGACCAAACCGAAACGCTGCCGGAAAACACCGCGGAAGAAGTTCCGGCCGCGGAGATGACCGCCGCGCCGGACGAAAGCGAAGACGGCGACTGGGAATGGGAATATGAGGAAGTTCCCGAAGACCAAACCGAAACGCCACCGGAAAGTAAGGAAACGGCAACAGAAGCCGCCGCGGTTCCCTATGTGTCGGAGAATGACGAAGAAACGGCCAATCCTCTTTACAGCGGCGACCTTATTTTTCATGATGACGTCTATAAAAATGCTGACGACGGCTCTCCGCTTCCGGTTGACGGTCTTAATTTGGGAATCGCCGAAATCGGCGATGAAAAAGAGAACAAAGAACCCTATATTCCTAAAGACGATATAGTTGGGTAAAGCTCATAGAAAACAATTTACAAAAAAACGCGGCTAAACTAGAGTAGAAGACGAGGAGCCAAATATGGAACAGAACACACCGCCGACGGGTGCCAGCAAGGAAAGCCTCTGGTATCTGGACAATTATATCCTGCTCAAGGATTATTACGACCGCACAATTTCAAGGATTGCAGCGCGTTGTATCCGTATGGGCAACATTGCCATGGAAGAATATAAGTACTACGGCTATATCCTTGACGTTCTGGAAGAAATCAGCGAAACCGGCGACTATATTCTGGAGCACAAAGAACTTTATCCTTATGTGGAGAAAAAAATTGCCGGCGGCATGGAAAGTTTCAAAAAAACATTGGCCGAGTATCAGCTGGAGCTGAAAAACAACTCTTCGCCGGACATGATTAAGGAAGACGCCCATGAAGTTGAAAAGATGAAAGAGGTTCTGGGCGAAATCGACAAGACGGTCGACCCGACGGTCGGCGCAGGGATGAACATGGACCAGCTGATGGAAAAACTGATGGCACAAAATAATATGGCCACCACAGAAACAATGCAGCAGAGTACCCAACCGGCTCCGCAGCCCGTTCCGGCGGCACCCAGTCCGCAGATGCAGCAGGCCAGGCCGCAGCCTCAGGCCGCCGCACCGCACGAAGTCAAAAAAATCATCAAAATAAAAAAACCGGTCAGCCCCGACGCACAGCAGGCCATACCGGCAAAAGACGAGGTCAAGTAGTCGGAAATGAGAAGTTTTCTGTCCCACAGCGTATTCAAATTCTTCGGTATTCTGGCCGTTCTTGCAGCATTGTCCGCCTGCAGAACCGAAAAGCCGCAGCCGCTGCCGCCGCTTGACCAACGGTTGAACGCCGATATGGTTTATCCGCAGGATCCGAATATGATTCGCACGCCCAAAGGCGCCAACGAGCTGGATTTGGAAACACCCCTGCGTTGCAGCGTCAACTGGGACACGCAGCAAATGATACTGACCCTGCCCTATAACATGTCGGCTTTCAGGCTGGAGAAAAACGGCGTTAACGACCCTTTGCCGCGTTTTGAAGTTACCGGTTTTTCGTTTGAAAAAATGCCGGCAGAAAAAGCTCTTTACAAGCTGACCAAGGAAGCCGGCATCAAACTGGTTGCCAAGGACGCTCCTTATGCCAGCATTTCGGCCGAAAACCTGCGCGGCGAATTTTCAGAGGTCATCAATATGATTGCCGATGCCGGCGAAATCTACTATTCCTACGAGGCATCAGAAAAGACCATGCGCATCAGCCGCAAGGGTAACTTTACGCTGTATGTTCCGAAGTCGCGGCCGATAATGCTCGGACTGCTTGATGTTCTGCGCGGTTCCGGCATTACGGATATGACAACCGACTGGGCGGACTATTCGGTTACGTTTGAGGCTGATTTCGAACTTAAAAACAAAATCATGGACCTGATTAAATATTTTGAAAGCAATCCGACGCTGGTGGCTTATGACGTGAGCGTTTTCCGGATTTATCCCTATGACAAGGGCAAAGACGTCGAATGGAAAGAGCTGCTTAACGCTTTCTATTTCGGCACGGTTACGACGGCCAAAACCGGCGTTATCGGCCGGGTTCTTACAACCACCAATGAGCTGAACATCAGTACGCTGCGCCAGTTTTTAGGCAGACAGGCAATGGTTATGCCGGTTGCGGAAGGAAAATTCGTGGTGCCAAACCTGTGGTTTTCGCGCTTTGACATCGGCAAATGCGGCCGCCGCGATTCGATTGAAGCCGACTTGTCCATTCTGGCAAAAGCTTCCTTGGAAAAAGGCAACCGAATTTTCTCGGACATTACGCTGGAGGCGACCAACGGCCAGATTACACATTTTGACGTACGCAGCCGTCTGGGCGAAAACTTCCTGATTATCGGCATTCCGAACCAACTGTTTGGCGCAAAGTCACCCAAATCGGAAACCGTGGTCTTTATGGTTCCGCGGATTATCCGCACGCTGAAAACGACCAAACCGATTTTAGATAACTTAATTTAGAGGATTTAAGGAATGGCAGAAGATTTTAACAACATCAATCGACCTGCGGGCGGCAGCATGCCGGATCCGAACCGGCCCCGATTGAAAAAAGTCAAACGCCCGATTAAAAGAATTGTCAACCCGTCAAACGCCACAGGCGTGTCCGCCGCCATGCCGCCGAAAGCCGAACCGGTTTATCAGCCGCAGGCTCAACAGCGGGCACAGGCTCCGGCAGACGATTTTGACCTTGACGCAATTCTGGATGGGGGCGAAAATCTGCCGGCATTGAACAATACGCAGGAAGTCGCCAGCGATTTTCAACCGCAGTTTATTGACGAAAGCGACATCACGCCGCCGAAAGTGCCTCTGGCCGAACAGTTTATGGTTGACAACATGTTTACCAAAAAAGCCTTGTTTTTCGGCGCATTGTTTGCTTTTATCCTCGGCTTTGCCATTGCCAAGTTTTTCTTTGCGCAGGAAACGGTTGTTCGCGACGGTCTGCAAGGCGTCGTAATCAATCCCGAAGTTCCGAGAGGACGCGCCCGCTGCGGTGTTGCCGAAAGAACGCAGGGCTGCGTGCTGTATATAATGAATCCGCAGCGACAGGAACTTACGGCCAGAGATTTTTATGATCTGGCATCGCAGCTTACCGGGAGACAGAGATTTGTTATTGAAACCGGAAACATGCGTTATTCAAACGTCAAAATCCGTCCCGGCGGCATTGCTCAGCTTAACATTCCGCCCTTGCAATAAACAAAGCCCCTCGGAAGAGGGGCTTTGTTTATTTGTCATGTCCGGCCTTATTTTTCTTTGTCATGCTCGGGTTTAACCCGGGCATCTCCTTTACAGATTCCCGTGCCAAGCACGGGAATGACAGAGGAGAAGGAAAATAAGTCCGGGAATGACAAGCTGTAGCCAGCTTGACCGCTTCAATAGCGGCGGCACGAACCTTCGTTGAAGCGCGTTGCTTTCTATGTACATATCGTGAGGCTCTGCCTTGTGTCTGTGGATGTCCGGCTCAAGCCCGAATATGATGATTATTTACTCGTCATTTCCCAGCTTGACTGGGAAAACTTTCGGCCATTCAGAAAAAAAGCCGTTGCAAAATAGCTTTTAGTCTTTATAATTAACTTTGCCGGCAGAAACGGTTAGACTGCCGGCGGAGCTTCAAAACTCCTTATAACGAATTAAGTAACCTCCTTTGTGGAGGATGATGCGAAATAAGCCGCTTTTGCGGACGAATAAGCGTGCTGTCGTTATACAGTTTTGAACTCCTCCGCTCTCTTTTGAGAGCGGTTTTGTTTTAACAAAACATGAAGGAGTTGAAAATGAACAGGGAAATTACCGACATTTACAAAAAAGATTTTTT
>CABUBU010000055.1 GCA_902489795.1 uncultured Azospirillum sp.
GCGCCCGCCACAAAAAGATTTTCGCCATGGCGAAAGGCTACCGCGGTCGTTCCAAGAACGTATTCAGAGTAGCAGTTGAAAAAGTCGAAAAGGCTTTGCAATATGCCTACCGCGACAGAAGAGCGAAGAAGAGAAGCTTCCGCTCGCTGTGGATTCAAAGAATCGGCGCTGCCGCCAGACTCAATGAAATGACATACTCCCGATTTATGAACGGGCTCAACAAAGCAGGTATTGAGCTTGATCGTAAAGTACTGGCTGATATCGCATTAAAAGAGCCCGAGGCATTTGCCAAGTTAGTCGCTGAGGCTAAGGACGCTTTGAAGTAATTTTTATAATGCGAAAAAAATAAAGAAGAGTCTGTCTCGCGCAAACGGGCAGACTCTTTTTATTTGTATACGGGGAAAACAATGGAAAATTTGCAAGATTTACAGGAAAAACTGCTGGCTGGTATCCGTTCGGCCGCCGGGCTGAAGGAACTGGATGAGCTCCGGGTGGCAGCTCTCGGCAAAAAAGGCAGCATTACCGAAAAGATGAAAACGCTGGGCACCCTGCCGCCGGAAGAGAAAATCGCCGCCGGTAAGGCGCTGAACATGCTGAAATCGGCAGTGGAAAACGCTGTCGAAAGCCGCAAAAGCGAACTGGAAACGATTGAACTGAACCGCCGTCTGGCCGGCGAGAGCATCGACGTTACTCTGCCGGTGCGGCCGGAAACTCAGGGACGGATTCATCCGGTGTCGAAAATTTACGAGGAAGTGGTTGCTATCTTTGGCGAGATGGGCTTTGAAGTTGCCGAAGGTCCGGACATTGAAGACCAGTTCCACAACTTCAATGCGCTCAACATGCCGGCCGACCATCCGGCGCGCCAGATGCAGGATACTTTCTACATTCCCAATCCAGACAGCGCGGATTTTGACGACAGCTATGTCGTGCGCACCCATACTTCGCCGGTGCAGATCCGCACCATGGAAAATAAAAAGCCGCCGATTCGCATTATTGCCCCCGGCCGCACTTACCGCAGCGATTACGACGCCACCCATACGCCGATGTTTCATCAGGTGGAAGGGCTGGTCATTGACAAAACCACGACCATGGCGCATTTGAAAGGCTGCCTCTACGACTTTGTGCGCGCGTTTTTTGAAATTGACGACATCAGGGTGCGCTACCGTCCGTCCTATTTCCCCTTTACCGAACCTTCGGCGGAAATGGACATCGGCTGCAAAAAGAGCAAAGACGAGCTGAAAATCGGCGAGGGTGACGACTGGCTGGAAATTCTCGGCTGCGGCATGGTGCACCCGAAAGTGCTGGCTGCCGGCGGCATTGATCCCGACGAATATCAGGGGTTTGCCTTCGGCGTCGGCATCGACCGTCTGGCCATGCTGAAATACGGCATTCCCGACCTGCGCACTTTCTTTGAATCTGATTTACGCTGGCTGAAGCACTACGGCTTCGTACCTTTGGACGAGTCTTCCATGACCGGCGGACTGAGCAACAACGGAGGATTGGCACGATGAAATTTACATTATCCTGGCTGAAAGAACATCTGGATACAACAGCATCGGTGGATGAGATTGCCGAAACCCTGACCCGTATCGGGCTGGAAGTGGAAGAAGTGATTAACCCGGCGGCAAAGCTTGCGGGTTTTGTCACCGCCAAAGTGGAGGAATGCGAAATGCATCCGGATTCCGATCACCTGCACCTGCTGAAGGTCAATACCGGCAGCGAAATGCTGCAGGTTGTCTGCGGTGCGCCGAACGTTAAAAAGGGCACCGTCGGCATTTTTGCCCCGGTCGGCGTCGTTATTCCCTGCTATAACGAAAAACTGACGGTCGGCAAAATCCGCGGTGTCGAGAGCTTCGGCATGCTGTGTTCGGAAAAGGAACTGTGCATCGGCGAAGATCACGACGGCATTATTTCGCTGCCGGCCGATACCCCGATCGGCAAGAAGGCGGCGGATGTAATGAACATTGATCCAGTGTTTGAAATTTCGATTACCCCCAACCGGGCGGAATGTCTGGGTGTGCGCGGTGTTGCCCGCGATCTGGCGGCCGCCGGTCTGGGCAGCCTGAAACCGCTTGAAATCAAGGAAACGGCGGCTCTTTTTGCCAACCCGGTCGAAATCAGGGTTGAAGACAAAGGCGCCTGTCCGGTTTATACCGGCCGCTATATCAGGGGCGTGAACAACCGGGCGGAAACCCCGAAATGGATGAAAGACCGGCTGGCGGCGATCGGATTGCATTCCATTTCCCCGCTGGTGGACGTTACTAACTATATCAACTACGATCTGGCGCGGCCGCTGCATGTTTTTGACGCCGACAAATTAAAAGGTGTCCTGACGATCAGAATGGCCGAAGAAGGGGAAAAATTCGTTTCGCTTGAAGGGAAAGAATATACGCTGGACAACAGAAGCCTCGGCATCTGCGACGACGAGGGCGTGCAGTGTCTGGGCGGCGTGATGGGCGGTGCGGCCAAAGGCTGCGGTGAAGACACCGTCAACGTGCTGTTGGAAAGCGCCTATTTCAAACCCGGCTGCATTGCCCGTACCGGTCGTCATTTCCAGATTGAGTCCGATTCCCGTTATCGTTACGAGCGCTGGGTCGACCCCAATTCCAACGTTATGGGATCGGATTATGCCACGGCGCTGATCTTGGACATCTGCGGCGGCGAAGCCTCGGAAATTACGGTCTGTGGCAAGGAAAACTATAAACCGGCGCCGGTATGCCTGCGGCCGGAGAGGGTGAAAACCCTGGCCGGGTTGGATGTCTCGGAAGATGAAATCGTCCGCATTCTGACTGCGCTCGGCTTTGAAGTCAGTAAAGAAAACGACCGGCTGAAAGCCGTTTCTCCGACCTGGCGCGGCGATATTGAATGTGAGGCCGACCTGATTGAAGAAGTGGTTCGCATGGCCGGGTTGGATAATATTCCGGCGCTGTCGATGCCGGCAGACGAATTCCCAAAGCAGACCTTAAGCCCGGCTCAGCGCCGTGCAGTAACGATTAAGCACGAACTGGCTGCGCGCGGAATGTTTGAAACCGTCACCTGGAGCTTTACCGATTCCAAACTGGCGGGCTTCTTCCGCAAATCTGGCGAAGAGGTGAAACTGACCAACCCGATAGCTTCCGAACTGGACGAGATGCGTCCGTCGCTGCTGCCGAACCTGTTGCTCGGTGCCGGCAAAAATATTGCCCGCGGTGCCGGCAGCGTCAGCTTGTTTGAAGTTGGACCGGAATTTTTTGGCCGCAGACCCGGCGAACAGAAACTGGCGGCAGCAGGCATCCGTTATGGCATGACGGCGAAAAAATACTGGCAGGGCGGCGAACGTGCTTATGACGTGTTTGACGCTAAAGCCGACGCGCTGGCGGCCGTTGCTGCTGCCAACGGTCCCTGGGACAATGCTCAGGTAACGACCGATGCGCCGGCTTATTACCATCCCGGCCGCAGCGGCGCGCTGCGTCTGGGCAAGAATGTGCTGGCTTATTTCGGCGAGCTGCATCCTTCGGTGTTGAAGGCTTTTGACATCAAGGGTCGGGCGATGGCGTTCGAGGTTTATCTCGACAATATTCCGCTGCCCCGCGGCGGTGCCGGCAAGTCGAAGAAAAAGCTGGAGCTTTCGCCGTTCCAGTCGGTGGACAAGGATTTGGCCTTTGTCGTCAGCAAAAATGTGCCGGCGGCCAATCTGATTGCGGCGGCCAAAAATGCCGACAAGGAACATATTACCGACGTCCGCGTCTTTGACGTCTACGAAGGCGCCAACCTGCCGGAAGGCAAAAAGTCGATTGCTTTAGGACTGACTTTCCAGCCCAAGGAAAAGACTTTTACCGATGAACAAATTGACGCTTTGATGAAGAAAGTCATTACGGAAGTCGGTAAGAAAACCGACGGTGTGCTGCGCCAATAAAAGACCGGCAGCTAAAATAAAAAACATCCCTGCGTTTGGTCGCCGGGATGTTTTTTTATGAATTATGCAAATATCGTTGTTATCTCTTCCTGCAACAAAAAAAGGATCCTTTTTTTGTCACGGAAAAAATTATATCAGAAAAAGTGTCAA
>CABUBU010000056.1 GCA_902489795.1 uncultured Azospirillum sp.
AAAACATATGGAAAAGTTCAAATTACACAATGGTGCGACCATTGTCATTGCTGAGTGTTTGTCAAAAGAGTTGTCAGTATCGGTAACCGTAAACGTAGGTCATGTCAATGAACCGAAACTCGGAATCGCTGCTCTGTACGAAAACGTGCTCATGAAACAGGTAAGCCGGGTACAAACCGTCTACGGCGGAACCGTCACCAGCTTTTTCACCGGATGTGAGAAAGAAGAACTGGAGATGACCATGTCGAAGATGGCAAACCTGATCAAAGCGCCTCATCTGGGAAGCGATCTGATTCAGGCCGCCGCGTTCGACATCGTGGAACATACCCGTGACTTGGCTCCGCTGGCAAAACGCCAGATGAAGCTTCTCTACAAGCACACCGCGTTCGGCAAAAAACGCGTTCTGTGGGATACCGAGAGCTACATCAACGCGGTTGAAAGCTACGGGGCTCCGGATCTGAAAGAGTTTGCCGACAAGTATTACACCGGAAAAAATCTGGTGGTGGTGGTTGCCGGCGGTCATGTCGGAAAAGATGAAATCCAAACTCTGGCAGAGAAGTATTTCGGAGACATTCCGGCCGGTGAGCGTCAGCGCGTACAGAAGTCGATCTATACCGGCGGCTACAACCTGATACCGTCAAACGGCAGCTATCGTCAGATTCTGCTGGGCTGGGACGTAACCGAGATCAAAGGTTCTTCCAGCGCCAACGTGATGATGTCGATGCTCTCAAAACGTCTGGAACGTTCGTTCAACGAAGTGTACGATCCGGTAAGGAACGTGAAAACTCCTCGGCCGACGGATGCACAGATCGAGGTGAAAATCGCCGGTTATTACGGACGCCGTACGCTCCGCATTTCGGTGACTTCTTCCCAGTTGTCGACCAACGAAATGCTCGATATCGTCTGCCAAAACGTTTCCCGTCTGCAAAATACGGAAGCCTCTGAACGACGGATGGAAACCTCCAAGCAATGGGCAATGAGCGAAAAACTCTGGCTTTTCTCACAGCCGCAGCCTGCCGCCGTGGAAACTGCCTGGCAGTTGTTCGGAAAAGGCGAGATGTACGACATCAACGACCGGATCAATTACATCTGGAACGTGTCGGCTCACGAAGTGAAAATCATCTCCCGCGAAATTTTCGCCGCCCCGCTGACAATGGTGCTCTACACCAATGAGCCTCACTATTCCTATAAGGAAGTGCAGGAAAAGCTCAAATAAGTGAAACTTTTTCTATCAAAAGGAGTCTGCGTGAAGCAGACTCTTTTTTGTTGTCTTGTCTGGTAAAATGGCAGATTATTTTATCATGGATCGCTTTTTGCAGTTGTATATCAGATAAAAAGTGCTATACTGAAAAAGTATATAAAAATTATTCATATGAGATTATTTTCTTTTCGTAAGCCTTTGTCGCTAAATATGGCTGATGGAACGTATGTTGTTAACGATTTGGCTAGAAATCACACGTATTGCAGAATCCATCACAAAAAACTTGGCAATGTTTTACTTTACCAAGATTTTAAATTTCCCGAAACAAAGGTATATTACACGCCGAACGGCAGGTTTGTTTTGCTCGAAAAAAGCTTCATCAGCAGTGTTGAAGAAGCTGAAAGTTTTCAGCGCGTTTTTTGGAGCAGAAAATATTTGCCCAATGGAGATAGTTGCGAAATTCGCAGAGTCTATCTCAGCAACGGAACAGTCTTCAGTCAGTTGATTGAACGAACTGTCACGCTGCAGATCGGTACTAAGATTTATGTTTTTACATCTCGGTTAGCCAATGGCGTTTGGCAGAGAAAGGGCGAACTTCCTGCCGCAGCCGTTCTCCGTTGGAAAAATGCTCTCCGCGCCTATTGTCGGCGCTGATGTCTTTAATGTTCCCGAAACCGACAGCGGTTTCGGGAACAAATTTTATGCGGCGACGGACATCCGCGCTTGTATATTTGCAAAAAATGGCTTACGTTATTTCCATGTACAATTTTTCAAGGAGAAAAGCACATGCGTTTAGCAACTTGGCTGTTAATGGGCTGTATGGGATTGTCCTCGGCAGTTTCGGCTGCGGAAAACGTTGTCGGTGAAGACAAGAAGACGGAGCTGGAAATCAGCATTTACAACAACGATCTGGCTCTTGTCAAAGAGCAGCGGAAAGTTGAGCTGAAACAGGGCGTCAACGATATCGCTTTTGAAGGCGTAGCCTCCCGGATCAAACCGGAAACCGCGCTGTTGGCCGCGCCGGGAATCAAAGTGCTGGAGCAAAATTACGACTATGACCTGCTGACGGCCAACAACATTATCGACAAATCCGTCGGAGAAAAAGTGAAAACCGTAACGGTCAGTCCCGCAAACGGCGAAAACATTTTCGACAGTGCGGAAATTGTCAGTGCTGCTTACGGTCAGCCGTTGCTGAAGTTCAGCTATGGCATTGAAACTCATTTTCCCGGCCGGCTGGTGTTTGAGAAGCTGCCGGACAGCCTGCGCGGCGAACCGACGTTGATTGCCAAAATCGACAGCGGCGAAACGGCGGCGAAAGACATTTCTCTGGCTTATCTGACCGGCGGTATCGGCTGGAAGACCAATTATGTGGCCAAAGTCGTTTCCGGTGAAAAACTTAACCTGACCGGTTGGGTGACGATCAACAACGAGTCCGGTACCGACTATAACGGTGCCAAAGTGCAGCTGATTGCCGGCGACGTCAATCAGGTTGCGAATGCCGGCGGCGTCCGTCCGCTGATGATGATGGCCAAGGCAAGCCGTGCCATGGACAGCTACGCCGCGGCCGAAAGCGCTCCGGCGTCGGAAAACTTAAGCGGCTATCATCTTTACAATCTGCCTTTGAAAACCGATATTAAGGATAAGCAGACCAAACAAATCAGTCTGCTTGAGAAAAACGACGTTGCTTATAAAAAAGAAGCGTACATGCGTTCCCCGCTTTATTTCAATTATAATTCCGCGGCAGAATTCAAACAGGTTCATCCGGACATGGTTTACGTACTGCAAAATACCGAAGCCGGCAACCTCGGATTGCCGCTGCCGTCGGGAATTGTGCGTTTTTACGAAAACGACAATGACGGCAATATGCAGTTTATCGGCGAAAATTCGATTTCTCATGTTGCCAAAGGCGAAGAAATGCGCTTAAACCTCGGCAGCTGTTTCAATGTGTTTGTCAGCGGAAAAATCGCCAAAATCAGTAAGCTTTCGGAAAACAAAACGCAAGGTGAGGGCGAAGTCTGTGCCACTTTGACCGCAAATTACGCCTATGACGCCGAAGTTACCTTCAACAATGCCGACCTTTATGCGCGGGAAGTGGTGTTTGAACAAAATCTCGGCGGTGAGGCAAAGGTGGAAAGCGAAAGCATGAAAGGCAGTCTGAAAGATGCCGGTACCTACGTTTGGAAGGTTACGGTTCCGGCGGAAGGAAAGCAAAAGCTGACTTTCCGCGTCGTTGCGCCGTACAAGACCCGGAGCTGCCGGTAAACGGCGGCCTTAAAAAACGCCGGGTATGTGCCCGGCGTTTTTTTGTAACAAGAAAACTAGCGGCTAGGCCGGTAGTTCCAAAGAG
>CABUBU010000057.1 GCA_902489795.1 uncultured Azospirillum sp.
TTCAGCCGGTCGGGAATTTTTCAAATTTCCCCGCCATAACGGCTTCCACCGCCCGACGCACCGTTCCATCGACTGACTTCAGCCGGTCGGGAATTTTTCAAATTTCCCCGCCATAACGGCTTCCGCCGCCCGACGCACGTTCCATCGACTGACTTCAACCGGTCGGGCATTTTTCAAACAAATCGTCCTGATCGTTATACTGACACATATTTTTCTTCAACCGCGGCAGTCCCAGATATTCGCAGCCGACGTCGGTAATCACGCGTCCGCGCGGCGTGCGCTGCAAAAAACCGAGCTTCAGCAAAAACGGCTCCACCACTTCTTCAATCGTGTCGCGTTCTTCCGACAAAGCCGCGGCAAGCGTATCGGCACCGACCGGACCGCCGCCGTAATTGCGGGCAATGCAGTTAAGGTAGCGTTTGTCAAACGCGTCCAGCCCGAACTTGTCCACATTGAGCCGGCATAAAGCGCCGTCGGCAATCGCCGCGTCAATCTCCCCGGCTGCCGCCATCGCGCCGAAATCGCGCACCCGGCGCAACAGCCGGCCGGCTACCCGCGGCGTCCCCCGCGAACGACAGGCAATTTCCCACGCGCCCTCCTCCGACATCGGCACATTAAGCAGCCGAGCCCCTCTTAACACGATTTTCTGCAAATCCTCCGCCGAATAGAACTCCAGTCTGAGCGGAATACCGAAACGTTCACGCAGCGGGGTGGAAAGCAACCCCGAACGGGTTGTGGCCCCGACCAGGGTAAAAGGCTGCAAATCGATTTTGACCGACCGCGCGGACGGCCCCTCCCCGATAATCAAATCCAGCTGAAAATCCTCCATCGCCGAATAAAGCACTTCCTCAATCGCCGGATTTAGACGGTGAATCTCATCAATAAACAGCACATCGTTGGCCTCAAGATTGGTCAAAATTGCTGCCAAATCGCCCGATTTGGAAATCATCGGTGCCGAAGTTGCTTTAAAATTGACGTCAAGTTCCTTGGCAATGATTGATGCCAGCGTCGTTTTGCCCAGTCCCGGCGGGCCGAACAGCAACACATGGTCAAGCGCTTCCCGGCGCATTTTGGCCGCTTCGATAAAAATCTTCAGATTTTCGCATACCTGCCTTTGGCCGACGAACTCCGACAGCGCGGTCGGCCGCAAATTAACCGGCACGCCGGCGGCCACCTCGTCTTCCGGCAGCTGATGCGGGGTGACAATTCTTTCTTCCATAAGCTACACTTCCTTGTTGGCAAATTCTTTCAACGCCAGCTTGATCAGCAAACCGACATCCGCTTCGGGCCGTCCAGCGGCTGCAAGATTAACCGCCCGATACGCCTCAATCCGCTGATAACCGAGGTTGACAAGCGCCGAAATGGCATCCTCGACAGCCCTGGAAGGCATTTCTCCGCCGCTGACGACCGTTGGGGTTTCGGCTTCGTCAGGCGACATCGCCGCCGCCAGTTCCCCAACATCGACCACCTGCGTCAAGCCGACCGTCTTGCCCTTCAGTTCGCTGACGATCCGTGCCGCCAGCTTCGGCCCGACCCCGTTTGCCCGCGCAAAAGATCCCTTATCCTGAGCGGCAATCGCCTGCGCCAGCTGCGACGGCGAAAGCACCGACAAAATGCTGAGACAGACTTTTGCCCCCACGCCCTGTACTTTTGTCAGCGTTAAAAACCACTCTTTTTCCAAAGGGTGGAAAAATCCGTACAAACTGATGCTGTCTTCGCGGACAACCGTTTCAATCCACAGGGAAACCTCCGTTCCCCGCGTCAGTTTTGACAGTGTGCGGTTGGAAGCAAATACCAGATAACCAACGCCGCCAACGTCAATCACCGCATAGTCTTCGCCCAGCCCGTCAACAATACCCCGCAATTTTGCAATCATTGTTTTTCCCCGATAAATCCCGATAGCGGCAGATTATAAGAAAATTCCCGTGCCTGCAATCCTTTTTTGCATTTTAAGAACAATACCAGAACCCTTCTTTATTAAGAGAATATTTATTTTTTTGCAATTTTTTATTGAACATTTAAAACTTTTAGTTTAAATTACCGCCTGACACACGAAAAAATTTCGCTGGTCACAAGGCATTTTTAACAATGCCGGGCTTTCAACAGCCCGTATCAAACCGGCGTAGGATATAGCGCCGACACGCTTGTCGTTCCCGGCAGGCCTTTATATCCCCGATAAGTGGTCGGGGAGCCTTAAGTGTATGTTCAGAAATCCGCGCATCCGGATTTTAAAGGCTTAAGGAGTCATGTTTGATATGATTGTTGAACTCCCCGACCACCTTAAACAGGTGGTTTTATTTTGGAACTTTTGACATAAGGACAACCTATGACTGGGCAAAATAAAACTTTTCGCGGCAAACGGCACGACGGCACGGCAAACCCGATCGACGTGTATGTCGGCAGCAGAATCCAAAAACTTCGCATTGCCAAAGGCTGGAGCCAAAGCAAACTGGCCTCCCTGCTGGGCATCACTTTCCAGCAGATTCAGAAATACGAAAAAGGCTTGAACAGAATTTCCGCCAGCAGGCTATGGTATACCGCTCAACTGATGAACGTTTCCGTCGACTATTTTTTCAAAGACATCAGCGCGGATTTGTGGAAGGAAAGTTTCAAACTGCTGCCGCCGGCATGGAAAGAACTGGATATCATCCCCTGATTTCCGCCTCATTCGCACAATGTCGAAACCGCCGTCCGCAAACCCGATCCGTCGTTTTTTCAAACGGCGGATTTTTACACTCCGTCCCGGCCGGTTCGTTTTTTTTCGCCGGTTCCCAGCCCCCAAAAACACTCCTGTTAAAAGAAACTTTTTCACAGTTGCAATTTATTATAGGCACTGGTGTTTCAGTAACGAAACAAATACGACACATGCAATACGGCAAAAGTCCGCTAACAACGGATGTACTCCGATTGCAACGGATCCGGACAAAAGCAGCTCTGTCAAACCACCGTATTTCACTAAAAACCAGCCGGCGCTTTTCACCTCGCTGCAGTCCTACCCGCCGGCATTTTCAGAACCGGCCTTTAACAAAGA
>CABUBU010000058.1 GCA_902489795.1 uncultured Azospirillum sp.
CGCCGCCGTTAAAAGCGCCGATGGCATAGAGGATAAAACCGACAATCAGGGAAATAATAAGCAAAACCGGCAGGCAGCCCATTGCCCGCCAGACCATTTTGCCGAAAATGTAGAGAACCACCAAACCGACAATAATGCCGATAAAACCGCCCCCCTGAAACAGCATGTTGGAACTCTGGGTACCGCTGCCGCCCAAATATATCAAAACGACCGCTGCCAGACCGAGAAATAACTTTTTAATAAAAAACATGGGACAGTTTCCTTAAAAAAAATTTTTTCAATTGTTCAGCCATTGTAAACGGCAAGGGTAAAAATACGGTTACCGCGGCTCATCTGGCTTTGGCATAGCAGCGGCAATGGCAGACGCCGTTGCGTTCAATGTCGCTCCGGCAAAGTTCGGAAACACAGTAGCGTTTTTCGTTTTCGCCGTCGCAGGGACAACGCTGCCAGGCCTCTTCGCCGAACATCCTGCTTTTTGCCTTTGCCACCTTTTCGATGTTTTCGGTCGGTTTCAAACCGTAACTTTCACAGTTGCCGAGCATTTTTTCCAATATGGTCATCGCTTTCCCTTTCAGTCAACGGCTTCTGCCGCAAATTCCGGCCGGGTGCTGCTTGTCAGTGTAGACTTTTGCTGCAAAATGTCAATAATCTTGTCCAGATCAGCCGGGTTCGCATATTGCAAAACAACTTTTCCGCCGCCGCCGCGCCCGGCTGAAATTTTAACTTTCAGTCCCAGATTGCGGGTCATGAAAGAAGATATTTCCTCCAAGTCTCCGTCTTTTTCGGCGGTTCTTTTTTCCGTTTCCGGCAATTTTGCCCTGGCGGCCAGCGCTTCCGCCTGCCGGGCGTTCAACCCCCGTTCGGCGATTTTTTTCGCCAAAGCCTCGGCTTCCGGCAGTCCGACCAACGGCCGCGCTTGTCCGGCCGTCAGAACGCCGTCGCGAATCATCTGCCGCACCGAAGCGGGCAGGGACAAAAGACGAAGGGTGTTGGCAATATGACTGCGCGATTTGCCGATAATCTGCGAGAGAGCTTCCTGAGTGTGGGAAAATTCGTCGATCAGCCGCTGCAGGCCTTCCGCCTCTTCGATTGCCGACAGGTTTTCGCGCAGCAGGTTTTCGACCAGGGCAACTTCCAACACCTCCTTGTCGTCCATGCTTTTGACAATTACCGGAACTTCCGTCAGACCGGCCATGGAGGCGGCGCGAAAACGCCGTTCACCGGCGATAATCTCATATTTACCGTCTTCCTTTTCACGTACCAGCAGCGGCTGCAACACGCCTTTTTCGCGGATTGACTGCGAAAGAGCCTCAAGCGCCTCCCGGTCAAAATCAAGCCGCGGCTGATAGGGGCTCGGGCTGAGATCCGCAAGGTTCACATTTTTTTCGCCGACGGCGTGAACGGCGTACTCCGAAGTTATGAAATCCATATCTCCGCCGAGCAGGGCACCGAGGCCGCGGCCGAGACTTTTTCTTTTGTGGCTGTCGTCTAGCATGCAATCAGCTCCTTTTCTCTTTTCAGCACTTCGCCGGCCAGACTGATATAGGCCTGCGATCCCGAACATTTAAAATCGTAAAGCAGCACCGGTTTGCCGTGGGAAGGGGCTTCCGACACGCGGACGTTGCGCGGAATAACCGTCTGATAAACCTTGTTGCCGAAAAAGCTGCGGACGTCTTCCTCCACCATCTGGGTCAGGTTGTTGCGGCCATCGTACATGGTCAGCACCACTCCCTGCAATTCCAGCCGGGGATTAAAACGCCGCTTGATCTGATTGATATTGCCGATCAAATCGGTAATACCTTCAAGCGCCAGATATTCGCACTGCAGGGGCACTATTACTGCGTCGGCGGCGACCAGCGCGTTGATGGTTACCAGACTTAAAGACGGCGGACAGTCGATCAGGACATAGTCATAATCGAGCGCGCTTTCGGCAAGGGCGTCCTTTAAGGCAAATTCCCGCCGCTGCCGGTCGATCAGTTCCACTTCCGCGCCGGCCAGGTCGGGAGTGGCGGGCACCAGCGAAAAATCGGGAATTTCGGTCAAAATGACGGCTTCTTTCAACTTGCGTTCGCCGATGATGACTTCGTAGGAAGAAATCATCTCTCCGTGTTTGTCAATGCCGAGCGAGGTCGAGGCGTTCGACTGCGGATCGAGGTCTATGACCAAAACTTTTTTGCCGGCCGCAGCCATAGCGGTCGCAACGTTAACCGTGGTAGTGGTTTTGCCGACGCCGCCTTTGCGGTTGGCTACTGCAATTATGCGAGGCATTTACGATCTCCCTTTTCTGGTTAAATTGCGGATGACAAGAACGACGCTTTCTGAATCGGTTGCGCTCGGAACCGCATCATATTGAAAATTCCATTTGCTTTCGGCCGCCTTTATTTCGTCCTCATAACTGCGTCCTTTGGGAAAAATGCAGATACCGTTTTTTTTCAGCAGAGGAAAAGCGTAGGCCAAAAGATCGACAAGCGCGGTAACCGCGCGGGCGGTGATCACTTCAAAATTTCGCCCCTCCACATCTTCGATTCGCTTGTTCAGAACTTCCACGTTTGCACAGCCGGTAATTTCTTTCAAATGATTTAAATACAGCGTTTTTTTATTCGTACTTTCAATCAGCGTCACCTTTAAATACGGTGTTTTTTCCGCTGCCATGATTGCCAGCACCATCCCGGGAAAACCGGCTCCGCTGCCAAGATCTGCAAGCGTCCGCGCGCCGCGCGGCAACAGCGGGTACAACTGTGCAGAATCAAGAAAATGGCGGTTCCAAGCGTCTTCCAGCGATTTTCTGCTGACCAGATTAAACTTGTTTTGCCATTCTGAAAGCGCCTGTCGGCAGAGTTCCAAACGGTCGTATGTTTCACGTGAAACATTGTATGTTGTCATAAAATTTTCCATAGATGTATTTATATATATATATAAGCTTTTTTAAAATA
>CABUBU010000059.1 GCA_902489795.1 uncultured Azospirillum sp.
TATGAAAAATGATGATATAGTGCTTTTGTATAATAAAAAAAGGATCCTTTTTTTGCCGCGGAACTGCGCCGGTTGATGAATAAAGGGCTTGTGCGCCACAAAAAAGCTCCGGTTTCCCGGAGCGTGTCTTATCTAAATTCTTTCGTATTCCAAAAAGACGGGACGTCTGCCTTCGCGCAGTGCCTTTTGCTGATATTTGGTTTGGATCCAGTCTTTGGGTTCGTGTTTCCAATCGCTGCCGCAGACGGCCGTCCAACGGAAGTTTTTGTTTTCGTGCATCTGTCTTAAGGTCCAGCGCTTGTATACCGGGTGGTCGGTAGCGATCAGCAGTTTGCCGCCGGGTTTTAAAATCCTTGCCAGCTGCTTTAAATTGTCCGGATTGACGAAACGCCGGCCGGCATGGCGCTTTTTCGGCCACGGATCGGGAAAAAGCAAGAATATCCCGTCAATCGAAGCGTCGGGCAAAAGCGGAAACAAAAGCCGGATGTCGTCGCCGTAAACGCGGATGTTGTCGTGCCTTTCCGGCAGCAGGGAAATGTTTTCGGTGATTTCCGAACCTTCCTTAATGCCGGTGACAAGACTGAGCAGGTTGGCGATGCCGTTTTGAAAGACTTCTGCGCCGATATAGCCGTTTTCCGGATGAAGAGCGGCAATGCCGGCCAGATGGACGCCGTCGCCGAAACCGATTTCCAGACAGATTTTTTCAGGGATGATGCCAAAGGCGAGCGGATTTTGCGGATCAAGCGCCATTTGGGGCAGAAAATCCTCAAGCAGCGCAGTTTTGGCTTTGCGGATGCGGCGGCCTTTGCGACGGCCGAAAAAATGCGGTTTGTCGTCTAAAAACATGTGGCAAACTCCTTGCTTAAGTCGGTTTTTTCCCAGGAAAATTCTCCGTTCGTTCCCGGTTTGCGGCCAAAATGCCCGTAAGCTGCCGTCGGCGTATATATCGGCCGGCAAAGCTGCAGGCGGTCGATGATGCCCCGGGGGGTGAGGCTGACCAGTTCGGGAATTTTCTTCAACAGCGCCTGCTCGTCGACTTTGGCGGTGCCGCAGCAGTCAATAAACAAAGACAACGGATCTGTCCTGCCGATGGCGTAGGATATTTGCAACAGACACTCGTCGGCCAGCCCGGCGGCGACGATGTTTTTGGCCAGGTAGCGCAGCATATAGGCGGCGGAACGATCGACTTTGCTCGGGTCTTTGCCGGAAAAGGCGCCGCCGCCGTGCGGGGCATAGCCGCCGTAGGTGTCGGCAATGATTTTGCGTCCGGTCAGGCCGCAGTCGCCGTCGGGGCCGCCGATAACGAAACGTCCGGCTGGGTTGATCAGATATTCCGTTCGGGAGGTTAAAAGTTCGGCGGGCAGACTTTGCCGGATAACGGGCATTGCTTTTTCGCGGATTTCGCCGGTTGAGAGTTCCGCCCGGTGCTGGGTGGAAAGGACGACGGAGCGGATGCCGACAGCCTCATTGCGATCGCTGTATTCGAGTGTAATCTGCGCTTTGGCATCGGGCTCCAACCCCGGCAGAGAAGCCTGTCGCAGGTTTGTCAGCAGCCGGTTGGCCAGAAAGACGGCAAGCGGCATGTATTCGCTGTCAAAACCGCGTTCTTTTCTGGCATAGCCGAACATGATGCCCTGATCGCCGGCGCCGCAGTCTTTGATGCCGGCGGCGATGTCGGCTGACTGGCAGTGAAGCAGGTTGGTGATTTGCACGTTTTTATAGCTGAACCCGGGCTGGTCGTAACCGATCGTTTTTATCAGGGTGCGGATGGCGTTTTCTATTTCTTCCGCCTGCGGACAATTGTTGCCGAGCGTTTCCCCGGCGATGACGATCCGTCCGGTCGTTGCCAGGGCTTCGATAGCTGTGTGAGCCGTCGGATCAGCGGCCAGAAACAGATCGAGCAGGCTATCCGAAATCTGGTCGCAGATTTTGTCCGGATGGCCGGCGGAAACCGCTTCGCTGGTAAAAAGATAACTCATTGTCAGGTTGTTCCCGTGGTTGGAGGGTTGTCGTTTTCCGGTATAATAAAAAGCCGGCGGGGAAAACGCCAGCTTTTTTTTAATGCATGTGCGTATTTTTGTTATTCTTCGTCGTTGTCCTGACCACGGTCGCCGGTGGTTTTTGACATGGTGATGATCAGATCAAAGAGATATTTTGCCGCTTTGCGGTTGGGAATGCGGTAATAGGCTTTGACCAGTTCCAGCGTTTCCTGTCGTTTCATCGGATCCATGTCTATTTCCTCATGGCTTTCTTCAAAACAGAGGACGCTTTCCGACGCGCTGAAAACACGGGGACTCTGCTGGGCGACTTCCCGATCCATGTCTTCGTAAAAAAAGCTTATCGGTACGTCCAACACCTTGCTGATGTCCCACAGGCGGCTGGCGCCGACGCGGTTGTTGCCGCGCTCGTATTTCTGAACCTGCTGGAAAGTCAGCCCCAGCAGGGAAGCGAGCTTTTCCTGCGAATAGCCAAGCAGGGTTCTGCGCAGACGGATGCGGTTGCCGACGTGGACGTCGATCGGATTGGGTTGCCCGCTTGGGGTGCGGCCGCGGCTGGCCTTTTTGGATTTAATCAAATTCATCTCATTCTCCACAAAATTACTTTTTTTATAATGCAATTTTTAGTGGTTAATGTCAATGTTTTTATATAATATTTTATATAGCAATTTG
>CABUBU010000060.1 GCA_902489795.1 uncultured Azospirillum sp.
CCGGCCTCCCGGATGCAGGATTGATATTAAAGAAATTGCCGCCCGTTGGCAAGAGATTTCTTTTTTCCTCCAGCCACTCCTCGTTTTGCTTATTTACCTTCGGTTAAAACAAAACCCACCTTGATAAATTCAAGATGGCGGGCTTGCTAAGCAAAAACAACCGCCGCTCCAGTCGTTTTTGTCTGCAAAATCTTTGCAACATCTTAATGAGCAAGGAAAGCATGAGTAACCGCGGCAAATTCAGATGCCTAAGTGAAGAGAACTGTTCACGAACAGTCCGGGTTATTCGCGCGTATAGCCTTATATCCCCGGTTCCCTCTTTACAGGAGTCGTTCTTTTTTCTGTGAAAGGAGCCGTCATACTCTGCACCCGGCCCCCCGGATGCAGAACTGATATTACAGAAACTACCTCCCGTTGGCTGGCGGAAAACCAGTTGCCTTTCACACAGAAGAAAAAACGCCTTCCGGGAACGTAAAATCCGGGATTCGCAAAATACGGATCCCGGACATCACAAACGTTTTCCCGAGCTTTCTCGTCTACAGCAGCTTTAACGGCTGGGAAGGATCACGTTCCTGTTTTTTTACCGTGGCCGGGGGTTGCTTTTTCGGCGCCCGGTAGCCCATTTTCTTGTCAATGTAACCGCCCAGTCCGCGGCCGAAAGTCTGACGGATGTACTGTGTCATTTCGCTGGGCTTTTCCTTGAAGGTTTCCGCCGCCGCCTGCGCCTGCAGCACTTCCTCGATTTTCAGGATTTTTTCCAAAGCGTCGCGTTTTTCCGCCGCACCTTCGATACCGTATACCGAAGCGATGTTAAACCAGATGTACGCCTGATATTCGTTCTTCTGATAAGAGGTTCCCGCCGCCAGAATATTGCCGAGATCCATCATTGCCTGAACGTTTCCCTGATGGGCGGCCTGGGTCAGATATTTGACCGCGTTGCCGTAGTTGCGGGGCGTGCCTTCCGCATTGATGTAACGCTGCGCCAGCTCATACTGGGCTTCGTCATAAGACACGGCAGCCTGTTTGATCAGGTCAAAGGCCTTTTTAAAATCCTTGGCCACCACAAAACCGCGGTAATAGGAATAGCCCATCATATATTGTGCGGTAATGTTGCCGCCTTCCGCCGCCTGCTGCAACAGTTCGACGATTCGGTTGTTGGAAACGCCGCTCGACGGCGAAGTCAGATAAATGAAAGCAAGGTTGATCGCCGCTTCCTTGTTGCCGAGTTTGGCCGCCTTGCCAAACATCTCGACCGCCTTGTTGACATTCTTTTCGGTGCCGATACCGCTGTAATAAAGGCTGCCGAGATTATTGACCGCAATCATGTCCTCCTGGGAAGCCGCCATCGAATAATAGCGGAAAGCCTTTTCCTCGTCGCGGGTCACTCCATTTTCGCCGTAAAGATACATGTAACCGAGAGTCAGACAGGCGTCAACGTCGCCTTCTTCCGCCAGACGGGTCATCCGGTCGAGGAAACTCTCCTGCGGCTCATCGGGTTTGCGGGAAAATTCCTCCACTTTCTTTTTGTTTTTAAGGAACGAGAAATTCAGAAACGAAAACATTCCTTCGTCGTCCACTTTCACTTTTTCCTCTTCCTTTTTATTTTCCGACTCAACCCGGCGTTTGGGTTTGTCGGACACGGAAGCCTTTTCTTCCTTTTTGGGCTCCTCCCCGAACAAATCAATCAGCGACATGTCGTCGTCGGCCGCCCGGGCGGCAAAGGAAACAAGCATCGCACAGGCGAAAAGCGCAAATATTTTCGGCATTTTAAAAATCCCATCGTTAAACCAGACATTTTGTCTTATCATATACGAAAATTCCGCATGTTCAAACTTTTTTACCGTCTTTTCTGCCGATTTTTGCCTTTCGGAACAAAAAAACAACAGCCGGCAGCACGGCCGTCTTAAGATTTTTGTTTATTTTTGCCGCTGCCGCGCTTATAATGCGCGCGGAATTTTTTATGTAAAAAGACAAAAGGATCAAGACCATGCCGGCATTTGAAGCGCCCGTTTATACCTTAAAAGGCATCAAAATCCGCTTCGGCAGCAAGCAGCTGTTTGAAGATGTGGAACTGTACATCAACCGCGGCGACAAAATTTCGCTGGTCGGACGCAACGGTTCCGGCAAATCGACGCTGTTAAAGATCATTGCCGGCATCACCGAACCCGACGACGGCGAAATTTTCATCCAGCCCAACGTCAAAATCGGTTACATGCCGCAGGACGCCGACTTAAGCGGTTTTAAGACCCTGCGCGAAGCGGTTGCCGCCGGACTTGACAAACACGACGGCAGCGAAGACTACAAAACCGACATGTGGATCGAACAGCTGGAAATTGCCGCCGACGCCGACCCCGCCACCGCTTCCGGCGGCGAACGGCGCAAAGTGACGCTGGCCAGGGCACTGATCGAAGAACCGGACATTCTGCTTTTGGACGAACCGACCAACCACCTCGATATGCCGACCATCGAAAAGCTGGAAAAAATCATCGGCGGCTACGGCGGCGCCGTCGTCGTCATCAGCCACGACCGGCG
>CABUBU010000061.1 GCA_902489795.1 uncultured Azospirillum sp.
CAAAGTCAATTAACAATGGATTTTGACCCGTTTACGGGTAGCAAGTAATCTTCGCCCTGTCAGACCGTCATACGCCCTTAAGGCGTTCGCTGGCACCATTAGGGGTACATCCGCTTGAGAAGAACCACCGGCTTAGCCGGTGGGTTACTTTTTGTGCCGCAAAGGGTTTACAAATGCCGGCAAAAGAGGTATAAAACAATCGGTTTGAAATTATTAATTAACTATGATGCATATGAAAAAAACTTTTGTTTTGCTGTTGTCGCTGCTGCTTTTTGCCGCCTGCGACAAAGAAGAGGAAAAGACAAAGCCGCAGTTTTCCCATCCGGTGGAGGAAGAAGAAAGCGCGGTGGTTGAAAAGCTTTATGCCGTCAGCATGCGACGGGAAGTTCCCTTTCCGTTTTCCGCGTATGTGCTGCGGTTGTCCAACGGTCGTGACGTTTACATGCTTCGCTACCGTTACAATCGGGATCTGCACGAAGAAGAAAGAATCCGCTACCGCGTCTTTTCTTTCTGTCCGGATGAAATCGCGGTGTTAAATGGGGTCGAACTGGGCGACGGAAGCGATGCTGCCGGTGACGGCGAAGCGGAAGAAGGCCGGAGCCGCGGGCTGATTGCAAGCGATCCGACGGAAGCGGTCGTGACGGATATTTTTGATATGAAGATCCGTTACAGCCTGACTTTTCTGCCGATTGACACTTGGTTTCTCGAGCTTGATGACGGCGGTCTGGTCTATGTGAAAAAAAGCAAGCTGAAGCTGGAACTGAAGCCGGGTGACCGGATCGTGTACAACGTTTACACGCTGTTTCCCAACGAAGTTCTGGCTATCAAGAAGCTGGAATGACGAAAAAAACTCCCGGCCGATCGGCCGCGGAGTTTTTTTGTGTCGGGAAAACGGGAAAAAGCGTTTGCTTTTTGCCGCTCTTGGGTTACAATCCGGCATAAAGGACAATTGTCGAATTTAAGGAACAGATGAAAAAGCATTTTTACATTTTTCGCCACGGACAAACGATCTGGAACGCGGAAGGACGTCCGCAGGGACAGCATCCCTATCCGGTTCCGCTGACGATGAACGGCCGCGAACAGGCGGCCTCTTTGGCGGAAAAGCTGGCAGACAGAAAGATCAAAAGGCTCATCAGTTCGGACCTTCTCCGTGCCGCCCAGACGGCGGAAATCGTGGCCGGCCGGCTGGGGCTGGAAATTGAGTACGATCCCCGCCTGCGGGAAGTGGATTACGGGAAGTTAAACGGCATGTACACGATTGAACGGGAAGAGAAATATCCCGATTTCCGCAAATGTTATGCCGATTACGGGGCAAAATTTCCCGACGGGGAAAGTTTCGGCGAAGTAGCCGAACGGATGAAGGCGGCAATCCGCGATGCGGCGCAAAAATACAGCAGCCGCAACATTGCGCTTTCCACTCACGGCAACGCCATGACGGTGTTGATCAACGTTTTGTTCGGCCGCAGAATCTATCGTCTGGCCAACTGTGATTTTATTCATATAACTTACGATCCGGACAAGGATTTGTGGCAGGCCGTCGACATTCCGCCCGAACAGCCGTCGTTTGAACCCTCGTTCTTGAACTATTAAAGGAGTGCAGACCATGGGATTATCAATCACGGGAGAAAACAACCGCCTGATAATCGTCGAAAACGGAAAAGAACGGGAATTGGCGGAAGAGATCCCCGGACTTGACATCGTCGTTAACGGAAACGACAATCTGGTCAGGATCGGTTTTCCGCAGGATTTTCAAAATTCGCGGCTGGAGATGTTCGGAAACGGCAATCGTTTTGAAAAGCAACGCAGTGGGGCCAAAACGGGCGGCGTGTTTTTTCATCTCAATCACGGAAGCCGGGTCATTATCGGCCGCAATTGCCTTTTTAACGGCAATATATCCATTCTGGCCAAAGAAAAAAAAGGCGTTTCCGTCATTCTCGGCGATAACGTGATTATGGGAACCGGCTGCATCATTCGCACCGGTGACGGCCACACGATCGTTGACAAAGGCAGCCGCGATCCTTTGAACGAGCCGCAGGATGTCGTTATTGACCGCCATGTATGGATCGGCGCCCGCTGCATGCTGCTTAAGGGAACGAAAATCAGTGCCGATTCGATCGTCGGCGCCATGTCGCTGGTCAATAAGAAATTCGAGGAGAAAAACCTGCTGATCGCCGGTGTTCCTGCCCGTGTGATTCGCGAGGGGATAGATTGGGACATATGCGATTACATTTCTTATACCGAAGTTGACGAAACGCCGAGTCCTAAACGGGAAACGCTGTTTTCATCAATTTTCAAAAAGTGAAAATAAAAAATAGAACCGTTTTTTCATACAGTTGAGAACAAAACATAAAAAAAATCGCCAAAAATATTGACAAATTACGGAGAAAGGCGTATACGTCTTTTCTGTAGTTAACTATTATTTATTT
>CABUBU010000062.1 GCA_902489795.1 uncultured Azospirillum sp.
CCTTTCCATCGCGGGCGACTAGGCCGAAAACATTGTTGAAGAGTTTCAGCCGAGCCGATACGGTGCCGGTGGTGAATTCTTCGGCGGCAAGCATGCTGTAATTCAGCTTCTTGCCGTAAATGCGAAGGTAGTCGCCCTCCTGCTTGATACTCAATTCTTCCGATTGGGGATATTTGAAAAAATGATCCGGATTTTCTTTTTTCGACGCATCGAAAGAAGAATCCGCCATCAATGCCGTACCTCCGGCAAAGAGCAGCAACATTAAAAAGAGTCTCACAATTTGAATCCTTTCTGCACACCTGTCCTAACAATTTTCAAAATGGCGTAATTTTCTGATTACGCCCCCTCATTTTCATCTATTTCACACCAATCAAAAGTAGCCCTCCTTTGTTGTAAATCAGCTGTTGCTGTTCTGCGTAATACGTTAAACGCTTTATAATTAACGACTTTTGAGTCGTTTGTCCTTGAAAATTCCTCCTCTTGGTGATATATTGTAATGTCTTGCGGGACAACAATTAACCACTCAAAAAGAGGAAAAAATATGATGCAAAATTCACTGTTTTATGACTACTACGCGCTGATCGATTCGTGCTCATTCCTGAAAAAATACGATGCACTTTTCCGCGCCTTCGATCTGATCTACGACCAGCCGGATTTTCCCGAACTCGGCCGCCGTGGCTATCGGCGTTCCGCCTATTTCAAGGCGCTGATCTACAAACAATCGGCTCACATCAAATGCATTTCCGACCTGGTCCGCGACTTGGAAAGCCGTCCGATCCTGGCCGAAATGTGCGGATTCAATGCCGGACGGATTCCCGATGCTTCCCGTTTTTCGCGCTTTCTGACCGATACGAACAACGCCGAGATCGAAACTCTTTTTCATGCTTCCGGCAAACTGCTGGTTGAAAAAGGCATCGCCACGCTGGAGGTCATTATGGCCGATTCTAAACCGATCAAGGCCAACACCAAGCACAACAACCCCAAGAATCCCAACCGTAAGCTCGACAAAACCACCAAGATCAAGCGCAATCCCATGGCAACGCTCAGTTATTATTCCTACATCAAACAACCGAGCGGCGATAAGAAGAAAACCTTTACCTGGTTCTGGGGCTACCGTACTCACGTTCTGCTCAGCGGTGAGGGTATTCCTCTTATCGAAGTTACCCTGCCGAACAACCGCACCGACGGCAAAGTAGCCAAGGCGCTACTGAAAAAGTTCGTGCGAATCTACGGTCAGAAAAAAGGGCGCATCTTTCTCGGCGATGCCGGATACGATGACCGCGAACTTTATAACTTCATTGTCGAAAAACTTAAAGCCGAACCGTTCATTCCGTTGAACCGCCGCAATCAGCAGCCGGACAAAACCGTGGGGCCACACGGACTGCCGCTGTGTCAGGCCGGTCTGGAAATGAAATTTTACGGCATCAGCCCGGATGGAGCCCGAACCCGCAAGAAATTTCGTTGTCCGATTGTCGCCGGGACCAAACGGGAAAAGGCCGCTTTACCGCCGCAATGCCCAATCGACCATGACCATTTCTGTACCGGCAAATGTTACGGCTGTACCGCCTATATCGACATTACCGATGATCATCGCAGCCAGGTGCCCAGAGAGTCGAAACGCTTTAAGGACACCTATAAATGCCGGACTGAAGCGGAACGTTATTTCTCCCGCCTCGGGCCTCGCGAAGTCGAGGAAATGTCGCAGTACAAATACCGCGCCATCCGCAACCAGATGACCATCGCGCACTTGACTCTGAGCTTAACCGCCGTGGCCGCCGCGTTGGTTCTGGAGCAACCGGATAAAATCCGTTGCTACAAAACTTTTGCCGACGCCGCTTAGCTTCGCCTGTCATAAAAAGTAAATTTGTCAAACAACACGCATTCTTGCCAATGCAGGATGGCTTACGCCTAAATTTTCAAGTTTTCAGTACCAAATCCGGCCTTTCGGGCCGTTTTTACCGCCAAACAAAATTTTCTCAGCGTTTCCGCCGCAAATCAGGTTCCGGCTCGTCGCCGAGTCAACGTTTTTCTCTTATTTCGCACGAGTCATCTCTAATATACAATCATTTTAACAAAAAACAACAACAGGAGTAAAAGATTATGGGATTGATGATGAGTGAAGGCAAGTTCGTCGGACGCGATGAGATCGCGCTGGTTCCGACGCCGGAAGCGACTGCGAGCTGGAAACCGGTGCCGCACAGCGACGTGATCGATGCGGTGACGGAGGTGGTCCAGGCGCACAACTGGCAGATTCTGGAGGAGCAGTACGGTCTCGCCCGGAACGGCCAGCGGATGTTCGGCGTGATCCGGATCAACCGTACATCGAGCACG